>DATNIY010000097.1:0-78280 GCA_035604195.1 Allostellaceae bacterium
CTTAGGCTGTCGATCTGCAAAATGGGCGTGCCGCGCGCGATCATCGTTTTGCTTCCGGCGATCGATTGCGCGCCGGCATGTCGCTATCGCGCGTCGCTCGCCGCAGATGCGCGGCTCGCGCGGTGACGAGGCGAAACGTAAGAAGGCCCTCCGGACGGATCAGCAGGAGAAGGACGATAAGCAGGCCGTACACGGTCGGCCGCCAGGTATCGAGCCCGCGAATAAACTCGGGCGCCAGCGTTAGAAAGGCCGCCCCAAGGGCCGGCCCCCATAAATTGTTGGTGCCGCCCAGGATAACATAGAAGACGATATAGACGGAGAGCATGATGTCGAATTCGTCCGGCCGCAGAAACATCATGTAATGGCCATAGAAACCGCCGGCGATCGCCGCCAGCGCCGCTCCCGTGCCGAAGCTCACCAATTTGACTTGCACGACGTTGATGCCGAGCGCGCGCGCGACTTGCTCATCCTCGCGTACGGCATCGAGAATGCGCTGGAGCGGGCTACGTGAAACCATCCACAGCACGCCGCCGACAATTGCGACAAGGACGGCGATCTGCCACGGGTTCGCTCCGGCCAAGCCGCCGAAGCCACGAACGCCGCCGACATAATCGATCGCTTCGATGGCGGTGCGCACCGAGGCCGCGATGCCGACCGTGACCAAGATGAGATAGACCCCGCGCGTTCGCAGCGCGGGAAATCCGACGAGCACGCCGAAGAAGCCGGTAAGGATCCCGGCAACCAGCACCGCAATCAGCAGCGGAACGGCGAATTTGACGGTCAAGACGCCCGACAAATAGGCCCCGATGGCCATGAAGGCGCCATTGCCGAACGATAAACTACCCGACAAAAGGATAATATAGACGCTCCAGGCGAGCAGGATATTGACGCCAGTGAACATCACGTAATCCTGGATCACGCCCGCATCTCCCTGGACCATTTCGCGCCGAACAGGCCAGCGGGTCGAACCAGCAAGACGACAATCATGAACAGCCACACGACGGTGTCGCCAAGCTCGCCCAATCCAGTTGTGAATGCGAGCGCCTCGGCGACTCCGACCAGCAGCCCGCCGAGAAAGGTGCCGCGCAGGTCGCCCATGCCGCCGATCGCCATGATCGCAAGCGCCTTGAGGCCAAAGCTGAAACCGATATCCGTACTGGCGTAGCCGGTGCGCAGCACGAGCGTGAGGCCGGCGACGCCTGCCAAAGCCGAGGCGACGAAGAAGGTCTGCTGAATTGTGCGTTTAACGTTGATCCCGAGCAATGCGGCCGCACTCGGTGATTCCGCGGTCGCTCGGATATTGCGTCCGATCGCCGTTTTGGCGACCAGAAGCTGGAGTCCCAGCGTGAGCAAAAGCGAAATGCCGAGGATGGTCAGTTTCACCAGCGCGATGCGCATGCCGAAAATTTCGATGCTGAAGACGCGCAGGGCGGCGGGCAAGGTGAGGCCAATCGGCTCGGTGCCGCAATATTTTTGAACGAGATCGATAATAACGAGTCCGACGGCGAACGAGCTCAGAGCGGCCGTGATCTGAGCATCGCGTCCCCTGAACTTCCGGAAACTCACCAACTCGACGATGAGCCCCAGCAGCCCGGAAATGCCAAAAACGACGATAAGCGCCACCCACACCGGCGCGCCGAGCGCCACGCTTGCGACGGTGATGAACCCGCCCAACATGAAGATCTCGCTGTGGGCGAAGTTCAGCTTGTCGAGAACGCCGAACACCAGCGTGTAGCCCTGGGCGATGAGCGCGTACAAGCTCCCCAGGATAATACCGTTGACGATCTGCTCCGCCAGCATTCGTCCCATGCTCGCTACTCTACGACTTGACGCTTGCCGCTTGCGTGGGGGAACGTGGGGCTAGTGCGTTCGATAGTGTTCACCCGATCGCCAGCTCGGCCAGTTCGTCAACCCCGGAATTCTCCTCCAGACAGGAAGCTGGACAGAACGCCATTCCAAGCCATCCCCCCGATCGATCTCATCGTCGATCGATCGCCCTCATACCGTCATAGCGTGGTGGATCCGGCCCACGAGCTCGCGCGGCGCGAACCTTAACCTTCTCATCGCAAGCAATCATACGTGCCGAAGCTCAACATTGATCCAGATCAAGCGATCCGCAGACCCGCGCGGTTAAGCTAGCTCGAAAACTTTTGCTCGGACTGGTCCAAGAAATTGGGATGAGACCACCGGCGCGGACACGGAGAATGTCGTCCGGGCCCTGATCTACATCAAGCGACCGCTCGCCCAGGATTGATAATCTTGGCAACAGTCGATTTCGCTCACCATGTGGGGCGATCGACCCGCCGAAAGGCGTGAAAGAGGAGGTTCCGTGCTGCCGGGTTGTACGCCATGGCCGGTCGAGCTGGGCGAGCGCTATCGCCGCAGGGGCTACTGGGAGGACATCACTCTCGGTGAAATGCTGAGCCGCTCGGCGCGCGCCCATCCCGACAAGCCGGCTCTGGTCTTCGCCGACCGGCGCATCACCTATCGCGAGCTTGTCGACACCAGCGACCGTCTGGCTGCCGGCTTCCGCGCGGCGGGGCTTGCCTCTCGCGACCGGGTGGTGCTTCACCTGCCCAACATCCCCGAGATCGTCTTCGCGTTCCTGGCGTTGGTGAGGATCGGCGCGATCCCGGTCATGGCGTTGCCATCGCACCGGCTGACGGAGATGCGGCATCTGGTGAAACGGTCGAAGGCCGTGGGCTACGTCATCCCCGCGACCATCCGCGATTTCGATTTCCGCCCCATGGCGGATCAGCTTTGCGCCGAGTTCGACCACCTGCGCCACGTCTTCGTCGCCGGTCCCGCCAATGCCGGGCAGACGAGCCTCGACGACACGCTGCGCTCTGGCTCGGCAGGCGGCCGCGCGAGCGCACCACGGCCGGATCCCGGCGACGTCGCGCTCATGCTGCTCTCCGGCGGCACCACCGGTTTGCCGAAGCTCATTCCGCGCACGCATAACGATTATGTCTGCAACTGCAAGCTCAGCGGCCGCGTCGCCGGAATGAACGAGCACACCGTCTTCCTCGCGGTGCTGCCGATCGCGCACAACTACACCTTGGCATCTCCGGGGATTCTGGCGACGCTCGCCTATGGCGGCACCGTGGTGATCGCGCCGGGCCGGGCAGCCGATGTGATACTCCCGCTCATCGAGCGCGAGAGCGTCACCCACATCGCCGCGGCGGCGCCGCTCATCGTCGGCTGGCTCAATGATCCGGGCCGCGGCCGGTACGACACGCGGTCGCTCCACGTCATCCAGAATGGCGGCGCGCGTCTCGCCCCGGAGCTGCGCCGGCGCGTGCGGCAGGAGTTCGGCTGCCTCTTCCAGGAGATCTACGGCACCGGCGAGGGACTGCTCAATATGACCCGGCTGGACGATGGCGAGGAGCTGGTGCTGTCGAGCTCCGGCGCCCCCGTCTGCGACGACGACGAGATCAGGGTGGTCGATGACGAAGGACGGGAGTTGCCGGATGGGCAATCGGGAGAGCTGATCTGCCGCGGTCCCTATACCATCCGCGGCTATTACGACGACCCCGATGCCGACGCCAAGGCCTTCACCGCGGACGGCTTCTATCGGATGGGTGACATCGCCCGCAAGGTCGGCCGGTACGTCTACACCGAGGGGCGGAAGAAGGACGTGATCAATCGCGGCGGCGAGAAGATCAGCTCGGAGGAGGTCGAGAACCTCATCCTCGCCCACGCCAAGGTCGAGAATGTATGCGTCGTGGCGATGCCGGACGAGGTGTATGGCGAGCGCGCCTGCGCCTTCGTCGTGCCGAAAGCCGACCAGACGATCGGCTTTCGCGAGCTCATCGATTTTCTCGCCCGGCAACAGATCGCGAAATTCAAGCTCCCCGAGCGGCTCGAGCTGGTCGACGGCTTCCCGCTGAGCCCGGCCGGCAAGATCCTGCGCCGCGAGCTGCGCGCAATCATCGCGCAGAAGCTCGCGGCGGAACGCGCGCAAAACAGAGAGACGAGGTGATGTCCATGACGCAACGGCCCGGCGAGACGCAACTGCCCCATCTGTTCGAGCCCGTCACTTGGGCCGGGTTCGCCCTCAAGAACCGAGTCAAGTACGGCGCCTGCTGCGTCTCCAACTACAACACCCGCGACGGCTTCATCACCGAGCGCGAGCTCGCGCGGACCAAGGTGATCGCCGGCACGGGCTGCGGCATCATCACCAACCAGGGCGCCTATCCCGACCCGCTCGGCGAGGGCAAGGCCTATTTCAGCCAGATCGCTCTCTTCGACGACAAATTCATCCCGCAATTCGAGAAGATCGCCGGCTACATCCATGACGGCGGCGGCATCGCCATCCAGCAGATCCTGCATGCCGGGCGCTATGGCGGCATCGATCTCGGCTACTGCATCCAGCCCTCCGTCGTGCCGCAGACGCTGCCGCATTTCCGGCCGCCGCGCGAGATCACGAAGGAGCAGATCCGCGAAACCATCGAGCAGCACGCCGAGGCGGCGAAGCGAGCGATCAAGGCCGGGTTCGACGGCACCGAGATCACCAGCTTCATGGGCTACCTGATGGCCACCTTCAATTCGAAATTCACCAATCGCCGCACCGACGAATACGGCGGCTCGACCGTCAATCGCGGGCGCTTCATGCGCGAGCTGATTTACGCCGTCAAGGCGGCAATGGGCGGCGCCCACCCGCTCGTCGTCCGGCTCAACGGCGCGGAGCTGATGGATCGCTGGGGCGGCAATGACGAGGACGAGTGCTACGCGCTGATCCAGCAGGCGGCGGAGTGTGGCGCCGACATGATCAGCGTTACCGTGGGGTGGCAGGAGGCTCCCGACTCGTCGATCGGCCGGGACGTGCCGCCGGGCCATTGGAACCGGCTCGCGGTTCGGGCGAAGCAGCTGCTGCCCGACACGCCGATTGCCTTCGGTACCCGTCTGCCCGATCCGATCATGGCCGACAGCTGCATCGCCGAGGGGCAATTCGATTTCTGGGAAGTGTGCCGTCCGCTGCTGGCCGACCCGGATCTGGTGAAGAAGGCGGCGGAAGCGCGCCTGGACGAGGTCAAGCGGTGCATCGGCTCGCTCAACTGCCTGTCCCGGCTGTTTCGCGATCTGCCCTATACCTGCACGATGAACCCGGCGCTGGGCCACGAGGTCGAGCCCGAATACCAGATCACGCCGGCCGCGGTGCGCAAGAAGATCATGATCGTCGGCGCCGGTCCGGCGGGCATGGAATGCGCCATCGCCGCGACCCGGCGCGGGCATCATGTCATCGTCTACGAGCGCGGCGAGCGGATCGGCGGCAGCCTGCTCGGCTATGCCGCGCATGATCTCGCGCACAAGGACGATCTCGCGAGCGTCGCCGAGTATTATCGCGTCATGGCGACGAAGCTCGGCATCGAGGTGCGGCTCGGCACCGTGGTCGATCCCAAGATGATGCGCAGCGTTCTTCACCAATTCGATGCTGCCGTCGTCGCCGCGGGCGCGCGGGTGGATTTGCAGGCGCTGCCCGCTCCGGAGGAGGAGGGCCTCCTGGTCGAGGCCATGGACGTCGCGCTGGGGAAACGGCAGCCAGGGCGGCGCGTCGTAATGCTCGGCGGCGGCAAGATCGGGCTCACTCTCGCCGAGTCTCTCAAATCGTCCGGCACCGAGGTCGTCGTCGTCGAGCGGGAGCGGCGCATTGCCGGCGACGTCATGCCGACATGGAAGTGGCGCCACTCCGCCTGGATCGATGAATTGGAAATCCCGACCATGACCGGCTGCCGCGTCACCCGCATTGCCAAGGACGGCGTGACGGTGATCGACGCCAAGGGCCGTGAGACGACGCTGCCGGCAGATATGGTCATCGCCGCATCGCCGGCGCGCGGCAACCAGGAGCTGTTCGCCGAGCTCGAATGGTCGATCGACGAGCTTCATGGTTGCGGCGACGCCATGGTGCCGCGCGGCCTGACGCAGGCCATTCACGACGGCTACCGGCTCGGCTGCCGGCTTTAGGGGGTGGGCATGGATGCGAAGGCGGAGGGGCGCGCGGCGCTCGACATCGCCGGTTGGCAGGCGCTGCTCGACCGCCATTCCGCGATCTTTGCCGGCATGCTGCCGGGCTCGCGCATCGGGCTGTTGCCGGAGGAGGATTTCGAATCGCCGGCGGCGATGATGCTGGTCTGGGAAGCGACCGGGAACGGCATGGTGGCGGACTATCGGTGCTTTCCCGGCTTCGAGCAGGCCGCGGTGGACCTTCTCTTCGTCGCCGATGGCGAGACCCTCGGCCGACTGCACGATCGCGCCAATCCGGCGCCGTTGGCCGACCTGAAGCGCAAGGTTCGGCGCCGAGAGACGCTCCTTTACGTGGTCAAGCCCCGGGCCACGCTGCTGGAACTCGGCTATGAGGAGTTCCTGGACTCGCTGGGGCTCGCCTTCATGGGCGCGTGTCGCTGACCGGCGAATGGATAGGGCGGGGACATGATCTTCTACAATCCGACCGGCGCGCCCGAACTGGCTTGCAATGAATGCGGCTGCCGCTGGTTCGATCGCATGACCAATCGCTGCTACGAGTGTGGCGCCGATGTGCCCGAGGGCGACGTTGCCGAATTCCAGGCCGCCCTGGAAGTCTTCGTGACCGCACGGCGGAAGCCTACGCAATAGCCGCGCGCCGCCGCGCCCGCCAGCTCACCGCAATCCGCGCCCGGCTCGTGTTCCGGCAGCGCTTCGACCGGGTGGATCGGTGGAAGCACGCGTGGGCGGCATGTCTCAGGCGCGGCAGGATCCGTTCGGGCGGCGTCCGCTGTCTGAAGAGCAGCCATCGGGCGTACAACGAGGGATCGTCTAAGCGAGGCGGCCATGACGCGCACACCCGCATTGGCGTTCATTACTATAGTGGCGACTCTTGCCTATCTCGGGCTCGCTGTCCTCGGCTGGGGCGGGTTTGCCGCTTTCTTTTCCCACCCGTCCCTGATCGTCCTTGCGATCGTCGTCTTCGCGTTGTCTGGCGCAGCGCTTTTGAGTGGCGGAAACCTGAGCCCCGGCGAGCGCGAGGATCGCAGCAACCGTTGGGTCATCGGAGCGTTCGCGCTGATTGGGCTGCTGGACGCCTATCTGCCGGCCTTCACCGATCGGATGGGGTTCTGGACCATTGACGGGAATACCGCGCGCTGGCTTGGCGTCGTTCTCTTCGCTGTGGGCGGGGTGCTGCGGATCTGGCCGGTCTTTGTGCTCGGTCGTCGGTTCAGTGGGTTGGTGGCCATCCAGCCCGGCCACACGCTGGTCAAGACGGGTGTCTACGCCGTCATCCGCCATCCGAGCTATCTAGGGCTGCTCATCAACGCGCTGGGCTGGGCGCTCGCCTTTCGTTCGGGAGCCGGCGTACTGCTCACGGCGATCATCATTCTGCCGCTCGTCGCGCGCATACGCGCGGAAGAGGCGCTGCTGCGCTCGCGGTTCGGCAGCGAGTACGACGCCTATTGCGCCCGCACGTCGCGCCTTATTCCCGGGCTCTATTGAGGCGAGCAGCCGCTGAAGGTCGGGTAAGGCTCGGACTGAGCCATTGCCCCGGCGCGGCGATCCTTGGCTTCGGCTAAGCATCCGCGCTAGACTTCGTCCTGGCCGCGGCCGGTGAGCGCGGCGGCGAGGAGCCAGCGCCGGAAAGCCAGCGGGATGAAGCGCCCCGCGCCCCGCCGCCGCTTGTAACCGCCGGAAGTAACGCTCCGGCGCCAAGGCATGGGGCCAAGGCCGCGATGGCCCCGTCCTTGCCGGGCGCTCTCGGGGAGACAGCCATGCACAAAGTGTCGATACCGCAGTCCGTCGTCGATCGCGTCGTCCGGCGCCGGGGCAAGGAGCAGGCTTACGAGGATTTGGTGCCGGCCAAGACCGCGCTCGTCGTCGTCGACATGCAGAACGCCTTCATGCTGCCCGGAATTGCCCATGCGCTGTGCGAGACGGCGCAGGACATCGTTCCCAACATCAATCGCCTCGCCCGAGTCTTTCGTGCGACCGGCGGGACCGTCGTTTGGATCAAGACCATTTGGAAGGAGCAGTCGCTCGCGGACTGGTCGAATTATTACGAGCTTGCCGGACCGCGCGGCAGCGCCGCGCGCATCGCCGCGCTCACCAAGGACAGCAAGGGCCATGAGCTGTGGGCGGATCTCGAAGTGCGCCCGGAAGATGCGATCGTCGAAAAACAGCGCTTCAGCGCCTTCATTCAGGGCTCGTCGGATCTGGCGGAGGTGTTGCGCCGGCGCGGCATCGACACCATCGCGGTGACGGGCACCGTGACCAATGTGTGCTGCGAATCGACGGCACGCGACGGCATGATGCTCAATTTCCGCACCATCATGGTGACCGACGGCAACGCCGCGATGACCGACGAGGACCACAACGCCTCGCTCAGCGCCTTCTATTTGACCTTCGGCGACATCGTGTCGACGGACATGCTGATCTCCCGGCTCGAGCGCAACGCCGGGAAGGCAAGCGCCGCGGCCGAATGAGAGCACTCCCAGGGAGGAACGCGCCATGACCACGCGCCTGTTGCCGGTGAAGATCGCGCCCAAGGGGATGGGCCTCAACGATTTCGTCGCCATGGAGGAGGGCTATTTCGCCGCCGAGGGCCTTGCGGTCGAATTCGATTGGAAGACGTTTCGCGGCACGCAGTCGAGCTGGAAGGATCTCGCCTATCGCGACCGGCCGCAGGACAAGCCCTATGCCGAAGGCGAGGCGGTGCTGCAAAGCGCCTGCGCCTGGGGCAGCATCTGCAACGCCGCGGCGGGGATGGGCCGGTTCGTCGGCGATTGCTACGGCATCTCGCCCTGGGCGATCTTCGTGCGCGCCGATTCCCGCATCCGCACGCCCGAAGATCTGCGCGACGTGCCCATCGCCGTCGGCATGCGCGCCGGCAGCCATTTCAACGTGCCCTATCGGCTCGAGCCGTATCTGCCGCTCGAGCATATCAGGACGGTGAATGTCGGCGGCTTCGGCGCGCGGCTGACGGCGCTCATCGGCGGCGAGGTCGAGGCGGCGAGCCTTCTACCGCCGCAGATCGCGATGGCGGAGCAGCTCGGCCTGCGCAAGATCATGGAGAACACCTTCCATACGGTGTGGTGGGTCCCCGATAGCGCATCGCCCGCCGCCGTCCATGGCTATCTCCGCGCGCTCGACCGCGCCGAGCGCACACTCGCGGCCGATCTGCCGAAATACCTGCCTCTGTGGCGGCATTCGGTGCCGCTCGAGTTCCAGAACCGCGCCTGGGATTTCAGCCGCTTTGGCCGCGGCGAGATCTTCGTCTATCAGCCGATCCCCAAGAGCGAATTCGACGAGGTCTTCGCGCAGGTCAAGCGCTGGGGCCTCGACGACTACGCCAAAGAGCGCGGCTTCGACAAGCTGGTCTATACCGCCGCGACCTGATCCGGCGCGGCACGGGCATGCGGGGCGGGCGGTGACGGCAGGCGAGACCGACGAGCCGCTTGCCCTGCGCCTGGCGGCGTGGTTTGCCGGGCTCGAATGGCAAGCGCTGCCGAAGCGCCAGCGCGATCTCGCGCAGCTTCGCCTCCTCGACACCATCGGCCTCATCCTCGGCGGCTTCGCGACGCCGGCAGCCGCGATCGTGCGGCAGCGGGTCGGGCAGGAGGGCGCCGCGGGCGGCGCGAGCCTGGTCGGCAGCGCCGGCAAGGTGCCGGCGGGATGGGCGGCGCTTGCCCACGGCGTCGCCGCCCATTGCCATGATTACGACGACACCTTTCCCGATTCCGTGGTCCATCCCGGCAGCGTGATCGTGCCGGTGGCGCTTGGCATGGGCGAGGAGTTGAAGGCCAGCGGCGCCGAGATCCTGACGGCGATTGCCGGCGGCTACGAGATCGCGGCGCGGCTGGCGCGGGTCGGCGGCCGCGGCTTTCACCAGCGCGGCTTTCATCCCTCCGGCATATTCGCGCCGATCGCCGCCGCCTTCGTCGCCGGGCGTCTCATGCGCTTGCCGGCCACGGCTTCGGCGTCGGCGGTCGGGCTCGCAGCCAGCATGTCGGGCGGGCTCTTCGCCTTCATCGCGGACGGGTCATGGTCGAAATGGCTGCATCTCGGCTGGGGCGGGTTCGGCGGCATTCTGGCGGCGCAGCTGGCGGCGGGCGGCTTTCGCGGGCCGCTCGGCGCGCTCGATGGCCGGCACAATCTCTATGCCGCCTTTCTCGCGGGCACTCCCGTCAGCCTCGATGACACCGAGGACGGTCTGGGCGAGCGCTGGCTCGGCGACACGGCGCTGTTCAAGCTCTATCCCTGCGCGCACGTCATCCAGCCCTATATCGATCTCGCCTTGGAGTTGCGCCGCCGCCATGGGATCGAAGCGCCGGCGGTGACGCGTATTCATTGCGCGGTCGCGCCCTGGGCGGTGCCGATCGTGTGCGAGCCCGCGGCCGAGAAACCAAATCCGCCGACCAAGCTCGAGGCGATTGCGAGCCTGCCCTATCAGCTCGCCTCGGCACTCATCGACGGCAGCGTCGGGATCGAGACCCTGGAGCCGCCGAAACTGGGGCGCGCGGAAGCGGCGGCGCTGGCGCGCCGGGTCACCTATGCGGCTGATCCAGGCATTGCCGGCTTCGGCGCCGCGCTCGAGATCGAGCTCCGCGACGGCCGGCGCTTCGCTGCATCGGGCGAGGCGGCGGCGGCCGATGCCGCGCGTCTCGGCCAAAAATTCCGCAGCCTCGCCGTGCGCGCCTTGCCGGTGGCGGATGTCGTTCGCTTGGAGGATCTCCTCGAGCGCTTCGCCGACGCCGCCAGCGCCGCACCGCTCGGCGCGCTGCTGCGCCAAGCCCGGGCTCAAATGCCGGGCTCGGCCTCTTTGACCTGAACGGCGAAATAGGAGTTCCGGACCGCGGCCGGATGCTCGCGGCGATGCCGAAGCGCGAATTGACCAGCAGCCCGAAGAAATTCTTGAGCGGCCTCTGTGCCGGCCATCCACGTCTTCGTTTGTCTTCCCACAGGTGGATGCGCGCAACAAGTCCGCGCATGACGCTTTTGAACCGATCAATCGCTCAAACAAACTCAAATTCCAAGATAGGCGCTGTTGATCTTGGGATCGGCGAGCAGTTCGGCGCCGGTCCCGGCCATGACGCGGCGGCCGCTTTCGAGCACATAGGCCTGGTCCGCCATGGTCAGCGTCCGCCGCACGTCCTGCTCGGCCAGCACGATGGTCAGGCCGGCGGATTTCAGCGCCTGGATCGTGTCGCAAATCGCCTGCGCCACCAAGGGCGCCAAGCCCAGGCTCGGCTCGTCGAGCAACAGGAGCCGCGGCCGCGCCATCAGGCCGCGGCCCAATGCCAGCATCTGCTGCTCGCCGCCCGAGAGCGTGCCGCCGTGCTGACGCCGGCGCTCGGCGAGGCGCGGAAACATGGCGTAGACCCGGTCCAGGCCTTCGCTCGACTGGCTGCGGGCATGGGGCGCGAAGGCGCCGATGCGCAGATTTTCCTCGACGCTCATATTGGGGAAGATCATGCGCCCTTCCGGCACCAGCACGATGCCGAGCTCGACCCGCCAATGGCTGCGCGTGCGGCCGATTTCCGCGCCTTCGAACAGGATGGCGCCGCGCCGCGGCGGCAACAGCCCGGCGAGCGTCTTGAGCAGCGTGCTCTTGCCGGCGCCGTTGCTGCCCAGGAGCGCGGTGATCTGGCCGCGCTCGATCCGGCAGGACACGCCGTGCAAGGCGAGCACGTCGCCATAGCCGGCGACGAGATCGCGAATCTCGAGCATCGCCGCGTTCATGTCGGCTGCCCGAGATAGGCCGCGATCACGCGCTCATCCTCGGCGACCGCCTTGGGTGTCCCTTCGGCGATCAGCTCGCCGTGATGCAGCACCACCACCCGGTCGGAAAGCTGCATCAGCGCCTGCATGACGTGCTCGACCACGAGAATGGTGAGATCGCGGCGCTCCTTGATCCGCCGTATCGCCGCCAGGAACTCGTTGATCTCAGTGGCGGTGAGGCCGGCCATCACTTCGTCGAGCAAGATGAGTTTCGGCGCGGTGGCGAGCGCGCGCGCGATCTCGAGCCGCTTCTGCGCAGACAGGGTCAGCGTCGCGGCCGCATCCTCGGCCCGGTCGGCCAGACCGAGCTCGGCCAGAATCTCGCGCGCCTGCGCCGTCGCGCGCGCATGGCTGCGTTCCTGCCGGCGGCCGAACAGCGCCGCCGTGCGCACATTGTCCAAGACCGACATGGCCGAGAACGGCCGAACGATCTGGAAGGTACGGACGATCCCGGCGCGGCAGATCCGGTCGGGGCGCATGCCGTCGATCCGCCTTCCCTCGAACCGGATTGCGCCGCGGCTCGGGCGCTCGTGACCGGCGATCAGGCTGAACAGCGTCGTCTTGCCCGCGCCATTGGCGCCCATGATGCCGAGGATCTCGCCGGCGCGGGCGGCGAAGCTGATGTCCTTGAGCGCCTGCAGGCCGCCGAAGAATTTGGAGAGCGCCTGCACCGCGAGCAAGGTCATGACACCGCCCGTCGCGCCGGGACGAAGAGGCGTCCGGCAATGCCCTCGGGCGCGAAGAGGACGAAGATCGCGAGCAGGACGCCCAAAATGATCATGTAGATCTGCGGCGCGTTGGCCCACAGCAGCTCGCTCAGTCCGACCAGGAAGGCCGCCCCCAACAGCGGCCCGCGCAAATCGTCGCTGCCGCCGATGACGGCCATGGTGACCATGGTGAAGGAGACCACGGGATCGAAGGCGGACAGCGGCTCGAAATAAGTCGAGCGCGCGACCGCCACCGCGCCGACCATGCCGGGGATCACGGCCGAGAGGGCGAAGGCTGCGAGCTTGAAGCGTCCGACCGCAATGCCGATGGTCTCCGCGGCCGCCTCGTTCTCGCGGATGGCGCGGAGCGCATAGCCGAAGCGGGAGCGTCCGACCAGGAAGGTGATGGCGGTCGCCGCCGCGGCCAGGCAGAGCATGACATAGTAAAGGACGATGACCGACGGCCCGCCCAGAATGAGGCGGCTGAAGACGCCGAGCCCGGCTTCGAGGTCGATGACGACGTATTTGACCAGCTCCGCCACGCCGAAGGTGAGCATGACGAAATAGGGTCCGCGCACGCGTAGTGCCGGATAGCCGATGATGACTGCAAAGCCGCCGCTGGCGATTCCGGCCGCGATGATCGCAAATCCGCTCGGCACCGTGTTCCACAGCAGCACGCCGACATAGGCGCCGAGCCCATAGAACACGGCGTGTCCGAGCGAGACGTAGCCGGTCATGCCGGAGAGCACGATCCAGCTCTCGGCGAGCGCCACCCACATCGCCAGCGACAGCGCCACCGCGACGCCGTAATCGCCGAGCAGCGGCGGCACTAGCACCGCCGCCGCGATCAGACCAAGCCAGGCGGCCAGGGCGAGCGGCCGCCTCATCGCACGATCATCCGCGACCCGAGCAGGCCCTGCGGCCGGATCATGAGGACCAGGATGAAGATGCCGTAGATCAGCACCGAGCGCAGGCTCGACGAGGTGAAGGCCACGCCATAGGTCTCGATCACGCCGAGCAGGAGGCTAGCGACCATGCCGCCGACGAGATTGCCGAGGCCGCCGAGGATGACGACGACGAAGGCGGCGATGGTGTAGGGAAAGCCCATGAAGGGCGAAATCTGCTCGGTCATGCTGAGCAGCGAGCCGGCCAATGCGGCGAGGCCGAAGCCCAAGCAAAAGCTCAGCAGCTGCACCTTTTCGACGTCAATGCCGACGACCGACGCCGCCTCGCGGTGTTGAATGAGCGCCTTGATCGCCAGGCCATAAATGTGCAGCCGCAGGAAGAGGATGATGGCGATGCACAGGACCACGGCCACGATCAGGATGACGAGCCGGTTCTCGGTGACCGACGCATTGCCGAGCTGGATCACCCGGTCGAGATATTGATACGCCCTGGGCGTCGGCTGAAACAGCAGCGCCGCTACATTCTGCAGCACGATCGAGAAGGCGAAGAACAGCAACAGCGAATTGGCCTCGAGCCGCTGGAGGAGCCGTGGCGAGGCGAACAGCCGGCGCACCAATCCGAGATAGATTGCCGCGCCGAGCGCCGCGGCGAGAGCGATGGCGGCGAACAGCGAGATGAGCGGCGAGATGTGGGCGAGGGTGAAAAGCCAGAAGCTCGTATAGGCCCCGACCATGACGATCTCGCCATGCGCCACGTTCAAGAGCCGCAAGGTGCCGTAAACGAGGTTGAGGCCGAACGCGACCAGCACGTAGACCGCGCCGGTCACCAGCGCCGCAAAGAGCAGTTGCCCGGACAGAAGAATCTGCACGCGCGTCCCTTGAGCGCCCCGCCGGCGCCGCGAGCGCCGGCGGGGATGGGGCGGATTGACGGTTAGTTAGCGGGCCATGCCGGCTTCGGCTTGAATTTCGCGGTGGCGAAATCGGGCGGCCAGATCAGCTCCATCTTGGTGCCCTGGATCTGCAAGAGCCCGGGCGGCGTGATGACGTTCTGCACGCCCTCGAACTTGACCGGGCCGTTGATGGTCTCGAAGGTGTCGGTTGCGATGACCTGGCGCAGCGCGTCCTTGTCGAGCCCCGCCTTGGCGACCGCCTGCTCGAGAATCTCGCAGCTCATATAGGCGAGGGCTGCGTCGAGATAATCCGGAGCCTCGTGATACTTCGCCTCGTAAGCGTCGAAGAACGGCTTGCCTTTCGGCCATTCCTTGCGCTCGGGCGTCCAGTGGCCCATGGTGACGATGCCGTCGGCGGCGGCGCCGAACTGCTTCAGGAACCAGTCGTCGGTGACGCCGATCATGACGAACTGGAACGGCGCGGCGATGCCGAGCTCGCGCGCCTGCTTCATGTAGACCGCGGTGTCCGAGGGGTAGGAGAAGACCAGGACGGCGTCCGGCGCGGCGTTCTTTACGTTCGTGAGCAGCGCCGTCATGTCCTTGATCGCGGGTGGATATTCCTCGTTGACCTTGACTGGAATGCCGGCTTTCTCCAGCGCCGGCATGAGATAGCTCTTGACCTCGAGCGAGAAGGGCAGTTGCGCCGTCAGCACCGCCACTTGCTTCACGCCGTTGGCCTTGAGCGCCGCCGCGACCGCGGGAGCGAAGCGGTCCGGCATCACCGCCGTGGTGAACCAGATATTGCCGGGCTTGATGTCGCGCAGCTTCGAGGACGCGGCGGAATCGCCGATCATCGGGAAGTGATAGCGCTCGAGCACGCCGGCGACCGCAATGTGCATCGGCGTCCCCCACGGCGCCAAAAGCAGATCGACCTTGTCGTCGGTGATGAGCTTCTCGTAGATCTGGACGGTCTTGCCGGGATCGGATTGGTCATCATACCAATCGAATTCGATCGGCCGCTTGACGCCCTTGACGTCGAGACCGCCGCGCGCATTGACCTCGTCCTTCCACAATTGATAGGTGTCCCATTGCGATCCCGTGCCGGCCGCGAACAAGCCGGTCTTCGCGATCGAGAAGCCGATCTTCACGGGATCGGCGGCGAAGCTCGCCTGCGAAAGCGCGAGCGCAACGCCGAACGCCGCACCCGCCAAAAGTTTCCCTGTCATACCCGCCCCTCCATTGGTTTGTTTGAATCGACCGCTCAACTTCCCGTGCCGCTCACTCTGCCCAACGCCTCCAGGACGATCTGGGGGGTGAAGGGCTGCCGCGAAACGCGTGCGCCCAGCGGGCGCAGCGCATCGTTGACCGCACACCACACCGCCGCCGAGGCGCCGACCGTGCCGGCCTCGCCGACCCCCTTGATGCCGAGCGCCGTGCCGGATTGCGGCGTCGTCACATGCGCCACGACGATGTCCGGCATCTCCGCCGCCATCGGCACCAGATAGTCGGCCAAACTGCCGGTCAGCAACTGCCCCTCGGAATCATAGATGCAGTGCTCGAACAGCGCCGCTCCCAATCCCTGCACCACGCCGCCGCGAATCTGCTCGTCCACGAGAAGCGGATTGATCACGCGCCCGCAATCCTCGACGACCCAATGGCCGAGCAGACGAATCCATCCGCTGTCGACATCGACTTCAAGATAACTCGCCTGCACGCCGTTGGCGACGAAATACGGATCGGTGCGCGGCGTGTACTGGCGGGTGACCGCGAGTTCCCGCGCGCCGCCGGGCGGCAGCAAATCCTGGCGGTAATAGGCGAGCGCGCACAATTCCTTGAGCGTCAGGCGCGGCGCGCCGTCGGCGGCATCGACGATGGAGCGGTCCCGCAGGTCGAGCCGCTCGGCACTGCTTTGCAGCACCGCGGCGGCGATTTCCAAGATGTTGCGGCGCAGATCGCTTGCGGCGGCATAGGCCGCCTCGCCGCCGATCGACAAGCCGCGCGAGGCCCAGGCGCCGCCGCCCTGCGGCCCCGCGCTGTCGCCGGCGCTGACGGCGACATCCTCGATCGGCACGCCCAACACGCCCGCGACGATCTGCGCGATGCCGGTGAGCGTGCCCTGTCCCTGGTCGGTGCAGCCGACTGCGCAGCGCACGACGCCCGAGGGCTCCATGCGCAGGCTGCAGCAATCTTGGGTGGTGATGGGAAGGCCGGCGGCGCTGTAAAGCGTGGCGCCGATCGCGGTCTGCTCAATGAAGGTGGCGATGCCGATGCCGCGATGGATGCCGCGGGCCCGCAATTCCCTTTGCTCTTGGCGCAGGCGCGGGTAGTCCATGAGGCTCGCGAGCTTGTCGAGACAAGCGCCGAGCGAGAGCGCCCCGAGCCTCAAGCCGCCGCGGCTGGTGCCAGGGAGCTGATCGAGACGGAGATAATTGCGCCGGCGCAGCTCGAGCGGATCGAGGCCGATGGCAGCGGCAGCGTCATCGACGAGCTGCTCGGTGACGACGGTGGCGAGCGGCTGGCCGACGCCGCGAAAGGCCCCGGCGGGAACCTTGTTCTGATAGGCCACGCGGAGCGACGCGCGCAATGCGGCGAGATTATAGGGCGCGCCGAGAAAACTCGCCGCCTGGATGCCGTCGCCCAAACCGGTGCGCGGGTAAATCGAATAGGCGCCGATGCCGAGAAGAAGCTCTGCGTCGATGGCGAGGATGCGGCCGTCGCCGTCGATGGCCATGCGGCCGGACACCCGGCATTCTCGGGCCTGGGCGTCGGATTGAAAGGCCTCGAGCCGGTTGCAGACGAATTTCACCGGCCGGCCCAGGATCATGGCGATCGCCGCCACCGCCATCTCGTCGCCATAGGCGTGCAGCTTGATGCCGAAGGCGCCGCCGACATCGCGCGCGATCACGCGCACCTTGTGCTGGGGCAGCCCGAGATGCGTCGCGAAGATCTCCTGCATCAGATGCGGCGACTGATGCGACTGATAGACGGTGAGCGACCGATCCGCCGGATTGTAGTCGGCGATGATCGTGCGCGGCTCGAGCGGCACGCCGGCCAATCGGCCGAAATCGAAATCACGCGCGACGGTCTTGACCGCCGCCGCGAAGGCGCCGTCGCAATCGCCGTTTTCGATGCGCGTGACGAAGGCGAGATTGCTCGCCAGCGCGCTGTGGACCAGCGGCGCGCCATGCTCGAGCGCCGCTCCAGGATCGGCGATGGCGGGCAACTCCTCCCAATCGATTTCGATGCGTTCGGCGGCGTCCTCGGCCGCGGCGCGGCTGTGCGCGACCACGGCGGCGACCGGCTCGCCTTGCCAGGCGACCTCGTCGATCGCGACCGGCATCTGCGCGATCGGCTTGTGCTGCGGCAGATTGCGCAGCTCGGCGCGCATCGGCCGGCAGAGTTTCGCGATGTCGGCGCCGGTGAAAATCCGGATCACGCCTTCCATCGCCGCCGCTGCAGCGGTGTCGATCGCGCTGAAGCGCGCATGCGGCAAAGGGTTGCGCAGGAAGACCACATGCACGAGGCGCGGCAACTGAATGTCGTCGGTGTAGCAGCCGCTTCCCGCGGCGAGATAAGCGGCATTGGGCCGCGCCACGCTGTCGCCGATGGGCGCGCCTGTGGGGAAGGCCGGATGGCGCTCGCTAGCGATCGCCGCCTCCCGTTTCCGCCGTGAGCCGCGCCTCGATCGCCATTGCTATGGCGTCGACGATCGCCTGGTAGCCGGTGCAGCGGCAGTAATTGCCGGCGACGTGCTCGCGGATCGCCGCGCGCGTCATCGGGCGCGGCCGGCGCAGCAGCTCGGCCGCGGTGATCAGCATGCCCGGCGTGCAGAAGCCGCATTGCAGCGCGTTGCGCGCCACGAAGATCCGCTGCAGCTCGGCGATCTCGCCACTCTCGGTCAGACCCTCGATGGTCTCGACCGCGGCCCCGTCGGCCTGGACCGCGAGAATGAGACAGCCGCGCACGGGCACGCCGTCCAAGCGCAGGGTGCAGGCGCCGCAGACGCCATGCTCGCAGCCGATATGCGATCCGGTGAGGCCGAGCTCCTCGCGCAGGAAATCGACGAGATGCTGCCGCACTGGCACGGTCGCGGTGATCCGCTCGCCATTCACCGAGCAGGTGATCCGCCGCTCCGTCGCCGCCTCGTCGTCGCGAATCATGGTCTTCTCACGCGACGGCAAGCTGTGCCATCGCGCGGCGCGCCAGGAGCTGCGCCCAGTGCCGCTTCATCGCGCGGCCGCCGTGCTGGTCCTCGATCGGGTCGAGGTCACGAGCGAGCGCTTCCGCCACAAGCTCGCCGAGATCGCCCGGGGCGGCCGCGCCGGCGGCGGCCGCGGCGTGGCGCGCGAGCCGCGGATAAGGCTCCGAGCCGAAGACGACGAGCCGGAGTGCGGCGAGCCGGTGGGCTGCGAAATCGGCCTGGCAGGCGATGCCCGCCACCGCGAAATCGCCATGCCGGCGGCTCAGTTCGAGAAAGACGCTGCGCTGCCCCGCCCGCTGCCGCGGGATCAAGGCCTCGATGAGGATTTCCTGCGGCCGGCGGTCGGTCTGAAACAGTCCGCGGAAGAAATCGCGCGCGGCGACGGTGCGGCGCCCGGCCGCGCTCGCGAGCACGAGACGCGCTTCGAGCGCCACGGCGCAAGCCGGCAGCTCCGCGGCCGGGTCGGCGAGCGCGAGACTGCCGCCGAAGGTGCCGCGATTGCGGATGGCGGGATGCGCGACATGGCTGATCGCCGCGGCGATGAGCGGCAGATCCGCGCGCACGATGTCGGAACGTTCGACCTCGGCATGGCGCGTGAGCGCGCCGATGCGGATGTCATCGCCCTGCCGCTCGATCCCCTGGAGCGCCGCGATGCGATTGATGTCGACAAGGATTGCCGGCGCGGACAGACGGAAGGCGAGCGACGGCATCAGGCTTTGGCCGCCGGCAAGAATTTGCGCCTCCTCGCCGTGGCGCTCGAGCAGAGCAAGCGCCGCTTCGAGCGTGGCGGGACGGGCATAGGCGAAGGCGGGCGCCTTCACGCCGGCGCTCCGACACAGGGCGCGGCAAATCTTCGACGATGACGGCTCCGTGCCATGATTGCCGGCCCCTCGCTGGTGACGGCGCGCCAGCGCCGCGGATGATATCGCCAAGCCTATAACCGAACAAGATTCGACTTTGACACTCGGAGCCGCGGCGCGGGATACTTGCCGCACGTGGTAACGCGGCGGGCGTCACGCCATGGCAAGCATCACCATCGAGGAACTCCGCGGGCTGGTGAAGCCCGATCGCGTCCACCGGCGTGTCTATACCGATCCCGCCATCTTCGCGCTGGAGATGGATCGCATCTTCGGCCGCGCCTGGCTTTACGTTGCGCATGAGAGCCAGCTCAGGAATCACGGCGACTTCGCGCGCGCGCGCATGGGGCGCCACGAGGTCGTGGTGACCCGTCATCCCGACGGGGGATTGTTCGCGCTGCTCAATCGCTGCGCCCATCGCGGCGCGCGATTCTGCATGGCGCCGCGCGGCAACAGCCGCTCCTTCACCTGTCCCTATCACGGCTGGAGCTACGGCCCGGACGGCGCACTCGAAGGCGTGCCGTATCGGCAGAGCTATCCCGCTTCGTTCCGGCTCGAGGATCCGGCCAATCATCTCGCGCGGGCGCCGCGGGTCGCGAGCTACCGCGGCTTCGTCTTCGCCAGCCTCGCCGCCGACGGGCCCTCCTTGCGCGAGCATCTGGGCTCGATGACGGACGCGTTCGACAATCTGATCGACCGCGCTCCGGCGGGCGAGATCGAGCTCTCCGACAACAGCTTCCAATGGGAATACCGCGGCAACTGGAAGATCCATCACGAGAACGCGAACGACGTGTTTCATCCGGGCTTCGTCCATGAATCTTCGGTCAGCGTCGCCGGCAATTCGCCCGTGGCAAGCGCCGCCTATGATGATGGCCAGACCCGCGAGATGCTGCGGGCCAACGGCTTCAGCCGGCGCGAGTGGGAGAACGTCGAGCTCATCGGCTTCGATGCCGGGCACAGCTACATGAGCGGCTTCTACCGCGCCGGCATCATCGCGCCGCACAGCGATGATCCCGTCCGCGCCCGCTATCGCGCGGCGCTGGCGGCGCGCTGCGGCGAGGCGCGCGCCGAGGAAATCATCCTCCTCGACCGCTTCAACAACATCATCTACCCCAACCTCGTCGTCAACGCGCAGTTCCACCAGCTTCGCGTGGTTCACCCGGTCGCCGCCGACCGCTCGATCGTCGCCGCCCATTGCTTCAAGCTCAAGGGCGCGCCCGACGAGATTTTCCACCGCGCCGTGCGCTTCCTCAACACCATCAGCTCGCCCGCTTCGATGGTCTTCACCGACGATGTCGAGATCTTCGCCCGCTGCCAGGCCGGCTTGGCCGATGACGCCGATGACTGGGTCGATATGGCGCGCGGCCTCGACACCGACCGGCGCGACAATGACGGAAGACGAACGGGCCATGCGAGCGAGCTGCCCAACCGGTCGCAATTCACCGCCTGGCTCGGCTACATGACCCGGGCGGCGGCGTGAGCGCGGCGGCAGCGCACGTGGCGCCGGACCTCGCCCGCGAAATCGAGCAGTTTCTCTATCGCGAGGCGCGGCTTCTGGACACGGGCCGGTTCGAGGAGTGGCTCGAGCTCTTTGCGCCCGATGGCGTCTATTGGGTCCCGAGCCGGCCCGGCCAGACCGATCCGCTGGCGGTGGCCTCGCTCTTCTATGAGGACCGCGCCATCCTCGCGATGCGTGTGCAGCGCCTGCTGCAGCATCGCGCGCATGTGCTCGCGCCCATTCCGCGGACGACGCATCTCCTCGGCAACATCGCGCTGATGGCCGATGATTCGGCAAGCGGAGAGCACGGCGTCGAATGCGCTTTCATCATGGTGGAGCATCGCGAGGACCGGCAACGGATCTACTCCGGCCGGTGCCTTCACCGGCTGCGGCGGCTCGACGGCGCGTGGCGCATCGCGCTCAAGCGGGTCGAGTTGGTCGATTGCGACGGCGTTCACAGCGCCTTGACGATTCCGTTTTGACGCGGCCCCGGTTTTGGTCCAGGTCAAGAAAACGGCGGCTCTTGCTCGCCATCGGGCGCGCCATTGAGGGGTTGGTCGAGGTGGTCTGCGCCATGATGCTCGGCAACTCGCGTCGGCGCCAAGCCCGCAAATGGTCGATCGCGCGGCCTCAATCCAGGAGATCGCGGAAGACGGCGTAGAGATTGTCCTTGCGCTCGATGCCGACGCCCGGCGCGTCGCCTGGCGTGATCTGACCGTCGGCGAGCGAGACGCCCGCGGCAAACCCGCCATAGAGGCTCGACGCATCGGGCGCCGCCTCGTGGCCGCCGAGCCCGAGCCCGGCGACCACCTGCAGCGCTAGAAGATGTCCGGCATGGGGCCAGCAGCGCCGCCGCGACCAGCCCTGCTCTTCCATGAGCGCAAGGATACGCAAATATTCGGGGATGCCGTAGCTGTGCGAGATGTCCATCTGCAAGAGGTCGCGATCCGGCCTGAGCCCGCCATAGCGCAGAAGATTTCGCGCATCCGCCGCCGAAAACAGATTCTCGCCGGTCCCGATCGGCGTGGGGAACGCCGCCGCGAGTTCGGCATGGAGCGCGTAATCGAGCGGATCGACCGGCTCCTCGATCCAGGCGAGCTCATAGGGCGCGACGGCCAGGAAGGTGTCGCGGGCGCGCTCGCGCGGGAAGGTGCCGTTGCAATCGACGGCAAGCGCGGCGCCGCTGCCGAGTATGCTCAGCGCCGCTTCGATCCGCCGCCGGTCGTGGTCGAGCGGCGTGCCGCCGATTTTGATCTTGACGCGGCGAAAGCCCTGGTCAAGATAGCGCTTCATCTCGTCCTGGAGTGCGGCGAGATCGTCGCCCGGCAGGTAATGACCGCCGCTGGCATAGACCGCAACATGTGGCTCTGCCGCGCCGTCGCCGAAGCGCTCGGCGAGCAGCCGCCACAGCGGCTTTTGTTCGAGCTTCGCCGCGAGATCCCAGACCGCCGCATCGATCAGCCCGACGGCGCCCGGCCGCTCGCCATGGCCGCCCGGCTTCTCGTCGCGCATGACGATCGACCAGATCTTGAGGGGATCGATCATGCCGCGCGCCTCATCGGCGTAGTCGTCGGGGTGCGCCGCCATGAGCCGCGGCAGGAAGCGCTCGCGCAGCAGCCCGCCATGGCCGTACCGCCCGATCGAATCGAAGGCAAGTCCCACGACCGGCCGCCCGTCGCGGATGACATCGGTGACGATGGCGAGCGCGCTCGCAGTCATCGCGGCGAAGCTGATGCTGGCATTGCGCAGGGGCGCGGCGAGGGCGACGGTCTTTTCGCGAACCGCGACGATGCGCATGGGCCGCCGCTATTTTCTCCGGCCTGCGGGCCAGCGCCGGTCAGCGCGGCGTCTTGGCCTGCGTCCAGTCGTGCTCGGAGACGTCGAAGACGATTCCGAGCGGGTCCTTGAACTTGGTCTCGGCATCGACGCCGGGGTAGTGGTCGGGCAGCTTGAGGAAGAAACGGCCGCCGTTTTGCTCGATCCTGCGCGTGGTCTCTGCCGCGTCCTCGACGACGAAGCCCATGTGATGCAGCCCGGCCCAATCCGGGCTGTTGATCCCGCCCTGCGTCCCCGGCGGGAAGTTGAGCAGGGTGAGATTCATCACCCCGTCCGAGAGCATGATCGCGTTGCCGATCGGACTCTCTGCCTCGGCCACGCGTTTCAATTCCAGTGCCGATTCATAGAACCGCGCCGCCGTCTCGAGGTCGGGCACTTGGATCGCAATATGTCGAAGCTTCGCCATGGACGTGGCACTCTTTGCCGCACTGCTCTGAGTATCGCCGCTTTACGCGCCGATGTCCACGCGGGCTTAACCCGCGCCCGCCGCGTCGTGGTGCTGCGCGCGATGCGAGACGTGCCAAGGGCAGACCAGGCGCTCAACGAGATCGACGATGTAGAACAGGACGGTGCCGAGAAAGCCCAAGAGGACGATCGCGGCGAAGACGCGGGTCGTCTGGAAGGCGCCTTGCGCCGACAGGATGACATAGCCCAATCCCGCCTGCGAGGCGACGAACTCGCCGGCAATGGCGCCCACGAGCGCCAGCGAGATCGCCACCTTCATGCCGGCGAAGAGATAAGGCAGCGCATTGGGCAGGCGCAGCCACAGAAGCGTCTTGAGCGGCGTGCCGCGGAGCGAGCGGAAGAGATCGACGGCGTCCGGATCGACCGAGCGCAAGCCCAGGACGGTGTCGACGACGATCGAGAACAGCGCGATCAGGAACGATATCGCGATCTTCGATTGGAGCCCGGTGCCGAGCCAGATGATGAAGAGCGGCGCGAGCGCGATCTTCGGCACGCTGTTGAGCGCCACCAAGAGAGTGTAGAGCGTATTCTCGAGCAGGCGCGAATAGACGATGCCGATCGCTGCGAGACAGCCGAAAGCGACCGCGACGAGGAAGCCCAGAAGCGTCGCGCCGATGGTGTCGAGCGAATTGCCGAGATACCACAGCGGCGCGCTCAAGAGCTCGCGGAAGATCGCGATTGGTCCCGGCAGCAAATATTCGGGCGGCCGCAGGACGAAAACGCCAAATTGCCAGACGGCGAAAAACCCCGTGACGACCAGCACGATGTGAAAACTGCGGCGGGCGGCGGCGGCCGAATCAGTCGCGAGCATGAGAGCCTCTCAATATGCCGAAGCCTTCGAAGACTTGGCGAATGCGGGATACGTAGTCGCTGAAGGCCGGGGTCTCGCGGATGGCGAGCGGCCGCGGCCGCGGCAGATCGACGGCGATCACGTCGACGACGCGCCCGGGCGAGCGCGACATGACGAAGATGCGGTCGGACAGGAAGACCGCTTCGGGAATGCTGTGCGTGACGAAGACCACCGTCTTGGCGTCCGCCATCCACACGCGCTGCAGCTCGAGATTAAGCTCGTCCCGCGTCATCGCATCGAGCGCGCCGAACGGCTCGTCCATCAGCAGCAGCGACGGGTTGAGCAGCAGCGCGCGACAGATCGCCACCCGCTGCCGCATGCCGCCTGAGAGCTCCCAGGGGTAGCGGTTCTCGAAGCCGCCGAGGCCGATGAGCTCCAGCAGCGCGTGCGCCTTCGGAACCCACGGCTCGACCGCAAGGCCCTTGATCCGGCACGGCAGCAGGATGTTGCGAACGACCGTCAGCCAGTCGAGCAGCACGTCGCGCTGGAAGACGATGCCCATGTGCTCGGGCGGCCCGTCGACCGGGTTGTCGCTGATCGAGATGCTTCCGGCCGTGGTCCGCTCGAGCCCGGCGATGCAGCGTAGGAGCGTGCTCTTGCCGCAGCCCGACGGCCCGAGCAGGCTGACGAATTCCGCAGCCCCGATCGACAGCGATACGTGTTTGAGCGCGGTCACGCCGCCGCCGCGCGTCATATAAATCTTTTCGAGCGCCTCGATGCGCAGGAAGTCCGCGGAGGCGGTCGCGGGATGCCGCGTCGGTGCCAGGGACAAGGCTCTGAGCTTGGGATGAAGCGTCGACGGCGAGATTGGCCCAGGACTGACCGGCTCGTCAATCTCAATTCCGCTTCTATTCCCGCAAGACGCAGCCGGAGTAGAGTGGCGGCAAGCGACAGACGCGATGCGCGCCGGCGCGGCGCCGCGCGCGGCTTTCCCACATCGATGACATGATCATTCTCTATTGCCGGGCGGGGGACGCGGCGGCGGCGCAGAGGACAACCGCGTTGACTGAATGGTCAGCGCGATGATATCCAGACTGATCCCGGTTCTTCCCGATTGACCCGAGCGGAGAGACGCCATGGGTATCGCCCGGCACGCCATGCCTCCCGAGGTTGCCAAGCTGTCGCTTGCGGAGATCGCCGACCGCTATGTCGGCCGCTTCCGCGACAAGACGCCCGACTGGGACGCCTTCGAGGACGCCAAGATCGACGGCTTTCGCCGGGCGCAGCACCGCTTCATCGGTGCCGGCGGATCGGGCAAGCATGACGACCCTACGGTCATCCCCGCGCGCGCCTTCACCCTCAGCATCATGTTCGTGCCGCCGGGCCAGGGAAACGCGCCGCACACGCATGAGGTCGAGGAAGTCTTCTTCGTGCTGCAGGGCTATCTTTCGGTCTTCGTCGAGGATGAGACCGGGCGGCGGGTGACGCGCCGGCTGGGTCCCTGGGAATGCATCGCCTGCCCGCCCGGCGTCATCCACGGCTACCAGAACGACGGCCTCGAGCCGGTCTATTTCCAAGTGATGCTGGGGCGGGGCAAGCCCGAGACCATGGGCTACGCCGACGAGGCGCTCTATCAACGCCGCGACGCGCATCTCAAGGGTTGAGGATCGCGCGGAGGCGTCGAGAATGCGGCGGAGCGAGCGATGAGCGGAATTCTCGGCGGCGCCTTGGTGCCGCACGCGCCGCAATTCTTCTCGCTGCCGGAGACCGAGGACAAGGCCACCGTCGCGCGCGTGCGCACGATCATGGGCGAGGTCGGACGCAAGCTCGCCGCGCTCAAGCCCGATGTCTGGATCATCATCGCCAACGATCACGCCAACCAGTTCCTCCTGCACCTCACGGCGCCCTTCGCCTTCCATCTCGGGCGCGAGGTCGGCGGCTCCTTCGTCGGCCGCGAGTTCCGCTACGATGTCGCAAGCGATGTCGCGATGCGCCTCCTGCAGCACATGCAGGCGGAAGGCTTCGATCCCGCCTTCAGCAATACGGCCGGCATCGATTACGCCTTCGGCATTCCCTTGACCTTCCTCGGCGTCGCCGCGCCGATCGTGCCGATCTATGTCAATTCCTATGTGCCGCCGCAGCCGCCGATGCTGCGCTGCTTCGCCTTCGGCGAGGCGCTGGCGCGCGGCGTCGCGGCTACCGGCATCGGCGCCGTCGTCATTGCCAGCGGCGGCATGTCGCATTTCCCCGGCACCAACCGCTATGCGCGGCCGGAGGTGGATTTCGACCGCCGGCTCTTCGAGATCCTCAAGACCGGCAATTTGCGCGCGCTCCTGGGTCTCGAGGAGCGCGTCCTCGACGATCACGGCAATGTCGAGCTGCGCTCCTGGGCGATCGCGGCCGGCATGCTCGGCGAGCGCAAGCCCGATATCAGCGCCTTCGAGCCGAGCTGGCATCACACTTATGCGACGATGGCGTGGCATGAGCCCGCGCCGGCGCGCAGCGATCCGCTGCACTATCCGCCGATCCATCCCGAGCGCATCCGCCTGACCGAGTTGCTCTATCGCCTCGCCAACGATGACACGGAGCGCCGCCGCTATCTCGCGGACTCCGCGGGCTATGCGGCCTCGGCGGGCCTCGCCGAAGAGGAGCGGCAGGCGCTCGCCGGGCTCGATCAGACGCGGCTTCTCGCTCTCGGCATCCACCCGCTGGTGTTCTTCCTGGCGCAATTGCAGATCGAACGGCAGCGGGCACAACAGCGCTAGGCGCCGCGCGCGACAGAAAGGAAGGATCATGCCGGTTCAGATTCCCATCACCATCGCCTGTGGCGACTACGACCGCACCCGCGCGATCAAGGACGGGCGCGTCGCGGTCGAGGGCTGCGCCGTGACCTATCTGCCGCTCGAGCCGGAGGAGGTGTTCTTCCGCGCCTTCCGCTATCACGAATTCGATGTCTGCGAGCTGTCCTTCAGCAGCTATCTCCGCATTACCGATGGCGGGCAGTCGCACTATATCGGCATTCCCGCCTTCGTCTCGCGCGTCTTCCGCCACTCCGGCATCTACATCCGCACCGACCGCGGCATCAACACGCCGGCCGACCTCAAGGGCCGGCTCATTGGCCTGCCGGAATATCAGATCACCGCGGTGGTGTGGATGCGCGGCATCCTCCAGGACGAATATGGCGTCCGCCCGACCGATATGCGCTGGCGCTCGGGCGGGATCGAGGAGGCGGGCCGCGACGAGCGCACGCCGCTCGCGCCCATTCCGGGCCTCGATTTGCAGCCGATCGCAGCCGACAAGACGCTGTCGGGCATGCTGGCAGCAGGCGAGCTCGATGCCGTCTTCAGCGCGCGTGCGCCGTCATGTTACCTGCGCGGCGCGCCCAATGTCGGGCGGCTCTTCCCGGATTACCGCACCGTCGAGAAGGCCTATTACAAGAAGACCGCCATGTTTCCGATCATGCATCTGATCGGGCTGCGCAAGAGCCTGGCCGAGCAGCATCCCTGGCTGCCGACGAGCCTCTACAAGGCCTTCATCGAAGCGAAGGCCTATGCGATGCGCGAGGTGCGCGAAATCAATGCGTTGCCGGTGAGCTTGCCTTGGCTCGAGGCGGAGGCGCGCGAGACGGCGGCGCTGATGGGCGAGGATTTCTGGCGCTACGGCGTCGCCGAGAACCGCAAGGAGATCGAGACGCTGGCGCGCTATGCGCACGAGCAGGGGCTGGTGAAGCAAAGGCTCGGCGTCGAGAGCCTCTTCGCCCGGCCGACGCTGGAGATCTCGAAGATCTAGCCCGCCCCGTGCGGCCGCTACGCCCGCTTCGAGGATTTGTCGAGGACGCTTTGCGGCGTGCTCGAGACAATCTCGGCATAGACCGGGACAAACTTGCCGCCCTCGATGAGGCCGACGAAGGCGGGCCTCAATTCCTCGGCGAGGAGCTTGCGGATCTTGGCATGCACTTCGATGTCCGACCATTCGCCGACGAGGTAGAAATGGTCGGGATCGCCGACGTCGCGGCACAGCACGCCGTCCTTCACCTGCGCCGGCGATTTGTGCATCGGATTGGCGTCGGAATAGTCGAAGTCGTCGAAGAGCTTGACGAATTCCTCGCCGGTGCCCGGCCGGACGCGGAAATCATAGATATGGAAGTAATTGCCCTTGGTCGCGAGCGGCACGAGCGCCATCGAACTCTCCTGAATCGAAGCCGCGAGGTTCGGGATCATACCCCGGCGCCGCCATGCTGCAAAGCGGCGACGCGGGCGATCGCCGGTTGTGTGCACGACGGGGCAGGATATACTTGAGCGGGAATGCGGGGTGTCGCCATGCCTGACAGCGCTCGAAACGAGCCGGCAAGTGAGCCATCGCCTCTCGGCTATATCTGGCCGGAGGAAGGGCTGAGCCGCATTCCCGACTGGGTCTATACCAGCGACGAAATCTACGCCCGCGAGATCGAGCGCATCTTCCACGGCCGCAGCTGGAACTATGTCGCGCTCGCAGCCGAGATCCCGCGCCCTGGCGATTTCAAGCGCTCCTTCGTCGGCCCCACGCCGGTCGTGGTCGCACGCGGCCAGGACGGCTCGATTCATGTCTTCGAGAACCGTTGCGCGCATCGCGGCGCCGAATTGTGCCGGCCCTATCGCGGCACGGCGAAGGAGTTCGTCTGCCCTTATCATCAGTGGACCTACGATCTCGCCGGCAATCTCATCGGCGTGCCGTTCCGCCGCGGCGTCAAGGGCCAGGGCGGCATGCCCTCCTCCTTCAAGCTCGCCGATCACGGCCTCGCGCAGCTTGCGGTCACGACCCGGAACGGCGTCGTCTTCGCCTCCTTCGCGCACGACATGGAGCCGCTCGAGGATTATTTGGGCCCGGAGATTCTCACCGACTTCGATGCCACCTTCGACGGGCGCCCGCTCACGATTCTCGGCTATTACCGCAATACGGTTCCGGCCAATTGGAAGATGTATCACGAGAATCTGAAGGACCCCTATCACGCGACCCTGCTCCACGCCTATCTCGTGACCTTCGGCCTGATGGTCGCCGGCAACAAATCGGCAATGATCGCCGATCGCACGGGCCGGCACGGCACGATGGCCTCGGCCAAGGGCGAGGAGGGCGTCACCGTCGATCCCGCCAGCAAGGGCGAAATGCGCGCCTTCCACGAAAATCTGAAGCTCGCGGACCCCCGCATCCTCGATTATGTCAAGGAGTTCGACTCGCCCTGGTCCGTGACGATGCAGACGATCTGGCCGAATCTGATCGTCCAGCGCGAACTCAACACGCTCGGCACGCGCCAGATCGTGCCAAACGGGCCCAACGAGTTCACCATGATTTGGACGATGTTCGGTTACGAGGGCGACAGCGCGGAAATGGTGCGGCACCGGCTGCGCCAGGGCAACCTCATGGGCCCGGCGGGATTTCTCGGGCTCGAGGACAACGAGGCCTTGAAATTCGTTCAGGACGGCCTGCGCAAGTCGCGCGCCGGCGCGGCGGTCGTCGAACTCGGCGGCATCGCGGAGGGCAGCTCGAGCTCGCTCATCACCGAGGCGGCGATCCGCTCGCTCTATCGCTATTGGCGCGACGTGATCGGCGTCTGACCATGCTGGCCGGATTCGCGCGCAGCGCCGTCGATCCGCGTCTGGCGCGGGACCTTCGCCTCGAGATCGAAGAGTTCAACACCGAGTATTGCGCCGCACTCGACGAGAACCGCATCGCGGATTGGCCCGAGTTTTTTACGGAAGACGCGATCTATCGCATCACTGCCCGCGAGAACGCCGAGTCCGATCTGCCGGTGGGGCTGGTCTATTGCGAAGGCAAGGGCATGCTGCGCGATCGCGCGACCGCCATCGCCAAGACTGCGATGTTCGCGCCGCGCTACCTCCAGCATCACGTCGGCAATCTCCGCATTCTCGCGCTCGGCGCCGACGGGATCGTCTCGGCCCAGGCCAACTACCTGGTGCTGCAGACGCTGGTAGACGAGAGAACCACGCTGCATCAGGCCGGACGCTATTTCGACCGGTTCGCGCGCGAGGCGGGACGTCTCCTCTTGCGCGAGCGCCATTGCGTCTACGACACCTTGCTGCTCGACAATTCCCTGGTGATGCCGGTCTAGGCGCGCTGCGCGTTCATTCCAGACTTTGCGCCAACAGGTCGAGCGCCGCTGCGGCGAAGGCGCGCATGTTGGCGGGGCGGTCGGGGCTCCCGGTCTCTACCGTGCCGGCGCGCTCCGCGGCGCCGGCGACGGCGATGCAGCTGTGTCCGGGCGGATCGCCATAGCGATTGCCGGCGGGCCCCGCCGCCCCGGTCTCGGCGATCACCCAATCCGCGCCGAAGCGCTGACGCGTCGTGCGCGCCAACAGCAGCGCGTAGGCCTCGGTCGAGGGGCGCAGTCCCGCCAGCGCCGTCTCGTCCAGCGCCAACAGCGCGCGCCGCGCCGTCGCGGTATAGACGATGGCGCCGCCGAGGAAATAAGCGGACGCGCCGGGCACTGCGAGCAAGGCGGCTGAAATCAGTCCGCCGGTCGAGGATTCGGCGACGGCCATCCTCTCGCCGCGCCGCTTGAGGAGGAGCGCAATCCGTTCCGCGCGAGGCAGAAGACCCTGCATGTCAGGCGAGCCCGCGTCGGGCCGATCGAAGGCGCGTCAGGCGGCCAATCCGGCGCGCTTGAAGTCGAAGGCGACCGGCTTCACCTCGCCGCGGTAGATAGCCTCGATCCGCGCCTGCGACAGCGGATAGCCGAATTGCGCGTTGCGCATGTGGATGCGCAGCTTCATCTGTTCGGCAACGAGAGTCTCGAGCAGGCGCCAATCGGCGTCGGCCAGCCCCTCGGTCTGGATGCCGGCGATCCCCGCGAGCATGTGGCCGAATTCGTCGTCATAGACTTTCGTGCAGGCCTCGGCGATCTTGTCGTCGACGCCGCCCTTGCCCTTGAGCGCTATGCCTTCGCTGAAGATTGAGCAATAGCCGCCCTCGGTGAACTTGCAGGCGCGCATGCCGAGGGCGCCGTGCTCGTCCTGATGACGATGGCGCAGGGCGGAGAGCGCATCTTCCTCGGGCCAGCTCTCGAGCATTTCCGGGTTGAGGCGCGGCGTGCCCGCCGGCCGGATCGCGTCATAGGTATCGGCGAAGAAGCAATAATGCGAGAATTCCGCTTTAAGGCCCTCGAGCACATCCAAGATCTCGTAGCGGTCGATCGTCACGTCGATCTCGGAGATCTCGGCGATCAGCTTCTGCATGATGCCGATGAAGATGCCCTTGCGGTCGTATTTGCTGACGCCGGTGCCCCAGAACTCCTTGAAGCACTGGCGGGAGAGCCAGCGCATGTCGGTCTCGACCGTCCGCTTGGGCGAAGCGAAATAGGTGCGGGCCACCTCGCCCTCGCCCGCCCAATAAGGCGCTGCAACCGAGATCAAATGCGTGAGTGCAGCGCCGGCCGCTTGAGTCGAGGCGGACTTTTCCATCGCTTGTTCCTCCTTTGGCGATTGCGCGAATTATAGCACAGGGGCGAAGCGAGGTAAGAGCAGAGCGCGCCGACCGCGCCTCGGTCGCTCCCGGGTAGCGATCGTGCTAGGCTGTCACCAGCATCTGGAGAGTCTCCAGGAGGGCGCATGGCGACCAAGCTCGTCCGCAACCATTCGCATTGGGGCGCTTTTCTCGCCGAGGTTGAGGACGGGCGCATCATCGGCGTGCGGCCGTTCGAGCGCGATCCCGAGCCTTCGCCGCTCATCGAGGCGATTCCGGCGGCGGTGCATTCGCCGACCCGCATCGCTCGGCCCATGGTGCGCGAGGGCTGGCTCGCGCAAGGGCCGGGCGGCGGCGCGGGCCGCGGCCGCGAGAGCTTCGTGCCGGTGTCGTGGGAGAAGGCGCTCGACCTCGTCGCGGCCGAACTCGCGCGGATTAAGCGCACGCGCGGGGCGAGCGCGATCATGGGCGGCTCGCAGGGCTGGGGCTCGGCCGGCATCTTCCATGAAGCGCGCGGCCAGCTTCGCCGCTTTCTCGCCTCCTTCGGCGGCTTCGTCGATCAGACCTCGAACTACAGCTTCGGAACCGCGCTCACCTTCTTGCCGCATGTCCTCGGCAGCGCGCAGGCGGTGACGGGTCCGCTGACCTCGTGGTCGTCGATCGCGCGTCACGCGCGGCTCATGGTGCTGTTCGGCGGCGCCAACGCCAAGAATACCCAGGTCGCGAAAGGCGGCTGCGCCGCGCATTCGACCGGCGGTTGGATGCGCGAACTGGCCCGCGCCGATGTCGCGGTCGTCAACATCAGCCCGGTCCGCGCCGACGGACCCGAGGCGGCGGCGCCGGAATGGATTCCGATCCGTCCCAACACCGACACGGCGATGATCCTTGCGCTCGTCCACACGCTGATCGCCGAGTCTCTCGAAGACCGGGCGTTTCTCGCCAGCCATTGCGTCGGTTTCGATCGCGTGCGGCCTTATCTCATGGGCGAAAGCGACGGCCTGCCCAAGGATGCCGAATGGGCGGCGCGGATCACCGGCGTCCCGGCGCGGACGATCCGCGCGCTCGCCCGGCGCATGGCGGCGATGCGCACCATGCTCACGGCGTCGTGGTCGATCCAGCGCGCCGATCACGGCGAGCAGCCTTATTGGGCGCTCGTCCTGCTCGCCGCGGCGCTCGGGCAGATCGGCCTGCCCGGCGGCGGGGTCGGCTTCGGCTACGGCTCCGCGGCCGGCATCGCCGATCCGCCGCTCGCCTTCGCGCTGCCGGCGATGGAAGGATTGCGCAATCCGCTCGGCCTCGCCATCCCGGCCGCGCGCATCGCCGATTGCCTGCTGCAGCCGGGCGGGAGCTACGACTTCAACGGCCAGAAGGGGATTTTCCCAGAGATCGGACTGGTCTATTGGGCGGGCGGCAATCCGTTCCATCATCATCAGGACATCAACCGGCTGCGCCGCGCCTGGCAGCTTCCGGAGACGATCATCGTGCACGATCCCTGGTGGACGGCGACGGCGCGCCACGCCGACATCGTGCTGCCGGCGACGACCTCGCTCGAGCGCAACGACATCGGCTGCGCCGCCCGCGACCGCTACGTCATCGCGATGCAGCAGGCGATCGCTCCGGTCGGGCAGGCGCGCAACGATTACGCCATCTTCAGCGATTTGGCGCAGCGTCTCGGCGGCGCCGAGGCCTATACCGAAGGCCGTGACGAAATGGCGTGGCTGCGCCACCTGTATCAACGCTGCCGCGACGGCGCGCGCAGCAATGCAGCGCCGCCGCCGGATTTCGATGATTTCTGGCGGAATGGCTGGATGGAAGTTCCGCCGCGGAGCGAAGAGCACGTCCTCTTCGCCGATTTCCGCGCCGATCCCGCGAAGCACCGCCTGGGCACGCCGTCGGGGCGGATCGAGCTCTATTCCGAACGCATCGCCGGCTTCGGCTATGATGATTGTCCGCCGCATCCCACCTGGCTCGAGCCGGCGGAATGGCTCGGCGGCGAGGCGGCAGCGCACTTCCCGCTCCATCTCGTCTCGAGCCAGCCGCGCTTTCGCCTGCATAGCCAAATGGATTCTGGGCCGATCAGCGCCATCGGCAAGGTCGCCGGCCGCGAGGCCGTCGCGATCAATCCCGCCGATGCGAGCCGACGCGGCATCGCCGACGGCGATGTCGTGCGCGTCTTCAACGCGCGCGGCGCCTGCCTCGCCGGCGCGGCGGTGACGGACGAAGTGCGGGAAGGCGTGGTCCGGCTGTCCTGTGGCGCGTGGTATGACCCGGCCGGACCCGGCGACGACCCGCTCTGCGTGCATGGCAATCCCAACGTGCTGACGCGCGACCACGGCACCTCGCGGCTCGGCCAAGGGCCGAGCTCGGCCACGGCGCTGGTCGAGGTTGAGCGCTGGACCGGGGCGCCGCCCGAGGTGCGTGCCTTCGTCCCGCCGCCCATGGCCGAAGACGCGGCCTGAGTTCAGCCGCGCCTACGGCGTGAGCGGGATGCCCGTCAGCTTGCTCACGGGGTCCCAATCTTTCTTCTGGGAATCCCAGCGCACGACCAGGGCATCGCTGATGTCGAGACCGCGCTGCGGCACCGCCTCGAAATCATACATTCCGTCGATCCCGGCATAGCCTTTGAGATGAAGGAGGTAGTTGCGCAGCTCGGCCGCGCCGGCGCCGGGCGGGAGCTTGTTGAGCGCGGCCGCGATCAGCCGCTCGGGGTCCCAGCCGAGGTCGGCGCCGATATCGGCGTGAATGCCGGCCTTTGCGATGAGCGCGAAGAACAGCTTCTGCTCGGCCGCGACGGCGGGCGGGAGGTCGATGTTCGCGGCTCCGGCCGCGGCCCAGGCCGAGACGCCGAAATAGAGCTGCTTCGGCAGGAACGCGGCGTACTGAATCATCTGGGAATAGGTCATGTTGCTGCCGGAGGCGGCCACCGGCAAATCGAGCCCGGCTTGCACCAGGCCGCGAAAGACCGTGGCGCCGGCCGCGGCCGTAGCCCAGCTCACCACGACTTCCGCGTTGGCCGCCCTGATGCGCTCGATCTGCGCGGCGACGCTGACATCCGTCGGATTGAAATGGCCGTTCTCCACCAGTTTCAAATCGCGGTTCTCCGGCGTCTGCAGCAGCCGTGTGATGCTGCGTTCGGCATCCTGTCCCGAGGCATCGGTCGTGGTGATGAGCGCGATCCGGCTCCATCCCTTGAAGCGGAAATAGCGCAGCAGCGCGCTTTGCTGGTCGTTCGAGGCGATCTGCGAGGTGAAGACATAGCCGCCCGGGGCGGGATGGATGCTCGGCGAAAAGCAGTATTGGACCGGGCCGTCGCGCATCAGCGGCGACATGGCGTTGCAGATCGCTGATATCGTCGAGCCGAAGACAATGGGTGGATGCGTCTGGATCACGTCGTTGGCGAGCTGAACCGCGATCTGGGGGGACGACTGGTCGTCGTGAAAGATAAAGCGCACGGGCTTGCCGTGGATGCCGCCCTGCTCGTTGATCGCGCGTTCGGTGACCTGGATGGTCTGCTGCTCCTCGGTGCCGAGAAAGGCGCCGCCGCCGGAGAGCGGGATGATGACATCGAGGTCGAATGTCTCCGCCGCAGCGGCGGGATGCAGCCCCATGCCTGCGGCGAGCGCCATGGCGAAGAGGGCAGGAACGAGACGCGGAAACGCCTTGCCGATGGCCGCCACGCGACGATTTGTCATTTCGCCCTCCCCCGAGTTCTCTGTCTCTTTCGCGGCAAGCGCGTTGGCATAGGCCGCGCCGATCCCGCGCGCCGCGCCGGCGATGCTACAGCCGCCGCTTGCAGGGGGCCAGATCGCCTTACCGCAGGGCCTCGACTTGAAATTAACCATAAAAATTAACCATGAAATCCGTCACCGGGCTTCACATCGTTTGGCAGCTGACAGCGCGCATCGCGCTTGACAATGCAAAAAGGCGACACGCACTCTGGCATGACCGCAAATTAACGACAATCAAGGGAAGGAGGCTCCTATGGTTAGGTTATTGGCGTGCGTCACGGCGTCGGCATTGGTGTTGCTGCTGGGTGCGCCCGGGACCGCCTCGGCCTGGCATCGTGGCCATGTCGAGATCTTCGCTGTCGTGCCGGACCTGCCCGGCAACGTTCCCGCCGGCATCGAAGGCTTGGCGGTCGGCCCGGACGGCACGGTCTACACCCCCTCTGCCGGTTTCAACAGCGAAGGTCCGGTTTCCGGCCCGCCCCATCTGTTTTCTTTCAAGCCGGACGGCGAACTGCTCCACAATGTCGCTCTCGTCAGTCCGGGTACTACGACTTGTCCGAGTTCCGGAACCCAGCCCAGCCCGGCGCTTCTCGGGCTGGTGTATCAGTCATCTTCGAAGACGCTGCTGATCGCCGACCTTTTCCAGGGAATCGTTTGGCAGGCGAGTCCGACGACCGGGCAAGCGTGCGTTTTCATGATTACCCCGTTTAAATCCGCCTCCGGTCTCAACGCGCTCACCTTCGACAAGAAGGGCAATGTCTACGTCTCGGACTCGTTCCAGGGCGTCATCTGGAAGACCGGTCCCACCGGCGGTACCCCGACGGTCTTCGTCGACTCCGACACGCTTTCGCCGGCGGCAGCGACCGGCGTGATCCTTGTTCCTCCGTTTGGCGCCAACGGCGTCGAGTTCAATAACGAGTACACCGAGATGTATGTGGCGAACACCGCCTATCACTCGATCGTCGAGGTGCCCGTGACGTTGAATACTGACGGGTCGGTTTCGGCCACTGGAACGGCCGCGGTCCTCACCACCGGCATCAATGCTCCCGACGGCATCGCGGTCGACAGCAAGGACAATCTCTGGGTCGACTCCAATCAAGGGGACGAGATCATCGTCATCGATCCCACCGCGACCAATGCGCTGGGCGAACCGCAGGCAAAAGTCATCGCCAAGCGCGGCGACTTCCACGGCATTAGCGACGACGGCACGATCCAGGGTCTGCTCTTTCCGGCAAGTCCGGCGTTCAGTCCCGACGGCAAATACATCTACACCTCGAACTTCGGGCTCTACCTGCCTTATGCCGGGGTGCCGGAGACGGCAGTCGATTCGCCTTGGACGCTCAAGGTCAAGCACTACACGATCGCCAAGATCCGCGCCGAGATACCGCCGCTCGGCGACAATGACGACCACCACCACCACCACGAGCACTGAGACACGGCGGCAAAGGTCTTAGGCAAGAATCGGCGGCGCGGGGCGGCTCTTCGAGGGCCGCTCCGTGCCCGCGGTCATGGCGACGGCGCCGCCGCAGGCTCAGTGCTTATTGCTGTCCAAGGGTTTGACCGCGCGCATGCGGTCGCGCAGCTCATCGGTGATGGCGCGCGCGTCGGCGGAATTGCGGATAATCTTCGGCGCCAGCAGGATCAGGAGCTCGGTTCGGACGGCGGCATTCGAGTTGCCGCCGAACAGCATTCCGACGACGGGAATGTCGGAGAGCAGCGGAATGCCGGTCCGGCCCTTGGTCAGGCTGTCCTGAATGAGCCCGCCGAGCGCGACGGTCTGGCCGTCCTGGACGACGACCGAGGTGACGATTTGGCGCTGCGAGATCGTCGGCGAACTGGTTTCCGAGGTCGTGGAGGTGGTCGCGGCGGTGACGTTGCTGACCTCCTGATCGATTTCGAGAGCGATGAGGCCGCTCTCGTTGACGCGCGGCGTGACCTGGAGCAGCACGCCCGTGTTCATGTAGCTCACGCTGTTGACGATCTCCGGGGTTGCGGTGACCGTGCTGGTCGCCTGCTGGGTGAGAATGGGAACCTGGTCGCCGACTTGCAGCGCGGCCGTCTGATGGTCGAGCACCAGGAGCTGCGGCGAGGAAACCACGTTGACGTGGGTGACCGAGGAGAGAGCGCTCAGAATGGCACGCGCTCCCGCCGTCGATAGCACGTAGTTGAACCCGGGATAGACCGCCGCGATGTCGCCGACCGCGCCGATGCCGCCTGTCGGCGCGGGAGGCGTCGCGGCGGTGTTGAGCGAGAAATTGTTGGCGCCGTGCTGCAGGAAGAACTGGAGGCCGTAACTCAGATTGTCGTTGAGCGTGACCTCGGCCACGGTCGCCTCGATCATCACCTGTAAGGGCACGACGTCGAGCCGCTTGATGACGTCGAAGATCATCCGGTAGTCGCGCGGCCGCGCGTAGACGACGAGCGCGTTGTTCTTCTCGTCGGCGACGATGCGCACCGGCGGCAGCTCGAGATTGCCGGCGCCGGTGCCGCCGCCGATGCCGGAGGGCGCGAGCGCCTCTTGCGCCGTCTGGCCGCCCTGTCCGGCCTGCGCCGGCTGCGCCGCCGCGCCTTGGCCCGCCGGCGCGGCGCCGCCGGCCCCAATCGTGCCGATGCCCGTCGATGGCGTGCCGGCGGTGGGGGCGCCGATCGCGGACGACCCCGGGGTGGTGGTTCCTCCCGGACCCTGCGCTCCGCCGGCGCCCGGTGGCTGCAACAAGGCTGCGACACGCGATCCGGGGGCGGTCGTCGGCTGCACCGTGCTGACTTGACCCGAGGACAAGAGCTTGGTGAGCACCGCGGCGAGATCGGCGGCCCGGCTGTTTTGCACGTGATACTCGAAGATGCGCGGCGTCATTTCGTCGGCGCCGAAATCGAAGCGGTCGATCCATGCCTTGGCCTGGCCGAGATAGCCGCGCTGCGGCGAGACCACCAGTATGGCGTTGAGCCGCTCGAGCGGCACGATGCGGACTACGCCCGCCAGCGGTCCGCTTGCCTGGCTGCCGAAGATTTGATTGAGGTCGCCGGCGACGTCCTTCGCCGTGCCGACTTGGAGCGGATAAAGACCGAAGGAAACGCCGCGCAGCCAGTCGACATCGAACTGGTCGACCAGGCTCGAGACGCCGTTGAGATCCGCCATCGGGCCGGAAACGATCAGCAGGTTGCGGGCGGCGTCGACCTGGACCGCGCTGCCGGGCGGCAGAAAGGGGTCGATGATGCCCTTGATCTCGCCCGCCGAAACATAGCTCAAGGGCAGGATGCGAATGCCGTACCCGGCCTTGAGCTGCGTCGCGGCTCCGAGGCCCCCCTTCGCCGCATCCGCGATCGGCAGCACGCGATAGACCCCGTTCGTCTCGACCAGGCCCAATCCATTGGCCTGCAAAATGCTTTCGAGCGCGGGCAAGACCGCCGCGCGGGGCAGCGGTCCGCCGGTCTGAGCGGTGATCGTGCCTTGAATGCGCGAATCAATCGTGTAGCTCACATGCAGCTGATCGCCGAGAATCTCGCGCAGCACGTCGCGGACATCGGCGTTGATGAAATTGAAGGTGACCGCGCCCTCGGTGCCGGTCGAGACCTCGGCGGTGGGCCGCGGCGGCACCGCCTCATTGAAGAAGATGCCGGTGCCCGGCAGGATCGTCGGCGGCAGGGGATGGCCAGCGACCAAAGTGTCGGGCTCGCCGATCAAGCGCGTCGGCGCCGCGGATAGCGGCGCGGGCGCGGCGGCAGCCGGTCGCGGCTGCTCGGGGGCGGTTGCCGGGGTGGTGCAGGAGGTTGCGATCAGCGCCAGGCCGAACACGGCGGCAATCCGCCGGAATGCGCGGATCCAATGTGCATTGCGATATTTCGAGGAGGCCGGGGAGGCAGGATGCGCGGAAAGTTTCATACGCTGCGGCCTTCCCCCCTCGACGCGGCCGCCCCAAAGGTACGCGCGTCGGTTTACAAATCAAAGTGCGAAATCGCGGACAAGCGGTACCGGGCGGCTCTGGCGCTGGCAACGCGGCGACGGCGGATCGTCGCCAAATGCCTATTCCCGCCTTATCCCCGGCAAGGCGCCGGCTTGCGGATTGGGCGTCGGGCCGCGCACGGGCGGGCGTAGCGGGCTAAAGGCGGCGGCCGGCGGCTGCAGCGCCTGCGGCCGTGGCGGAACCTGGCGCGGCCCGGGCTTTTCCGCGGCCTTCACCTCGATTTCATTGTCGCCCTGGGCGAGAACGATCCGGTTGTCTTCGATCGATTTCACCGTCCAGCCGTCGAGGTTCTGGCCCTCGCTCACGCGGTCGATTTGCGGTGGAACGCCATGCGCCACCAGGGCATGGCGGTCCGCCGCCGAAATGATGATCCCGACCAGGGTGAAGGCGGTCGGGCGGTCGCTCGCCGGAACTCCGGCAGCGGGTCGCCGCGACGACGAGAACAGCGGGCGGGAGACCACTTCGGCATAGGTGTTGAGCGGCGCCATGGAGAAGGTCGGATCTTGCGGGCGGCTGCGCACGGCCGCCTGGCGCGCTTCGGGCGCGGCAGGCGGCTCCATGGGTTGCTGCGCCTCGACATAGATCACCCAGCCAAGCCCGCCGCACAACAGAAAGAACAGCAACGCGGCGGCGTGCCCGCGGCCCCTCGGTCGCGCTTGCGTCACGATGCGCTCCGCATATAGCCGTAGAGGTCGAAGCGCACTTCGAGGCCGGAATCGACGCCGCCTACCCGCGATGGACGCGGCCGAATCTCGATGTTGTCGAGGACGAGCAGGGGCGACGCGGATTCGAGCTGATAGAAGACGCGCTGCAGGCTGGCGATGTCGGTCTGGATCTGACAGCGGATGGAAATGCGCCGAACCTTGCCTTCGTCCCGCGCCGGTAGAATTTGGGTGCTGCGCAGCTCGCCGCGCGCGGATTCCACGATGGTCTTCAGCCGATCCTGAAGCTCGGCAGCGGCCAGCGGCTCATTGGTGCCGCGCAGGAAGCCGACCGTCGAATTCTGCCGCTCCTTGAGCTGCGCCAGCTCGGCCTTGAGCTCGGCCGGGTTTCGCCCGACCGCTTCCGCATGCGCAATTGCCGTCCGCATCTGCTCTGCCGAGGCGCGGGCTGTGCCATAGGTTTCGAGCAAGGGCTGAACGATGCCGGTGAACGCCAGCAGCACCAGCGCCGCCAGGATCGCGAGCGCCAAGCCGCGGCTGACCACGGGCGACAGCGCGGGGCTCACGACTTCTCCCCTTGAACGACTTGCGTCGAGACATGGAAGTGCTCGTGGCCGGCGGAATCCTGCGTGACCGGCGACAGGAAGGTCGTGTGCCCGAAGATCCGCGATTGCTCGAGCAGGCCGACGATCGCCGAGGCCGATTCCGTGACGCCCAGGAGTTGAACCTCGCTGCCGGCGAGCTGCCAATCCGACAGCCAGGTATTGTCGGGCAGGATCCGGGTGGTCTCGAGCAAGAGCGTCGAAACGGTCGGCCGCTCGCGCTTCTTCTGAATCAAGAAGAGCTCGTTCTTGCGCAGCTCATCGACCTGTTTCTGCAAGGCCGCCTCCTCGACGGCGGTTTGCTTCACCAGAGCGAACTGTTGCGCCAGCTCGTCGGCGGCTTGTTGCGCCTTCACGATTGGGAGCGCGACGGCAATGACCGCGAGGATCGCCGCAGTCGCCGCGAGCCCATAGACCAGGCGGTTGTATCCGCGCCGGCCGGAGCGGCGGCCGCCCGCGCGCAATAGATTGTCGGACGCGGCATGCTGGCCGCCTTCCTCAGCGATGTCGATGCGGCTCGGCTCGAGATGGAGCCGCGCGGCGACCGCCATGGCCTCCTCCGCCCCGCTGCGCGGCACGAGCAGCACCTCGACCGTGAGTCGTTGCGTTGCCGGATTCCGCTCGATGATTCGCGGCGCTAAAAATACCTGCTCGGCGCGGAAGGGCGTGTGTCGATCGAGCTCGAAGGAAACCACCTCGTAAAGATTCTCCTCCGCCGCGAGCGGCAAATCCATCGTCGTGCGCAAGGCGCGCTCGGCGGGAATGCGCAGGCAGAGCGTCGCTCGGCCGGCGGCGATCGCGCGATCGAGCGCGTGATGCCGGAGAATGGCGCCGACCCGGCGCGCCGCTTCGCCCTCGGCGTCGAGCGCGACGCGCCCCAACAGCGCCAGCCCCTGATTGCTTTCGAGATAGAGCGCGGCCTCGCCCTCGCCGGGCAGCAGCACTACGCGATCGGTCGTTCCCGCCAGACGCCGCTTTAACCATGACGGCACCAGCCCGGCGAGCTCGCCCACCCACCACCGAAACAGCCGCGTCACCAGCCCCACGGGCGCAATTATTAAACTCACCATGTCGTTCCACGCGACCGCGTCACAATCTCTGCCGGTCCGGCGCGCCGGCCCGTGATCTTCCATCCACTGTCCGGTATCGACAAGCAGCACCCTGCCACAATTAGGCACGCATCATAGCACCGTTTTATTTCGAGACGGCAAACTCTCCGGCGCGCTACCCGCCGCCGGCGCGCGTCTGGACGCCGCTCGAGAGGCGGAGCGCGACGATCATCTCCGGCATCGTCTCGCCGTCGGAAAACACCACGGAAAGGCGTACCAGCGCGGGCAGGTCGGCCATCTCCTGCCAGGTCTCGTGCCACGCCGGCGGCTCCGCCGGAGCGGTCGAGCCGAAATAAGCGAAGGCCGCTTCGGCGACGTGGTCGAGCAGCGGCCGGCTGGTTCCTGCCGGCGCATCGCCGCTCGCCGCGCGATAGGGGCGCCAGGTCAGCAGCATCCTCGCGCCTGTCGTGGCATTGCCTTTGGCGATGTCGAGCGACAGAACCTGGAGGCCGCCGAAAGCCACGCTCGGCGGCGCCACGGAGACGAAGGCGAGATGGTCGGGCTCGCCGACGAAATCCATGACCGGCGGGGATGTGCCGTTGGCGGCGAAGGGCTGCGCATTGGCGAGCTGGGCGCGCAGAAAATTCTCGACGAGCGCGATCTGGGCCGAACGATCGAGCTGTCCCGTCGCATGCCCGAGATGACGCGTGGCGACGCGTAGTCCGCCGAACAGCATCGCCGTCAGCAGCGCCAGCAAGGCGACGGCGATGAGCAGTTCGACGAGGGTGAACCCGCGTTGCCCGGCCTTCATGACGGCGCCCTAGGCCGGCGGCGGCGCCAGGCGGATCGTCGAGAGCGACACGAAGCGCAGCCGGATGCCCTCATGCCAGCCAACCTGGACCTCGATCTCATAGGGAACCGCGCGAAACGACGCTCCCGCCGGCACGAGATCGGGACGCGGCCGAATGCGGGTCGAGCGCTCGTAAATGCCGATGCGGTCGGTCGTGTCGCCCGCGGTAATCGGCACGTTGGCGAGCGCGTCGAGCGCTGATTCGCTCAACAGCACGGCGTCGCGGTAGTGATCGATGGTGACGACGGAACGCACGCCATTGGCGAAAACCTCATAAATCGCGCCGAGCATCACCGTGGCGACGGCGAAGGCCACCAAAATCTCGATGAGCGTGAAGCCCGCCGTCGGTTTAGCGGCGCGCCGAGGCCGGCCGTTCATGGATCGTAACTCCGCCGGTGAGCCAGTCGACGAGCACATAATATCGGCCGCCCGCGCCCGCGATCGCGACGCCGCCGCCCGTCGAGCTGCCGTCGGGGTAGAAGCGAATGGTGCCGACGGCGTCGCTCAGTTCCTGGTCCTCGGTCGTCGTGAGCGCAAGCCGCGTGCCGCTCGGCCAACTCGCCGGGACGGTCGCGCCGCCGGCGCGATAGAGCCTTTGCCGGACATCGACCAGAAAGACCATCGGGCGGTTGGTCACGATTGCCCGGCTGCGGGTCAGGCGCAGCGCCTCGGCGATCTCGCGCGCGTCCTTCGCCAGCGCGGCGCGCTCGCGCGGGCGCGCGCCGAAAGGCGCCACGACCGCCGCCAGCACCACCATGATCGCGAGCACGACGAGGATCTCGATGAGGGTGAAGCCGGCCTTTCCCCCGGTCGCGGGTTGCTCTCGCCGCACGCCCGGCCCTCCTCACACCGCCAGATCGTAAACGCTGAGCACGGCGGTCAGGATCGAGCCGATCACGCCGGCGACGATGAGGCCGAGACCCACGGTCACGGCCGGGCCGATCAGGGTCAAGAGCCGCTCGAGCGTGCGGCGCGTCTCGGTCTCGAAGATGTCGGCGATCTTGAGCAGCATGTCTTCCTGATGGCCGCTCTCCTCGCCGACGCGGACCAGATGGGTGGCGAGCGGCGGAAAGACCTTGGATTGCGCGAAGGGTTCGGCCAAGCCCTTGCCGGTCTTGACCCGGTCGATGATGCGGGTCACCGCGTCGTAGAAGACGCGGTTGCCGATGGTCTCGCGTGTGATCGCCAGCGCGCTCATCAGAGAGACGCCGTTCTTGAGCAAGGTGCCGAGCGTTCGGCTGAAGCGGACGACCTCGACCTGGCCGACCAGCGCCCCCGCGACCGGCAGGCGAAGCACGAGGCGATCCCAGCGCTCGCGGGTCGCGGGCTTCTGGAATTGGCGATAGATCACAAACGCCGCAACCGCCGGAACGAGGACGGCGAGCCACCAGAAGCTCGATATGAAATCGGACAGGTTGAGAAGGCTGCGGGCGGCGAGCGGAAGCGCATCGCCCGCCTGCTCGAACACCGGCCGAAAGCGCGGGATCACGAAAACGAAGAGCACGCCGATCGAAGCGAAGCAGGTGAGGGTGACGATGAGCGGATAGATGAGCGCGGATTTCACATGCTCCTTGGCGGCGCGCGAGCGGTCGAGGAATTCGGCGAGCCGGGCCAGCACCGTCTCGAGGCTGGCGCCCGCCTCGCCGGCGCGCACCATGCTGACATAGAAGTCGGGAAAGACCTTGGGCTGCGCCGCCATCGCATCGCCGAGCGAGGCACCGCCGCTGATCCGGTCGTGGAGCGCGCGCAGGCATTCCTTCTCGCGGCGCCGATCGACCAATTCCTCGAGAATGCTGATGGCTTCGTCGAGCGCCAGTCCGGCCTGCAGCAAGGTCGCGAGCTGGCCGGTGATGAGGGCCAGGGTCTGCGGCGGCATGCGGCGGCCGAGCAGCTCGGCGAAATCGATGTTCGACAGCGATAACGGGCCGATCTCTTCGACGCGCAGCGGCACCTGGCCCTGGGCATGCAGCTGATCGACCACCGCGGCCTTGCTCGCGGCCTCGAGCCGGCCGTTGACGGTCGCCGAGGACGGGTCGATCGCGACGTAGCGGAATTGCGGCATGGGCTACACGTCCCGCGTCACGCGCAGGACCTCCTCGATGGTGGTGACGCCATCGAGCGCCTTGATGAGCCCGTCCTGGTACATCGGGCGCATGCCTTCCTCGACCGCGGCGCGGTGGATCTCGCGCGCTTCGGCGTGCCGCAGCACCATCTGCCGGATCGTGTCCGACATCGGCAGCACCTCGATGACCGCGGTCTGGCCGCGATAGCCGCTCTGATGGCAGTGCTCGCAGCCGACCGGCTCATAGAGCGTTGCCGTGCGCTCCTGCATTAGCGGCGTCATGCCCATGCGCTCGTAGAACTCGGGCAAGACCCGGCGCGGCCGGCGGCAGGCCTCGCACAGCCGCCGCACCAGGCGCTGCGCCATGACGCCGTTCACGGTCGAGGTCACGAGATAGTCCTCGATCTTCATGTCGAGGAGGCGGGTGATCGAGCTTGCCGCATTGTTGGTGTGCAGCGTCGAGAGCACGAGATGCCCGGTCAGCGCCGCCTGGATCGCAATTTGCGCCGTCTCGAAATCGCGCATCTCGCCGATCATGATGACGTCGGGATTGTGCCGCAACAGGGCGCGCAGGATCTCGACGAAGGTGAGCTTGATCTGCGGCTTGACCTGAACCTGGTTGACCCCTTCGAGCTGGTATTCGATCGGGTCCTCCACCGTGAAGATCTTCTTCTCCGGCGTGTTGAGCCGCATCAGGCTGGTATAGAGCGTCGTGGTCTTGCCGCTGCCGGTCGGGCCGGTGACGAGCAGAATGCCCTGCGGCCGCTCGAGCAGTTCGAGGTAGCGCGCGAGCGTGTCGGGCGCGAAGCCCAATACCGCGAAATCCTCGACCAGGCTGGCGCGGTCGAGGATGCGCAAGGTGACGCCTTCGCCGTGCAAGGTTGGCACGGTGGCGACGCGCAGATCGTAGTCGCGTCCCCGGATCGCGATGCGGATGCGCCCGTCCTGCGGCAGCCGCCGCTCGGCGATGTTGAGCTTCGCCATGATCTTGATGCGCGAGACGATCGCCGAACGCAGCCGCACCGGCGGCGTAGCACCCTCGCGCAGCACGCCATCGACGCGAAAGCGGACCCCCAGCCGATTGAGAAAAGGCTCGATGTGGATGTCGGAGGCGCGGCTCTCGACGGCGCGGGAGATCAGCAGATTGACCAGGCGGATGACCGGCTCCTCGCTCGCCAGGTCGCGCAGCCGGTCGACATCCTCGTCCGACCCCGACTCTTCCGCCTCGATCTCGTTGACGATCTGGCTGATCGTGCTCTTCTGGCCGCCATAGAGCTTCTCGTAGGCGAGCTCGACGTCGGATGGGGTGGCGATGCGAATCTCCACCGGCTTCCCCGTCAAGAGTGCCAGGGAGCGCACCGAGTATTCGTCGAGCGGATCGGTCACCGCCAGTACGAGCCGGTCCGGTGTGTCGCTCAGCGGCAGGATCTGCGCCTGTTTCAAAAATTTCGGACTGGCGCTCTCGAGTACGGGGGCGTCGGGATAATCGGCGGGATTGACCAGCGGAAGGCCGAGTTCGCTCGAGATCGCCTCGGCGACATCGCGCTCGTGAACGAGACCGAGCTTGGTCAGAATCTGCTCGAGGCGTTCCTCGCTGCTCGCCCGGAGCCGCAAGGCGCGCTCGGCGGCGGGTTCGTCCAGCTTGCCGCCGGCAATGAGCCGCGCCGCCAACGACCGCTCAAAGGCCAGCCGGTCCTGCCGCATTACCATCCATCTCCCGCCGACGAACTGCCGAGCACAACGCCGTCGCGCAGGTCAGGCGAGCGGTCCATAAAGCCAAACGATCCACAGCCCCAGGCAGAGAAATGCGCCGAAAGGCACCCGGTCGGTAAGCGAAAACCTAGCCCCCCGCGCATAGTGAAGCAAGATCGCCGCCAATCCGGCGCAGGCGGCGAGCGCGACGACGCTCGGCAATCCTTCCCAAGAAACCCAGGCTCCGGCCGCCGCCAGCAGCTTGGCGTCGCCGAGCCCGATGCCCTCCCGCCCGCGCCAGCGCCAATAGGCGTAACGCAAGGCGATGACGAAGAGAAAGCCGGCCGCCGCGCCGAGCAGATGGGGCCCGAGCGAGGCGCGGTCGAGCGCCGCGTTAACCACAAGTCCCAGCGGGATGAGCGGCAGGGTCAGGAAATCCGGCAGCAGGAAATCCCTGACATCGATCACGGCCAGGATCAGCATGGCCCAGCCGAAACCCGCGGTCGCCCAGAGCGGCCAGCCCGAGGCGAGCGCCGCCGACCAGATCGCGACCCCGAGCGCCGCGAGTTCCAGCGCGGGGTAGAACCAGCCGAGTCGCGCGCCGCAATGGCGGCACCGCCCGCGTCTCGCGATCCAGCTCAGCAATGGCACGAGGTCGCGCGGGCCGAGATTCTGTTGGCAGCTCTCGCAGCGCGACCGGTCCCACAGGATCGTCCCGGGCCGATGAACGCGTTTGGCGACGACGCCGAGAAAGCTGCCGATAAAGGGCGAGACCAGGAGGAGCAGGATGGTTGCGGGCGCGGGCATCGCGGATCGTCACCTGCCGGAGCCGTGCGGCTCGCTCCGGCCCAGCGTCAGGCTTGCTAGCCGGTCCCGCCGGCGCATCGCAAGGGGACGTTACGCAGATTTTGCGATATAATCCATGGCAGGCCCCTCGCGAGGAGCGCGGCGATGCGGATGAAGGCTTCGATCGGTCTTGTGGCCCTGGTGCTGGCCGGATGCGCCAATTCGGGGACGAATGCGCCGCCGCAGCCGAGTTTCGTCGGCATCGTCGGGACGCCCTTCCTGATCGCCTTCAAGCTTCCGGCCTGCGTCGGCACGATCGCCATGGGCGGGCCGATCGCGGGCATGGCGGCGCTGATGATCACCGGCCCCGATGCCAATTACGCCGAGGCTTCGGTGCTGCGCGATGTCGATTACGGGCTCAACCAGAATTGCGGCCCGCCCTACCTCGTCACGCCCTGAGATGCGACAGCGCTTGCCCGGCTCAGCGGGCGGCGCCGGCAATTTCCGTGACGCCCGGCATGATCAGCCGGTTGATGTCGAACGAAATCTCGATATCGCCCACCCCCTGCAGCGATTTCGCCAGATTGCCGAGGCTGGTCATCGAAACCCTGCCCGTCCGCTCGAAATATTCGATCTTGCGGAAGAAGTCGTAGGCGATGGCGCTGTTGGAAGGCGACTGCTTGGTCGAGTCGACGAGGATCTTGATGGCCTCGTCCCGGCTCCGGTCGTCATAGAACCAGAGAATGCTCCTTGTGTAGGCGGCGAGAAATTTCTGGAGCCGCTCCTTGTTGCCCTCGGTCCAGCGCTTGTCCACCACCATGCCCGAGAACGGGATGTCGGTCACGTAATCGCGGACGAAGCCGAGATTGCTGTAGCCCGCGGACTGCGCCTGGAAATTGTAGGGCGTCGTCAGCATCGCCGCGTCGACGGCATGAGATTGCAGCGCGGCATAGCGCGCCGAGGTCGCGCCGGCAAAGACGAGATCGTAGTCGCCGCGTTTCAGGCCATGCGGGACCAGCATTCTTTCGAGATAGGTCCGGGTGATGCCCTTGGGCTCGTCGATCGAGATCGTCTTGCCCTTGAGCGCCTCGATCGTCTTGATCCGCGCATCGGCGATCAGCGCATAGGGCGACACCTGCCCCTCGATGCGCACGATCGCCACCGGCGCGCCGTGATCGACGGCGAGGATCGGATCGGTCAGGCCGGCGCTGACGACGATATTGAGTGAACCGCCGGTGAGCTGCTGCATCAGCGCCGCAACTGACGGCGCGAAGATCAGGTCGATGCCCAGGCCCGCATCGGCGAAGAATTTCTTGGCCATGCCGATATAGACCGGCCAGGGCGCGGCCGACGCCGCGCCGACGGTTCCGACCAAGAGCGCCTCGTCCGCGCGCGCCACCGGCGCGCAGCAGACAACGCAGAAGCCGAGCGCCGCCGCCAGCGCCCGCTTCAGCAGGATGGTCCCTCGCATCGCCTTGTCCTCCCTTGAAGTCTTTTGTCTTGCGGGTTTCAACCGCCGAGCGCCGTCACCTCCGGTTTGACGTGATGGACGACGAGATCGAGCGAGCGCGTTGTCTGGGCGAGGGCGCCATGCCGAGCGGCGTCGAATGATGCTCGGCCAGGTGATAGGCGTAAAAGCCGGCGCGTTCATAGGCGGCGATGAGTTGGAGCCGCGCCTCGTAATATTCAGGCAAGGGCAGATCGCTGCGGTCGAGATGATCGAAGACCCCGATTTCCATCCGCATCCCCCCGCGCGCAACTGCTCTACGGCTTGGTGCCCCAGAACATTTCGATGCCCTTCCAGGCGAAGACGCCGGGATCCTTGACCAGTCCGGCGAACGCCTTCAGGAGCGCTTCGGGGCTGTAATAGGGAAAATCCTCCAGCCGGAAGCCGACGCGGGCGCAAAGCTTCTCGAACATGTACTGGATATGCATGTCGAGCTCGATCTTCATCCTTGTCTCCGGACTGTAGGCGATCTCGGCGAGCACCAGGCTGCGGCCGCGCTTCATGATGCGCAGCAGCTCCTTGCCGGTCTCGCGCCAGTCGTCGGTGTGCTGCACGCCCTGCAGGCAGGCGACGCAATCGAAATAAGCCTCGGGCATGTCGCTCGTATAGTTGAACCGCCACGTCGCGAGCTGGCCGCCGGAGCCGCGCTTCCCCGAGAAATAGGCGTCGCGCGCCTCGTCGGTGATGTCGATGACGCGGATCTCGCCCATGGCGCCGATGCGCTCGCGCACGTCGTCGACGAAGCCGCAGGGTTCGATGCACTCGCCGATGAGCAGAACCTTGTCGCCTGCCCGCAAAGCCAGGCGCTCGTAGATCATCCGGCGAATCGGCTCGGCCTTGAGCTTCCACATATAGGGCAGGCCGCCGAGCATGACCGCGCGGCACCAGCGCGTCTGCTCCTCGGTGTTCATGATGATATCGCCGAAGCGGCGGACATCATAGGGCTGCATCCAATCCCAGGGATTTACGCTGCGTGCTTCGCTCATCTCGCCCTCCCTCTCCCTTACGAAGATCGTTATGCTAAGCGGCGGGCGCCGCTTCGCACAATGATAATGCGGCGCCGCCTTTGCGGGCTGGAGAGAGCCGATGGGCGAACCGTGGCACGAGATCATGCGCGAGGTGCTCAAGCGCAACGATGTGCGCCTCGTCACCTACGTCCCCGACAACGTGCTGAGGCCGTTGATCGACGGTCTCGGCGGCGATCCCTTCTTCACCGCCTTCGCCACGACGCGCGAGGAGGAGGCGCTGGGGATCGTCGCCGGCGCGTGGATGGGTGGAATGCGCGGCGTCGTGCTGATGCAGACCAGCGGCTTCGCCACCCTCGCCAATGTGCTGGCCTCGCTCGCGGTGCCGTTTCAGATCCCCGTGCTGATGGTCGTCTCGGAGCGCGGCACGCTCGGCGAGTTCAATCTCGGCCAGGCGCTGGTCTGCCGCACGATGCGCCCGATCCTCGATGCTATCGGCATCGAGAGCCATACGATCACGCGCCTCGACGAGCTTGCCTTCATTACCGACCGCTCGATCAAGCAGGCGGTCGCCACCCAATCCTCGGCCGCGCTCATTCTCTCGCCGCTCCTGACCGGCGGCAAGGTCTTCGCCGAATGAGCGAACCGCGCAACACCAAGATCATGAACCGCTTCGATCTGACGCGGCGTCTGGTCGGCAAGCTCGCGCATGAGGAGGCGGTGGTCGCCGGCATCGGCAACACCAATTTCGATCTCTGGGCCGCCGGCCGCCGGAAGCAGAATTTCTACATGCTCGGCAGCATGGGCCTCGCCGTGCCGATCGCCCTCGGCGTAGCGCTGGCCCAGCCCCGCCGCCAAATCGTCGCGCTCGAGGGCGATGGCTCGCTCCTCATGCAATTGGGCGCGCTTGCCACCGTCGCGATGCTGCGTCCGAAGAATCTGACCATTATCGTCATGGACAACTGCGTCTATCAGATCACCGGCGGACAGCCGACCGCGACCGCGTTGGCCGCCGATGTCGCGGCGATCGCGCGCGGCGCCGGATTGAGCCAAAGCCTCTGGGCCGTCGACGAGGAAGATTTCGAGCGGCTTGTCGAGCGTGCGCTCGCCGAGGACGGTCCCTGGCTCATCGCTGCCCGGATCGACGCGGCCCCGGCCGTGGCGACGACCGAGCGCGATCCCGCGCGAATTCGCGACCGCTTCATGCGCGGTCTCGGCGTCCGCGCCTGAGCCGCGCGCCGGCGCTCACAGCTCGCGGCTGCGGCGCGACATCGCTTCGTCCCAGACATTGTCGCGCGCCTCGTCGAACAGCAGCTTCGGGTCCTCGGGCTCGGTGAACCATTGTTGCCGCGCCATCTCCGCTTCGAGCTGACCGGGCGCCCAGCCGGCGTAGCCGAAGGCGACGAGGGCTTTTTGCGGACCCTTGCCATGGCCGATATCGCGCAACAGCTCCGGGCTCGAGGTCATCGCGACATGCCGGTCGATCGCGATGGTCTCGGGGCGGTGGTAGTCGGTGCTGTGAATGACGAAGCCCTTCTGGGTCTCGACCGGACCGCCCAGGAAGAGCGGCACGCTGCCCTTGACGCTGGCGTCGGGCGCGCCGACCGCCTCCATCAGGCTCGCGAGCGCGTGCTCGCCGACCGGGCGGTTGATGATGATGCCGAGGGCACCGCGCGCATCGTGCCAGACGACCAGGATCACCGTCTGCGCAAAGCGGGGGTCGCTCATTTCCGGCGCGGCGACTAGGAGCTGTCCCGCAAGCGAGCCGCTGCCTTCCGCCGCGTCGCGCTGCGGCGCGCTGGCGCCGGACAGCGCGGCCGACAGCAGGAGCAGCATGGCGGCGAGGACGAGGCGCTTGATCCCGAGATTGCGCATGAATTGGCCGACCCTCCTGCGGCCGGCGGCGCCCTCAGCGCTTGGCGTCGTTGTAGGGGTAACGGAATGTGCCCGATTTCAGCTCCGGGGGGAACAGGATGACCTGCTTGCCCGGCAGCTTGAACTGGTCCACGGCATTGCCGGAGACGCCTTGGTACTGGATCACCAGAACCCGCGAATTCGGCTGCTCGCCGGTAGGGCCGAACCGCATGTCGCCGGCGATGGTCGAGAAGGTCGCCTTGTGCAGGTAGTCCGCCAACACTTTCTGGTCGAGGCTCTTCGTCGCCTCGACCGCCTGCGCCATGACCTGCATGCGGGCATAGGCGAAAGGCGGGGTGTAGAAGCCGAGCGGGTCGGCGCCTTCGGCCGGCGCCTTGGCCTCATAGCGCGCAAGGAACTCCGTGATCCCCGGATAGCGCAAGGTGGGCTCGGGAACATAGGTGTCGAAGGTGACAATGCCGTTCAGGAGCGGCCCCAATTGCTGCTTCACGGCGGCGTATTGCAGGCCGATGAGGCCGCCGCCGAACATCCGCGCCTTCAAGCCCACCTCGTTCACGGCGCGCACCATGCCGACGCTGTCCGGCGGATAGGAGGCGAGATAGACGACATCGGGGCTGGTCGCCTGGATGGCGCGCACGATCGGCGCGAAATCGACCGTGCTCGGCGGATAGGTCTTGTCGTAGACGAGCTTGAGCCCGGCCTTCTCGGCATTCTCCCGCGCCCCGTCGGTGGCGATGCGCGAATATTCGGCATCGGCGCCGACAATGGCCACGGTTTCGGGCTTCGGGTTCATCGACAGCGCGACCTGGTAAAAGCCGCGCGAATATTCGAGGCGCGTATCTGTCCCCTGCGGCACGATGGCGAAGTAGCGGTCGTATTTGAACTGGTCGTTGACCGCGAGGGCGAAGAGCGCGATGAAGACGAAGCCGTGCTGGGTCACGATCGGCATCGCCGGCGCCACCATGTTGGTGGCATAGCCCGAGGCGACGAGATCGACCTTGTCGACGTCGATGAGCTTGGTGTAGATGCCCGGAACGGTCGAAGGATTGCTCTGATCGTCGTAGAAGATGAGCTGAACCTTCCGGCCGAGCACGCCGCCATTGGCGTTGATGTCCTCGACCCACATCTGCGTCGCCAGCAGCGCCGCCTTGCCCGTGCCGGCGAGCCCGCCCGTCAGCGCCATGCTCATGCCGATCTTGATCGGCTCCGCCGCGTGCGCGAACGCGGCGGACAGCGCCGCGCTCACGGCCAAGAGTGCCCCCAGCACGCTTCGGCCGATTGCGCCCCGTACCATCCGAGCCTCCCCTCGCTTGCGCGCTTCTCGCGTGGTTCCGCCCACGATAGCGCAAGACGGGATCGCGCAGAACATCACTGCCAGCCGGCCGGCTGCGGCGCGGTCAGCGCCTCGCGCCGCCATAGACGCGGCCCATGATCGTCACGGCGATGGCGGCGCAGAACAGCGGCACCGCACCGAACAGGAAGAGCGCTCCGTTGGACCAATGAAGCGACAGCAGCAGCCCGCCGATGAGCGGGCCCAGGATCGCGCCGATGCGGCCGATGCCGAGCGACCAGCCCACCCCGGTCGCGCGCATCGCGGTCGGATAGAAGATGGCGGCGAGCGCGTTGGCGCTGTTCTGCCCGCCGACCACGCAAAAGCCGGCGCCGAAGGTCGTCAGCATGAGCGCCGGCACCGTGCTTCCGGCCTGGCCGATGGCGATGACGAACAGGCCGCCCAGAGCGTAGAGCACGCCCAGGACGGGATAGGCGCTGTAGCGGTCGATGGCGAAGCCGATGAGGAGAGCGGCGACCACGCCCCCGACTTGGAACAGCGTGCCGATGACCACCGCGGTCTGGACGGGGATGCCCGCGCTGTTGGCGATCGTCGGTATCCAGTTCTGTAAAAAGAATACGTCCAGCAGATTGCAGAAGAACATGATCCACAGCAGGAGCGTGCCGCTCGTCCGATTGCCGCGGAAGAGATGAGCCACCGGCACGCCCGGGGCGCGCGCCTCGGCGATCTCGAAGCGCGCCTCGGCCGGCACCGCGAAACTCCGGTCGATGCGCCGCACCAGCGCGGCGATGCGATCGCGCGCCGCCTCCTTCACAACGAGAAAGCGGATCGATTCCGGCAATGCCACGAATTGCAGCGGCACGAAGAGGAGCGGCACCACGCCGCCGACGTACCACACCGAGCGCCAGCCGAAGGCGGGGATGAGCCAGGCGGCAAGCGCGCCGCCGAAGGCGGCGCCGAGCGAGAAGCCGGTGAACATGATCATCACCAAAGTCGCGCGCCGCCGCTCCGGACAGTACTCCGCAGTGAGCGCGATGGCGTTCGGCATCGCGCCGCCCAAGCCGAGCCCCGTTATCAGCCGGAAGATGAGGAGCTGAGTGACATCGGCGGAAGTGGCGGTGAGCAGCGTGCAGGCGCCGAAGATCGCGGTCGACAGCATGATCACCGCGCGGCGGCCGAGCTTGTCGGCGACCGGGCCGAAGAGCAACGCGCCGACCAGCAGGCCGACCAGGCTGGCGCTGAAGATCGGCGCCAGCGCCGCGCGCGGCAAATGCCATTCGATCGCGATCGACGGCGCCACGAAGGCGACCGATTGCGTATCGAATCCGTCGAGAAAGACGGTGAGCGAGCACAGGGCGACGACCAGGATCTGGAAGCCGCCGATCCTGCGGTCGTTGATGAAGGATTGGATCTCGATGACCGACGCGGTCGATGCCATGATGCGTTCCCTCCTGCCGCTCCTCTCCGGGAGCGCAATGGTGGGAATGCCACGGAACAGGCCACGAGCGCAAGAAGTCGCTCGCCGCCCGTCCGCGGGCGAGCGTAACCCCCCGCAGCCGGGCTCAGCGCAGAGCCTGCGCCTCCTGGGCGAAATCGCCGCCGGTCACGCGATTGTTGGCGACGAAGCGGGGATACGTGGCGATCAGGAGCGGCATGAGGCTTTCGACCGGCACGTCGACGAAGGAGCCATGCTCGTTCACATACTCCATGTGCCGGCGGCCGCTGCGATCGTAGGGGTGCAGCATCGCGTCGCTGCGCCCGTCGAAATCGAGCGTCCGGGTGCGGAACTTCTCGCAGAGCGAGCGGTTGAAGGTCGGCGTCGCCTTGACCCAGCGCCCGTCGAGCCACAGCTCGGTGATGCCGTGATAGATGAAGAGATCGGTGCCGATCAGTTCGAGAAGGCGCGGGGTCGCGAGATGGTTGCGCACATCGGCGAAGGCGAGGCGCGAGGGAATGCCGCGCGTCCGCGCCGCCGCCGCGAGCAGCGCCGCCTTGCCGACGCAATAGCCGCGCCCTTTCGCCAGCACGGCGCTGGCGCGATAGGTTTCGGGCAAGTCATAGGCGACATAGGGGTCGTAGCGAATTTCGTCGCGCACGGCGTAGTAGAGCTTGACGGCGGCATCGACGTCGTCGCGCGCGCCGCCCGCCACGCGCTCGGCGAAGGCGATGATGTCGGGATGGTCGCTGTCGACATACTTGCCCGGCTTGAGGTAGGTTTCGTCAGGAACTTGCGTGCGATCATCGGCCATGACGGCGCGGTCTCTCTAATCTGTGGCGAAGTTCGGTTGTTCTAGGCGAAAGCCGGTTCGATGGCAACCCGCTCCGGAACAATGCCGGAACCGATTTCCCGGCGCCCAATTCGTTAAGCCGTCCGGTTAAGCCGGCGTCAACCGGGCGCTGTTAGCCTCCTCCGATGAGGCTTGCGGCACGGGGCGGGCCATCGCCGCGTGCGGCCGCGCCGGCGTCGGCGCGTTCGGTAAACGGATGATGCGCGCGGAATTGCCCGCGGCGGTAGCGAAGCTCGATCGCACGACGAAGCTTCTGCTGCTCCTGCTTCCCTGCATTGCGATCTATTACGCCCTGCCGCTCGCGACGCATCGCGAAGAGCTGCTGCTGCCGGCGATTCGCGGCTTCACCTTCAACAGCATGCTCGACCATCTCCTGCACGGGAGGTTCGACGTCGATGCCGCCGTCATCGGCGACGAGGGCTTCATCCGCGACGGCAGAACCTACACCTATTTCGGCATCTTTCCCGCGTTGCTGCGCCTGCCGCTGTTGTGGTCGGGCCGGCTCGGATCGGTCGATATCACCTGGACCTCGACGCTCGCCGCGGTCGTGTTCGGCGCCTTCTGCAAGCTGCGCGCCATTGCGGCCGTGCAGCGCCAGCTGCCGGAGACCGGCTGGACCACAACGGTCTTTCTGGCCTTGGTCGTTTCGATCGCGCTGGGCGAAGCGCAGATCCAGTTCCTCCGGCCGTCGATCTATCAGGAGGTGGTGTCCTGGGCCGCGGGGCTCGCCGCCGCCTTCGTCTATTACGCCGTGCGCGGGCTGCTGGTCGAGCGGGAGTTCGGCGCCCGACTGCTGACGCCGATGGCGATCCTCGCTGGATTGGCGCTCCTGACCCGCGTCACCTTCGGGGTTGGCCTCTATTTGGCGTTGGGCTTCCTGGTTTTGACGATCGCCTGGCCGGCCGATCGCCGTCCCATCCTGTCCCGGGCGGGCGTTTTGATCCGCCGCTTGCTCGCGCCCGATTGCCTGTGCGCGGGCGCGATCCTGCTGCTGTTCGCGGCGCTGTGCGGCCTGGTCAATTACGGCAGGTTCGGCAATCCCCTGGTCTTCGCCGATATCCATCTGCACATCATCGACCAAATCCGCTATCCCGACCGCATCCAGCGCCTCGACCGTTACGGCGAGTTCAATTTGGCGCGGCTGTGGTTCGGCCTCCAATACTATTGGCTGCCGCTCTGGGCGATCATCCGGCCGGACGGCCAATTCCTGTTTCACGAATTTCAGCAGCGCATGGTCGATGCGAACGAGATGCCGCCGAGCAGCTTCTTCGTCTCCGACCCGCTGCTGATCCTGCTCTGCCTCATGTTCTTGCGCGCGCTATGGCGCAAGCAATGGGCCGGCACCGCTCTCCAGCTTCTGCCGCGCCGATCTCTGGCGCTTCTGGCCGGCTTCGGCGGGCAGATCCTGCTCATCCTCATCGCCAGCAGCATGAGCTTCCGCTATCGCATGGAGTTCTATCCCTGCCTCGAGCTCGCGGCGTTTCTCGGCTTCTACGCCATTTGCGCCGCCGATGCGCCATCGCCGATGACCGAGCATCCCATCCTATCGCGGCTGGTCTGGCCCAGCGCACTTTGGAGCGTGATCGCGGCGCAGCTCCTCATGATTCTCTATCGGTCTTCCGAATTCGGGCCGGCGAGCGTCGTACTACACCTGGGCTGGTTCGGCTTCTATCATGCGCGGATGCTGAATCTGCCGATGCAATGATCCTTGTCTGCAACAGCGAAGGGACGCCGGGGGTGGGCGAGACGGCGCGACTCCTGCGCGACGGCAAGCCGGGCCTCGCGGCGATCGAGGCCGGCATTCGCCTCGTCGAGAGCGACGAGACCGTGCGGACCGTCGGGCGCGGCGGCTGGCCGAACCTGCTCGGCGAGGTCGAGCTCGATGCCGCGGTGATGGACGGGACGACGCTCGGCACCGGCGCGGTCGGCGCGCTCAAGGGCTTCCTCCATCCCATCAGCATCGCGCGGGCCGTAATGGAGCGGCTGCCGCATGTCTTCCTCGTCGGCGAGGGTGCGGCGCGCTTCGCCCGCGAGATCGGCGCCGAAGCGGGCGAGAATCTGAGCGCGGACTCCGCCATGGCCTGGCGCGCCTGGTTCGAGAAGGAAGTGCCGGCAGAGCTGCAGCGCCATTGGCCCGAGGTGCCGCTCATCGAGCTGTGCCGGCAGGCGATCGATCCCGAAATCGGCCGCGATACGACGGTCTTCATCGCGCAAGACGGCGCCGGCGCGATCGCCGGCGGTGTCAGCACCTCGGGCTGGCGGGGGAAGTATCCAGGACGGCTCGGCGATTCGCCGGTGATCGGCGCCGGCCTCTATGGCGACAGCCGCTACGGCGCCTGCGCTTGCACCGGCGCCGGCGAGATGACGATCCGCGCGGGAACCGCGCGCGCCGTGGTGCTCTACATGAAGACCGGAATGAGCGTCGATGCGGCGTGCCGCGAGGCGGTCGAAGATCTGCGCCGCCTCAAGGGCGGGCTCATCGACCGCGTCACCATCCACGCCATCGATGCCGACTCCAACCACCGGGTGATCGCGGTCAACGGCACCGGGAACAGATATTGGCTTTGGCAGCGCGGAGAGGCGGCGCCCCGCATCCTGCCGGCCGAGATCGTCACGCTTCGAGGCTAGCCGGCGCCTGCGCCAAGCGTCCGGGCCCGGGCGCGATAATAGGCGTCGAGGGCCTGCGACTGCACCGCCATGCCGGGAACGGCGAGCAACACCACCATCTGCAGCGAGGTGTCGGTCGAGCACAGCACGGCGGCGATGAGGCAGGCGAGCGCGCCGCCGGCGTCCCAGCCACCCTCGGCGGCGAACTGGAAGCGCAGCGCGCAAGGCGCGGCTTTCGCCTCGTTATAGACCGCGGTCATCAGCGACGGGATATAGATGCCGCCGAGCAGGGTGGCGACCGTCGTCGCCGCGACGATCAGCGTGGGATCGTCGCCGCATAGGGATTTGAACAGCAGGGTGCCGATGACGATGAAGCCGTTGAAACCTACTGCGCGCCGGGCGAAGCCGCGATCGATGAGCCGGCCCCAGACCATGCCCCCGACCGCGCCGCTGAGCGCGGCAAAGGCGAGCAGCATGCCGAAATTGTCGAAGCGCGTGCCCAGTCCGCGGAAGGCGATGATGTCCCAGGCGAGCGCGGATGACGTGATGACCCAGCCGTCGGTGAAGAACAGCACCACCCCGATCTTGGCCGAAGCATAGGCCCCGCGTGGCGCCTCGCGCAGGAACCGAGGCTCCGGCAGCTTGATGAGCGGCAGGGTGGCCAAGGCCTCGAGCAAGGCGGAAGCCCCGAAAGCCGCCCACGGGCCGAAGCTCGCCAGCATGACGCCGCCGAGCGCCGGGCCGAGCACGCCGGCGATCGATCCCAGCGCTTGGCGCGTTCCCAATTGGCTGCCGCGCAGCTCGGGGTCGCCGAGCGTGGCAAAAAAGGCGTGGTAGCAGGTCCAATAGAAGACGCTGCCGAAGGCGGTCACGAAGCAGCAGAGCACCAGCTCCGGCCCGAGGCCGTGGACGAGCGCCAGCGACGGATATTGCAGCGCCGAGAGCAGACCGCCCAGGATCAGGGTGCGCCGCGGACCCAGAATCGGCAGCGTCCACAGCACCAGCGGCCGGAACAGGAATCGGAGCAGAAGAATCCCGGCGAGTGCCAGGAAAATCATCGCCGGCGGCAATCCCGCGCGCAGCAGAAAGACAGTCCAGAACACGCCGGAGACCGCCCAGGCCAGCGAATGCAGGGTGGTATGCGCGGCAAGCCGGTTGATCTCGTCATTGTCGAAGAACCCTGCCGTGAACCTGGAGCGCGGGGCCCCCTTTGGCTGGCCGGTCTCTCCGCGAGAGGTCTCCCAATCCTGCATGTCCCTTGATCCTATCGCGCATGGCGCAGCCGGGCGAGCCCCCTCGCCGGCCGCGTGATTGTGCCGCGACATGATTAATCGCTCATTAACCCGGCCGGAACCCGGCCGGATCGCGCGCCGAGCCCTCGTTCCGGCCGCACTATATGCGCGTTATATGCCGCCGGTGCTCGATCCGGCTCGATTTTATATGGTCGGCCGACCCATTTTATCGCCGTCAATGCATTCGTCAGGCTCCGCGTCCCCGGCTTGACCGGGCGACGCAGCGCCCGACTCCTCAGCGGATCGGCAAATGCACAGGGTCGAACAAGACCGCAGAGCCCGCCCGTGGCGCGACCCCGACGAGTCGGGCGGCAGGGCGGCCGGGCCGGCGCAAGAGCCGTCCAGCCCCTGGGACGATCCGGGCGTGATCCTCGCGATCGTCCTCGCCATCGCCCTCGCGGCGAACCTACTGCTCCTGGTCCTCGGCATGGATTGAAGCCGAAGGATCGAGCCGGCACTTGATCCAAATCAGTTTTCGTTCGTGGGCGCGGGTTGTCGTTCCTGCCGGCCCAACCGGTTGCCGCTCTTTATACGGAATTTATATGGAAGGCCCCTTGCGCCGCTCTCGATTTTATATGCGATGGGCGCGATTTTCGCTCGGCGCGGGCCTCGGCAGCTTTAAAATCGAGCCGAGGTGCGGTTCGCGACTTAGTGGTATCGCTCTGCTTGGCGGCCGGGCAGCCGCGCGCCTGACGACGATCTGCTCAGAAGGAATGGAGTTTGCCGATGTTGGACACGATTCTGCTTGCCGCCGGCCTCGGCTTCTTCGTCGTTTCGGTTCTCTATGTCTTGGCCTGCGACAGAATGTGAGGCGGAGATGCTGATCGATTACATTCTCGGTGGGATCGTGACCGCGGTGATCATGATCTACCTCGTCTATGCGCTGATTCGGCCCGAGCGCTTCTAGGAGAACTCGATGACAGTCAACGGCTGGGTTCAGATCGCGCTCTTCAGCGCGATCGTGATCGCGATCACGCGCCCCTTCGGCGGCTACATGACGCGCGTCTTTTCGGGCGAGCGCACGTTCCTCAGCCCGGTGCTGCGGCCGGTCGAGCGCGCGGTCTACTGGTGCTGCGGCATCGACGAGAAGGAGGAGCAGCACTGGCTCACCTATGCGGTGGCGATGCTGTTCTTCAGCGTCGCCGGATTCGTCACACTGTATGCGCTGCAACGGCTTCAGGACGTGCTGCCCTTCAACCCGCAGGGCCAATCGGCGGTCGAGGAAAGCTCCGCCTTCAACACTGCCGTGAGCTTCGTCACTAACACGAACTGGCAGTCCTACGTGCCCGAAACCACCATGAGCTATCTCGTCCAGATGGCGGGGCTCACGGTGCACAATTTTATGTCCGCCGCGACCGGCATCGCCTTGGCGCTGGCCTTGATCCGCGGCTTTGCCCGGCGGGAAGCGAAGGCGATCGGCAATTTCTGGGTCGATCTCACCCGCTGCACGCTCTACGTGCTGCTGCCGCTTTCGATCGTCGTCGGGCTGTTCTTCGTGTGGCAGGGCATGCCGCAGAATCTCGGCGCCTATGTCGATGCGACGACGCTCGAAGGGGCGAAGCAGACGATTGCCCAAGGCCCGGTCGCCTCGCAGGAGGTGATCAAGATGATGGGCACGAACGGCGGCGGCTTCTTCAATGCCAACTCGGCCCATCCCTATGAGAACCCGAACGCGCTCACGAACTTCGTCCAGATCATCCTGATCTTCTCGATCGGTGCCGGGCTCACCAACGTGCTGGGCCGCATGGTCAAGGACGAGCGTCAGGGCTGGGCGATCTTCGCCGCGATGGGCGTGCTCTTCCTCGTGGGCGTTACGACCGCCTATTGGGCCGAGTCCGCGGGCAATCCGGCTTTTGCGGCGCTCCATGTCGACCAGGCGTCGAGCGCGCTGCAGGCCGGCGGCAACATGGAAGGGAAGGAGGTTCGCTTCGGCATCGCCAATTCCGCGCTCTTCACGACCGTGACCACCGACGCCTCCTGCGGCGCGGTCAACACCATGCATGACAGCCTGATGCCCTTGGGCGGCCTCGTTCCGCTCGTCAACATCCAGCTCGGCGAAGTCATCTTCGGCGGCGTCGGCTCCGGCCTTTACGGCATCCTCGCCTTCGCCATTGTCGCCATGTTCGTCGCCGGGCTGATGGTCGGGCGCACGCCCGAATATCTCGGCAAAAAGCTCGAGGCGAAGGAGGTCAAGATGACCATCCTCGCGCTCTTAAGCCTGCCCTTGTCGATCCTCGGCTGGACCGCGCTTGCGACGGTCGTCCCCGCGGGGCTGGCTGGCATCGCCAATACCGGGCCCCACGGCTTCAGCGAGATCCTCTACGCCTTCACTTCGGCGACCGGCAACAACGGCAGCGCCTTCGCCGGCATTTCCGCCAACACGCTGTATTACAACACAACCTTGGCTTTCGCGATGCTGATGGGCCGCTTCATCTTCGTCATTCCGCTCCTGGCGGTCGCGGGGTCGCTGGCGCAGAAGAAGACTCTTGCACCGTCGGCCGGGACCTTCCCGACGCACAGTCCGCTCTTCGTCGGCCTGCTGGTCGGGGTGATTCTCATCATCGGCGGTCTCACCTACTTCCCTGCGGTGTCGCTGGGGCCGGTCGTCGAACACGTCGCGATGAACTCCGGCAAGCTCTACCCCGGGCCGTGAGCAACAGGATTCTCGAGGGACATTCACCATGACGAACCTAGCTCCTATTGTCTCCGGCTCGCCGCATACGGGCCTCTTCAAACGGCACGCGCAGCCTGCGTCGCTGCTCGACCGGAGCCTTCTGGTCCCGGCGGTGTGGGCTTCTTTCCGCAAGCTCGATCCGCGAACGCAGATCAAGAACCCGGTGATGTTCTGCGTCGAGATCGTCTCGGTGCTCACCACGATTTTCTTCCTGCGCGACCTCTTCGTCGGCGCCGGCACGGTGGTCGGGACGAATGCGCTGTTCTCCGGCCAGATCACGCTTTGGCTGTGGTTCACCGTGCTCTTCGCTAATTTCGCCGAAGCGGTGGCCGAAGGCCGCGGCAAGGCCCAGGCCGACACCCTGCGCAAGACCCGCACCGAGACGATGGCGAAGCGGCTCGCGAGCGGCGAAGGCCGGCGGTTCGAGCAGATCCCCGCGGCGCGGCTGAAGCAAGGCGATCTCGTGCTCGTCGAGCAGGGCGACATCATCCCGAGCGACGGCGACGTCGTCGAAGGCATCGCCTCGGTCGACGAATCCGCGATCACCGGCGAATCGGCGCCCGTCATTCGCGAGAGCGGCGGCGACCGCTCGGCGGTGACGGGGGGCACGCGCGTCACCTCCGATTGGATCAAGGTGCGGATCACCGCGGCGCAGGGTTCCACATTTCTCGACCGGATGATCGCGCTGGTCGAGGGCGCGGTGCGGCAGAAGACGCCGAACGAGATCGCGCTCAACATCCTCTTGGCGGGGATGACGATCATCTTCGTTTTCGCCACCGTCACCATTCCGAGCTTTGCGAGCTATGCCGGCGGCGCCGTCTCCGTCGTGGTGCTGATCGCGCTGTTCGTGACCTTGATTCCGACCACGATCGGCGCGCTGCTTTCCGCCATCGGCATTGCCGGCATGGATCGCCTGGTGCGTTTCAACGTCCTGGCCATGTCGGGCCGCGCCGTCGAGGCGGCAGGGGATGTCGACACTCTTCTCCTCGACAAGACCGGAACCATCACGCTGGGCAATCGCCAGGCGGCCGAGTTCATTCCGCTTCCCGGCATCGACGAGCGCGAGCTCGCCGATGCCGGCCAGCTCTCTTCGCTCTCCGACGAAACGCCGGAAGGGCGCTCGATCGTGGTGCTGGCGAAGGAGAAATATGGCATCCGCGGACGCGAGATGGCGCCGCTCAACGCCAAGTTCATCCCGTTCTCGGCGCAGACGCGGATGAGCGGGATCGATGTCGAGGGCCATTCGATCCGCAAGGGCGCGGTCGATGCGATCCTCGAGCATGCGGGTTTGCGCGCCGCGCCGCCGGCCCAGCTCCAGCCGATCGTCGAGCGCATCTCGCGCGCCGGCGGCACGCCTCTGGCGGTGGCGAAAGACGGCCGCATCCTCGGCGTCATCTATCTGAAGGACATCGTCAAGGGCGGCATCCGCGAACGCTTCGCCGAGCTGCGGCAGATGGGCATCCGCACGGTAATGATCACTGGCGACAACCCGCTGACCGCCGCGGCGATCGCCGCCGAATCGGGCGTCGACGATTTCCTGGCGCAAGCGACGCCCGAGGACAAGCTCCGCCTCATCCGCGGCGAGCAGGGCAAGGGCAAGCTCGTCGCCATGTGCGGCGACGGCACCAATGACGCGCCCGCCTTGGCCCAGGCCGATGTCGGCGTCGCCATGAACACCGGCACGATGGCGGCGCGCGAGGCCGGCAACATGGTCGACCTCGACAGCGACCCGACCAAGCTCATCGAGATCGTCGCCATCGGCAAGCAGCTGCTCATGACCCGCGGCGCGCTCACCACATTCTCGATCGCCAACGACGTCGCCAAGTATTTTGCCATCATCCCAGCAATGTTCGCGGCGTTCTATCCGCAGCTCGCCGTGCTCAACATCATGGGGCTGAGGACGCCGCAAAGCGCCATTCTTGCGGCGATCATCTTCAACGCCTTGATCATCGTCGCGCTCATCCCATTGAGCTTGCGGGGCGTGACCTATCGCCCGGCCGGCGCCGCCAGCATCCTGCGCCGCAATCTCTGGATCTACGGCGGCGGCGGCATCGTCGTTCCCTTCGTCGGGATCAAGCTCATCGATCTCGTCGTGACCGCCATCGGTCTGGCCTGAGGAGGGCCTGCCATGTTGAAGCAAATCCGCCCGGCCATCGTGATGATCATCGCCATGACGGTGATCACCGGCCTCATCTATCCGCTCGGCATGACCGGCATCGCGCAATTGGTCTTTCCCTATCAGGCGAATGGCAGCCTCATTGAGAAGGACGGCAAGGTCATCGGCTCGGCCCTGATTGGCCAGAATTTTGCCGACGACAAGTATTTCCACGGCCGGCCCTCGGCGACCACGGAGCCCGATCCCAAGGATCCCACCAAGACCGTCGCGGTGCCCTACGCCGCCGACAATTCGGCGGGCTCGAACCTCGCGCCGACGGCGCAGCCGCTGATCGACCGCGTCAAGGACGATTCCGGCAAGCTCGCGGCGGAGAACCCGTCCGCCCCGGTCCCGGTCGATCTCGTGACCACCTCGGCGAGCGGCCTCGACCCCGACGTCACCCCGGCCGGCGCTCTCTTCCAGGTCCCGCGCATCGCCAAGGCGCGCGGTTTGCCCGAGGACCGCATTCGCCAGCTCGTTGCCGACAACACGCAAGGCCGGACGTTCGGCATCCTCGGCGAGCCGCACGTCAACGTTCTCGCGCTCAACCTTGCGCTCGATGCGCTCCCCGGGAAATAGTCGGGACGCCGTGCGGCTCTCAGGTGCAAAGCGGGGCGGATCGCGCTAGCCTGCGCCGCAATCGGCAATTCGCCCGGCGGCGGCCATGACCGACGAACGACTCGACCGCAACGGCCGACCCTCGCCCGATGCGCTGTTGCAGCAGCTGGCGCAGGAAGCGCGCGGCCGGCTCAAGATCTTCCTCGGCGCCGCTCCCGGCGTCGGCAAGACCTTCGAGATGCTGTCGGTGGCCCAGGCCAAGCGGCAGGAAGGGGTCGATGTCGTCGTCGGCATCGTCGAGACCCATGGCCGCAAGGAGACCGAGGCGCTCCTGCAGGGCCTCGAACTCGTGCCGCGGCGCCGCGTCGAATACAAGGGCCGCTGGCTCGAGGAGATGGATCTCGATGCGATCCTGAAGCGCGCGCCGAAGCTGGTCCTGGTCGACGAGCTCGCGCACACCAACGCTCCGGGCGGCCGGCATCCCAAGCGCTACATGGATGTCGAGGAGCTGCTCGATGCCGGCATCGACGTCGATACCACGCTCAACATCCAGCATGTCGAGAGCCTCAACGACGTGGTGGCGCAGATCACCCGCATTCGCGTCCGCGAGACGGTGCCGGATTCGATCATCGACCACGCCGACGAGGTCGAGGTCGTCGATCTCACGCCGGAAGACCTCATCCAGCGGCTGAAGGAAGGCAAGGTCTATGTCCCGCAGCAGGCCGAGCGGGCGATCCGCCACTATTTCCAGCCGGGCAATCTGACCGCGCTGCGCGAGCTCGCGCTGCGGCGCACGGCCCAGCGCGTCGACGAGCAGATGGTCACCTACATGCGGGCACACGCCATCGCCGGCCCGTGGGCGGCGAGCGAGCGCGTGCTGGTCTGCGTCAACGAGCATCCGAACGGCCTCGCAATCGTGCGCTACGCCCGCCGCCTTGCCGACCGTCTGCGTGCGCCCTGGACGGCGATTCACGTCGAAACCTCGCGCTCGGCGCGACTCAGCGAGGCCGAGCGCGACCGCATCGCCGAAGGCCTGCGCCTGGCGCAGCGGCTCGGCGGCGAGGCGGTCACCATCCCCGCGCAGGATGTCGCCGGCGGCGTCGTCCAATATGCGGAGGGCAACAACTTCACGCATGTCGTGATTGCGAAGTCGCAGCGCTCGCGCTGGATGGAGCTGCTGCACGGCTCGGTGACGCACCAGCTCATCCGCCGCGCGGGCGATATCAGCGTCCATGTCATCGCCGAACAGCGCGAGGGCGGCGCCCCGCCGCGCGAGCAGGTCGCGACCGCGGAGACCAGCGCCGAGGGCCCGGAGGTCAAGGCCTATCTCGGCGCCGTCGTCATGGTCGCCCTGGCGCTCGTCGTCGGAGTGTTCCTGAGGCAGTTTTTGGCGGTTTCGAACATCGCCCTGGTCTTCCTGACGGCGGTGCTGGCCACCGCCATCGCCTATGGGCTGTGGCCCGCGCTCTTCGCCAGCTTGGTGAGCGTGCTCGCCTACAACTTCTTCTTTCTGCCGCCGCTCTACACCTTCACCGTCGCCGATCCCGAAAACATCGTGGCCTTGTTCTTCTTCGCCGTGGTCGCGGTGATCGCGAGCAATCTCACCGCGCGCGTCCGGGCGCAGGCCTTGGCCGCGGCGCAACGCGCGAAGACGACAGAGGATCTCTATCTCTTCAGCAGCAAGCTCGCGGGCTCGGTGACGCTCGACGATCTGCTGTGGGCGACGGCTTACCAGATGGCCTCGATGCTCAAGGTGCGGATCGTGCTGCTGTTGCCCGAAGGCGAGACGGTGGCGGTGCGCGCGGGCTATCCGCCGGAGGACATGCTCGACGATGCCGATCTCGCGGCGGCGAAGTGGTGCTGGGAGAACAATCGCCCGGCCGGGCGCGGCGCCGACACCCTGCCCGGGGCGAAGCGGCTCTTCCTGCCGATGCATACGGGCCGCGGCGCGGTCGGCGTGGTGGGCCTCGACAGCGACCGGCCCGGGCCGCTGCTGACGCCCGATCAGCGCCGGCTGCTCGATGCGCTCTCCGACCAGGCGGCGCTCGCCATCGAGCGGGTCGCGCTGGCGCAAGACGTCGATCGCGCGCGCCTCGCCGCCGAGGCCGAGCGGCTGCGTTCGGCGCTCCTCACTTCGATCTCCCACGACCTCCGTACGCCCTTGGCATCGATCCTCGGCTCGGCGACGAGCCTCGAGAAATACCGCGCATCGCTCGACGAGGCGGCGCAGACCGAGCTGGTCGGCACGATCCGCGAGGAGGCCGAACGGCTCAACCGCTTCATCGGCAATCTGCTGGACATGACGCGGCTCGAATCGGGCGCGATCCAGCCGAATTCCGACATGGTCGATCTCGCCGAGATCGTCGGCAGCGCGCTCGAGCGCGCGAAAAAGGTGCTTGCCGAGCACAGGACGGAGGTGGAACTGAGCCCCGACCTCCCGATGCTGCGGCTCGATGCCGTGCTGTTCGAGCAGGTCCTGTTCAATCTCCTGGACAATGCCGGAAAATATGCGCCGCCCGGCTCGCTCGTCCGCATCGAGGCGCGGCGGCAGGGCGGCGTGGTTCAACTCCGGGTGCTCGATGAAGGCGAGGGGATCGCGCCTCCCGCTCTCGAGCGCGTCTTCGACAAGTTCTACCGCGTGCAGGCAAGCGATCGCCGCCGCGCCGGGACCGGGCTCGGCCTCGCCATCTGCCGCGGCTTCGTCGAGGCGATGGGCGGGACGATCGTCGCCGGCAACCGGCAGGACCGGCGCGGCGCGGTGTTCACGATCACGCTGCCGGTCCCGGCCGGCGAGGGCGCGGCGCGCGAGCGCAAAGCATGACCGGAACCGCCGCGCCCATCCGCATCCTCGTCGTCGACGACGAGCCGGCGATCCGGCGCTTTCTCCGGACCAGCCTCACGGCGCAAGGCTATCACGTGATCGAGGCCGAGACCGGCGAGGGCGCGCTCGCCGCGATGCGCGGCGCGGTCGACGTCCTGGTGCTCGACCTGGGATTGCCGGACAGCGACGGCTTCGCGCTGATCCGCCGCCTGCGCGAGGGCGGATCGGATGTCCCGATCATCGTTCTGTCGAGCCGCGCGGACGAGAGCGGCAAGGTCCGCGCCCTCGACCTCGGGGCCGACGACTACGTGACCAAGCCTTTCGGCATGGACGAGCTTCTCGCCCGCCTGCGCGCGGCCATGCGCCACCGCCTGCAGCAGCAAGGCGAGCGGCCGGTCTTCCGGAGCGGCGACCTCAGCGTCGATCTCGTGCGCCGCATCGTTACCGTGCGCGGCGCTGAAGTGAAGCTGTCGCCGCGCGAGTATGATCTTCTGCGGCTGTTGGTCGCGCATGCCGGCAAGGTGTTGACCCACAAATTCATCTTGCGGGAAGTGTGGGGCGGCGATGGCGACGTCCAATATCTCCGCATCTACATCCGCGCGCTGCGCCAGAAGATCGAGGCCGATCCCGAGCGGCCGCAGCACATTCAGACGGAGACCGGCGTCGGCTATCGTCTGCGCGCGCCCGATTGATCCGCCGGCGGGCGCTGGGCGCGCATTCGGCTCTTGCATGGCTGGGCGCAAGGAAATCGCGATCTTCCCCGCCGGGAGGTGTTAAATACGATGATCTTCGCCTCCATCGCCCAACCGCGGCCGCTGCCCTGATGCCCATCGCGTCGCCACGCCAGATGATCGTGCCGCTGATCGTCGCCTGTGCGCTCTTCATGCAGAATCTCGATTCGACGATCATCGCGACGGCGCTGCCGGCGATCGCCGACGCGCTCAAGGAAGACCCGCTGCGGCTCAATCTCGCGATCACCTCCTATTTGCTGAGCCTGGCGATCTTCATTCCGTTGAGCGGCTGGATGGCCGACCGCTTCGGCGCCCGCACGGTGTTTCGCGCGGCGATCGCGGTCTTCACCTTGGGCTCGATCGGCTGCGGCTTCGCCGATTCGCTGACGACGCTCGTGGCCGCCCGCATCCTCCAGGGCGCCGGCGGGGCGATGATGACTCCGGTCGGGCGGCTTGCGCTGCTGCGCACCGTGCCGAAATCCGATCTGGTGTGGGCGATGTCCTATTTGACCGTGCCCGCGCTGATCGGTCCGGTCATCGGGCCGCCTTTGGGCGGCTTCATCGTGACCTACAGCTCCTGGCGCTGGATCTTCTTCATCAACGTGCCCGTCGGCGTCCTCGGCATCGTGCTGGCGAGCATGTTCATCGAGGATACGCGCGAAGCGAAAGTCGGCCCGCTCGATCTCCGCGGCTTCGTCCTAGCGGGGCTTGGTCTTGCCGGCCTCATGTTCGGTTTCGAGTTGGTCGGCCGCAGCGCTATGCCGGTGAGCATTGCCGGCGGCCTCATGTTCGGCGGCGCGCTCTTCACGGCGCTTTACGTCACCCATGCCCGCCATGCCTCCTACCCGATCATCGATCTGGCGCTGATGCGCATCCCGACCTTCGCGGCGGCGACGCTCGGCGGCTCGCTGTTCCGCATCGGGATCGGCGCCTTGCCCTTCCTGCTGCCGATGATGCTGCAATTGGGCTTCGGGCTCGACGCCTTCTCGTCGGGGCTCCTGACCTTCGCCACTTCGGCAGGGGCGATGACCATGAAGATGACGGCCGCACCGATCATCCGCGCCATCGGATTCCGCCAGGTGCTGATCGGCAATGCCGTGATCAGCAGCCTGTTCGTGCTGGGCTGCGGCCTCTTCCGGCCGACCACGCCGCACGCGCTGATCTTTCTCGCGTTGCTCGCCGGCGGGTTCTTCCGCTCGCTGCAGTTCACCGCCACGAACACCCTGTCCTTCGCCGACGTGCCGCCGCCGCTGATGAGCCGCGCGACGAGTTTCGTCAGCATGGCGCAGCAGCTTTCGATCAGCCTCGGCGTCGGGCTGAGCGCGCTCGTGCTGCATCTCATGACGGTGCTGCGGGGCGGCAGCAGCGTCCTCGAGGCGCGCGACTTCATCATGCCCTTCGTGGTGATCGGGCTGGTCTCTTTGCTCTCTACCGCTTTCTACGTTCGGCTGCCGCCGGAGGCCGGCGACGAGATCAGCGGCCACCGCCCGCGTTCCGCCGTGGCCGCGACCGGGCGGCATCCGCGGATACCGTAGCGAGGCGCGGGCATGCCAATGAAAGAGAAGTCCTATCGTCGCGCCGCCGGTTCGGCGGCCCTGTGCTGCCTCGTCGCGGCCTGCGGTCTCTCGCGGATGCGCGAGGAGAGCTTCGCCGACCGCTGCGCGCATGTCATGAAGGAAGCATTCCCCGGCGGCAGCGACATCGACGTCACCAGCGCGGATTCGGCCATCGACAAATCGGCCGCCAGCATCACCGCCATGGTTGCGCGCGTCGAGGGCGTGCGCAAGGACGTGCCCGAAGGCGGCTTCGTCCTGCGCGAAGTCGCGGTCGAATGCCGCTTCGAGAATGGCGTGCTCACCGGCTTCCGCTGGACGAAAGGACCGCTGCGCTGATCCCTGGCGCCCGTCACCAGAACGGCTTGGCCTGCCGGAAGCGGCGCACATTCGCGCGCAGCCTCGCCTCCTGCTCGGCCAGGCCGCGGTCGTGCCAACCGAGCACGATGCCGCTGGCGCGGTCGAGCGCGGCGACATGCTGGCCATTGGCGACATCCATCAACAGGTTTCGGGCGGCGTTGACGTCGTTGGCGTGGCCGAGGTCGTCCTGCAGACCCTTGAGCCGCTTCATGAAGGGCCGCGTCCGGCGCTTGGCGAAAAGCGGTTCGAGCAGGTCGACCGTATAGCGCAGCTTCTTGAGGCCGATGCGCAGCACATGGCGCTCGCGCGGCGGCAGGTCGACGAAATTCCGGCTGCGCTTTCTGGCCTTGCGGTAGCGGCGCTCGATCAATTCGGCGGCGACCTCGCCGACCGGCGTGACGAGCTTGGCGGAGGATTCGGTCACGGGCTGCTCGCTCCAGCCGCGCGCCTCGAACCATCGGGCGAGCCTCAGCATCGCGACCGTGTAGCGCTGCGACAAGATCGCATGCTTGGCGCGGCGATAGGCATCGCTGCGCTTGCGCTCGGTGGCGCGGGACAGCCGGACGAGATCGCGCTCCTCTGGCAAGGCCTCAGCGACCGGCTCGAGCAGGCCGTGCGCAAACACGTCCCAGTTGCGCGCCGGGCCGAGCGCGCCGCCGAGCCATTTGAGCTCGTGATCCGTCCAGCGGAATTGGTCCATCGGCAGCATCGGCTTCACCGCCGAAAGCGCGGCACGCAGGCGCCGCACCGCGACGCGCATCTGGTGCACGGCTTCGGGAACATCGGCGAGCGCCGCCGGCTCGTTGCCGAGGATTCCTGCGAGACACTGGCGCCCGATGCGTTGCATGCTCGCTTCGACGGTTGCGCCCGAATCGAGCACGGTCGGCGCAACGTGCAAAACCGGCGGCTTGGCCGCGCGCCGGTCGATGAGCCGATAGCCGCGCTCCGCCTTGCTGCGCGCTTCGATGCGGAGCGGCACCAGCTCGACGAGGCGCAGGGCGAGATCGTAGAGCGCGGCCGGATCGCCGCTCTTCAATCTCAACTCGATCTCGCTCACCGGCTCGCTTGCATCGCTCCGGCAGGCGTGGATTTCTCCCTTGTCCAGGGCGGCAACGATCTCGGTTCCGTCCGGCGACTGCAGCAGCGCCGTGCTCCGCTGGATCAGCGTGGTGAAAAGCGGCCGCAGCTCCCGGCGTTTTGCCGGCACGTGGGCGCCGCTGTTGGGCGCGTCGAGATCCGGCTGCGCGCCGACGATCCGGTCCTGCCATTCCTTGCGCGCGAGCGGATCGGCGCCGGTGAATTCATCGGTCTCGACCGCCTGGAGAAAGGTTCGGCGGTGCTTCTGGACGCGCAGGGTGAGCCCCGACTGCTCGAGCCGGCGGTCGGACGTGTCGTAATAGGTGCTGGCCCAGGTGATGCGGGACAGGCGCGGCTCTCGCGCCAAAGACAAGAGCGCCTTGCGCAGTTTGGCCATGTCATCGCGCGCCACCGCAAGCCTGATCTCGATTTCGCTCAACCTTCCGCCGCTCCCATTTATGTGTCTGCCACTATGCCATCACTCAAGCCGCACTGCCAGCCGGCGGCGCGCGGGCGTGTCCGTTGCTCTCATTCGATCAACTACAGTGGGAACCCGGCTTGCAATCGTTGCGTCATGCGATAAGTTGCCGCAGATGACGAATTCGCCGGCTCCGATCGCCGCTGGCGCGAAGGCAGACTTGCCCGAGCCGACCGAAGCGCTGCGCCGCATGGGCCTGGCGGAGGCGGAGGAAAGGCCGAAATGGACGCGCCTCGGCGGTGGCGTCTCCTCGGATATCTGGCGCGTCGATCTGCGCTCGGGGCTCGTCTGCGTCAAACGCGCGCTCGCCAAATTGCGCGTCGAGCAGGACTGGTTCGCGCCGGTCGAGCGCGGCCGTTACGAGGTCGCCTGGTTCCGCGCCGCCGCCGCAATCGCGCCGCATGCGGTCCCGAAGCTCCTCGGCGTCGACCAAGCCACCGGCTCATTCGCCATGGAATTCCTCGACCCGCTGCTCTACCGCAATTGGAAGGAGGAATTGCGCGACGGCAGGGTTGATATGGCGTCGGCCGCCGCAATCGGCAGCGTGCTCGCGCGGATTCACGCGGCGACGGCGGGGCGGCCCGAAATCGCCGCGGAATTTCCGAGCGATGCCATCTTTCACGCGATCCGCCTTGCGCCCTATCTCGAAGCGACCGCGCTCCGTCATCCCGATCTGGCGCCGCGCCTCAAGGCGCTGGTCGAGACGACGGCGAGCACGAAGCTGGCGCTGGTGCATGGCGATGTGAGCCCGAAGAACATCCTGCTCGGAGCGCAGGGGCCGCTATTTCTCGATGCGGAATGCGCCTGGTACGGCGATCCCGCTTTCGACATCGCCTTCTGCCTCAACCATCTGCTCTTGAAGTGCCTGTGGCGGCCGGCCGCCGCGCCCGATTTCCTCGCCGCTTTTGACGTTCTATCCGATTCCTATCTCGCGGGCGTGCAGTGGGAGCAGCGGGCGGCGATCGCGGCCCGGATCGCGGCGCTGCTCCCGGGCCTGTTCCTGGCGCGGATCGACGGCAAGTCGCCGGTCGAATATGTGACGGAGGAGGCCGACAAGAATCGCGTGCGCTACGTCGCACGACATTTGCTCGAGAAGCCGCCCGAGCGTCTCGCGACGGTTCGCGCTGCCTGGGCACAGGAGCTCGGCCTTGCCTAGCACGACGATCGAAAGCGTCATCGGCCGCCGCCTCTGGGATTCGCGCGGCCGGCCAACGGTCGAGGCCGAGGTACGGCTGACTTCGGGCGCCATCGGCCGCGCACTCGCTCCGGCGGGAGCCTCGCGGGGAAGCGGCGAAGCCGTCGATCGGCGCGACGGCGGCGCGCGCTTCGGCGGCCAGGACGTGACCAACGCCGTCGCGGCGGTGACCGGCGAGATCGCGAGGCACCTGCGCGGCCGCGATGCTTCGGACCAGCCTGCGATCGACACGGCAGTCATCGCGCTCGACGGCACCCAAGACAAATCGCGGCTCGGCGGCAATGCCATGATCGCGGTCTCGATGGCCGTGGCCCATGCTGCCGCCGCTGCCGCCGGCCTGCCGCTGTGGCGCCACCTCGCGGGCGGGCGGGCGGTTCGGCTGCCGCTGCCGGAAATTCAGATCTTCGGCGGCGGCGCCCATGCCGGCCGCCGCGTCGATGTGCAGGACTTCATGGTCGTCGCGGTCGGCGCGGCGGATTATGCCCAGGCGCTCGACTGGAGCGCGGAAATCTATCGTGCGGCGGGAGCGCTGATGGCGGAGGCCGGGCTGCTGCAGGGCGTCGCCGATGAAGGCGGGTTCTGGCCCGCCTTCGCCACGAACGAGGCGGCACTCGACATGCTGGTCCGGGCGATCGAGCGTGCGGGCTTTCGTGCGGGCGAGGATGTCGCGATCTCGCTCGACATCGCCGCGTCGGAATTGGGCAGCAAGGGCCGCTATCGCCTCGGCCTCGAGGGGCGCGCGCTCGACAGCGACGGGATGATCGAGCTGCTCGAGGGCTGGCTCGGCCGCTATCCCATCGTCGCAATCGAAGACCCTCTGGCCGAGGACGATGCCGCCGGGCTCGCACGCTTCACGCAAAGGGCGGGCGGGATCGCGGTGGTCGGCGACGATTTTCTCGTCACCAACGCCGCCCGCATCCGCGCCGCTGCGGCGCAAGGGGCGTGCAACACCGCGCTCATCAAGCCGAACCAGGCGGGCACGCTCAGCGAAACCAAGGCGGCCTTCGACGCCGCGCTCGCCTCCGGCTGGGGCGCCATCGTCTCGGCCCGCTCCGGCGAGACCGAGGATGTCACCATTGTTCACCTCGCCATCGGCTGGGGCGCGCCGCTGCTCAAAGTGGGCTCCTTTGCGCGCTCCGAGCGCTTGGCGAAATGGAACGAGGGGCTGCGCATCGCCGAAGCACTGGGCGGAAGCGGTCCGCTGCCGCCGGCGAGCGCGCTGCCCTGGCGGCGATGAAAGTTCTGCTGCATTACGCGCCGGGCCCAGCCTGGCAGCGCCGGCTCGAGGCCTTGTCGTCCGAGGGCCTGCAGGTCGATTTCTGCGATGCGCTCGACGATGCGCAATTCTACGCGCTGCTGCCCGAGGCGGAAGTGCTGTGGCACGCGCTGCGGCCGCTCTCGGCGGCGGACATCGCGAAAGCGCGCCGGCTGCGCCTCATCCAGAAGATCGGCATCGGCGTCAATACCATCGATCTCGCGGCGGCGCAGGCGCGCGGCATCGCCGTCTGCAATATGCCCGGCACCAATGCGCGCGCCGTGGCCGAGATGACCCTGCTGCTCATGCTGGCCTGTTTGCGGCGGCTGCCGCTCCTCGATCGCGCGACGCGCGACGGGCGCGGTTGGCGGCTCGATCCGGCGCTGCAGGACAGCTATGGCGAATTGGCGGGCAGCACCGTCGGGCTCGTCGGCTTCGGCGGCATTCCGCGGCTGCTCGCGCCGATGCTTGCAGCGCTCGGCGCCGAGGTGATCTACACCGCGACTGCGCCCAAGCCCGATGCGCCCCTATCCTTCCTCCCGCTCGCGGATTTGCTGCGCCAGTCCGACATCGTCTCGCTGCACCTGCCGCTGACGGACGCCACCAGCAAGCTCATCGGCGCGGCGGAGCTCGCGTTGATGCGGCCGGGCGCCATCCTCGTCAACACCGCGCGCGGCGGGCTCGTCGATCAGCCGGCGCTGGTGGCGGCGCTGAAGAGCGGGAAGCTCGGCGGCGCCGGCCTCGATGTCTTCGCCGAGGAGCCGGTGCCCGCGGGCGAAGCCTTGGCACAGCTCGATACCGTCGTGCTCGCGCCGCATCTCGCTTGGCTCACCGCCGGCACTTTGGAGCGCAGCCTCGCCGTCGCTGCCGAGAACTGCCGGCGGCTCGCTTCCGGCGCGGCGCTGCTCCATCGCGTCCTTTGATCAAAACGCTCGGCCGATGAGGAGATGGTCGAGCGACCAGGCGCCGCCGCCGTGGACGACGAAGAACAGCGCCGCCACCGCCCACAAGAACGGGTATTCGAAGCCGAGCGTGTTCCAGAAATAGCCGTCGTTGCGGGCGTGGTCGATGGCGGCCAGCAGCAGGAAAACGAAGACGATCAGCGCCGCCGGCCGGGTGAAGAGGCCGAGCGCCAGCAACGGCCCGGCAATGAACTCGATCAGGATGGTCACAACCGCCCAGAGCTTGCCCGGCCGGTAGCCCGAGCGCGCGAGGATGGCGGCCAAGGCGCCGATGCTCAAGGCGCGCGATCCGCTGTTGGGAAAGCAGCCGAAGCTGAAGCGCAGGGCGTGCGGGATGAGCGCCAGCCCGACCACCGCGCGGAGCAGCGCCGCCGCCGCCGGCCACAGCGCCTCGTAAACCGCGCCGAGCTGCGGCAGGATGAGCGTCGATGCGTCATTCATGGCCCAAACGACTCAGCCGCGGTATTTCGGGAAGAGCCTGAGCGCGTTGTCGCGTTCGATCGCCTGGAGGTCGCTCACCGACAGCTCGAGCCCGCGCAAGCCCTCGGCGATCCAGGCGATCGGCCAAAACGGGAAATCGCTGCCGAACAGGATTTGCGTCATCGGCGCGAATTTCGACAGCGCGGCGATCGCGACCGGATTGGCGATGCCGGCGGTATCGTAATACTGCCGCCGCAGCTCATAGAGCGCGCCCTTGGGAATGCGCGCCTTCACGTGCTTCATTGACGCGCGGTCGAGCGAGCCGGTCATGCGGCTCACCAGCATCGGCAAAGTGCCGCCGCCATGCGAGAAGATGAAGCGCAAATCGGGGCAGCGGGAAAACGTGCCGCTGAAGAGGAGAGTGGTGATGGCCCGCGTCGTGTCCGTCGGGAACTCGATGAGCGCCGGTGCCAGATCGGGAATGCTCGGGCAGCACACGGCCATGGTCGGGTGGAAATAAACCGCGGTCTTGCGCCGATCGAGCTCGTCGAAGACCGGGGCGAAGGCCGGATCGCCCGGCCATTTGTTGGCATAGCTGGTCATCAGTCCGACGCCGTCGAGCTTGAGCGTGTCGAGCGCGTATTCGATCTCGCGCAGGCTGCCTTCGATGTCGGGCAAAGGCAGCGCCGCGAACATGCCAAAGCGGCCGGGATGCTCGCGCATCATGCTTGCGCCGTACTCGTTGCAAAGCCGCGCCAAGCGCCGGCCCTGCTCCTTGTCGCCGAACCAGACGCCGGGCGTCGAGATCGACACGATGGCGGTGGCGACGCCGTTACGGTCCATTTCCTCGATCGCCTTCTGCGGGCTCCAATCGAGGAACTGCGGCCCGACCATGCCGGCGACGGCGAGAATCCGCTCGCGCTCCTCCGCGACATAGGCCGGCGGCAGGATATGGTGATGAGTGTCGATTCGGTGCGGTCTGGCCATCGCTTCGCTCCCTCCGCCCACGATTATTTCTCATACAATGAAAAATATTGCAATATCGGCGCGTTGGATTTATCGTTTCGTCAATGGCGATCATGGTCGAGCGGGCGCGGCGCGACAGCAGCGGCGACAGGATGCTCGCCGTGCTCGAGCTGTTCACCGTCGAGCGCCCGCAATGGACCGTCGAGGCGGCGGCAGAGCGGATCGGCGTCTCCGCGACCACGACCTACCGCTATTTCAAGCGGCTGACTGGCGCCGGTCTGATCAGCCCGATCGCCGGGGCGAGCTACGCTCTGGGGCCGGCGATCGTCCAGATGGATCGGCTCATCCAGATCTGCGACCCGATGCTGCGCGCAGCGCGGCTCGTGATGACGGAGCTGGTCCAGCGGGCCGCCGAGGGCTCGACGATCCTGCTCTGCCGCCTGTTTCACGACCGCGTCATGTGCGTCCATCTGGTGGTGGGTCGGGGACCGCAGCCGCCGGTAAGCTATGAGCGCGGCCGCCTCATGCCGCTCTTCCGCGGCGCCACCTCCAAGATCATCCTGGCGCATCTGCCGACGCGGACCTTGAAATCGCTGTTCGCGCGTCATGCCGCCGAGATCGTCGAAGCCGGCTTGGGCGCAGGGTGGGAAGATTTCCGCCGCGCTTTGGCGCGGCTGCGCCGTGCCGGCGCTTGCGTCACGCACGGCGAGCTCGACGCCGGCCGGATCGGCATCGCGGCGCCGGTCTTCGATCGCGAGCGCGCGATTCTGGGAAGCCTGAGCCTGGTCCTGCCGGCGGCGCGGGCGGATGAGGGCGTGATCGCGCGGTTTCAGGCGCTGACGGTGGCAGGCGCGCGCGAGATCGAGCGCGCGATGGCCAACGGGTCGGTCTCGCACCAGCCGAGTCCGGCCCGCATGAAGGTCGCGCGCTGAGCGCGCAATGCGCGTAGCAAGGCGGGGACGGCATGCCGTTCCGGCCCGAGGAGGGAACATGACGATCGCCGAAACCAAGTTCTCGTTCGTGCTGTTCGCCCTGGCGCAGGTGCTGCGCCACACGGCGCGCCATTACCCGGTGTTCGCCGATCGGCTCAAGGAGCGCAACCTCGTCGCTCAAGTCAACGCGCGCGAGGAGGAGATCGGGCGTTGGTATGAGCTCCGCAACGGCAAGGTCAAGTCGCGCAGCGGCCGGCATCCGAGCCCGGACATAACGCTCGCCTTCAAGACGGCGCAGCTGGGCGCCCAAATGATGACGCCGCCGATAAACTGGCTCGACCAGATCAACGCGCAGAAGGACTTCAAGCTCACCGTCGACGGGCCCGAGGATCTGACCAACTGGTTTGCCCAGACCGTGATGATGATCCAATCGGTGCGCTGGACGTTCGGCATCGACCTCGGCAACGGCATGAGACGCTATTGCAACATGACCAATGGCGGTCCGGTCTTCGTCTACGTCAAGGACGGCAGGATCATCCGCCTCACGCCCATCGACTTCGACGAGACCGACCCGCCGCCCTGGACCATCGAGGCGCGCGGCATGAAATTCACTCCGCCGCGCAAGACCACGCTGGCGCCGCATGGCCAGAACGTCCGCTCGATCATCTATTCGCCGGACCGGCTGCTCCATCCGATGAAGCGCGTGGACTTCGATCCCAATGGCGAGCGCAATCCGCAGAACCGCGGCAAATCGGGCTACGTGCGCATCTCCTGGGAGGAGGCGATCGACCTCGTCGCAACCGAGATCAAGCGGCTGAAGCGCGCCTATGGTCCGGGCGTGATGGCGGTCTCGCACGGCTCGCATCACACCTGGGGCAACATCGGCTACTACCTGAGCGCGCTCCATCGCTTCAAGAACGCGGTCGGCCACACCGCGGTGCATCACAACCCCGACAGCTGGGAGGGCTGGTATTGGGGCGCGGTGCATCATTGGGGCTACACGCTCCGGGTCGGCCAATGCGAAACCTATGGTACGGTCGAGGACTGCCTCAAACACTGCGAGATGATCGTGTTCTGGTCCGGCGATCCCGAGACCACCAGCGGCTCCTACGGCGCCCAGGAAGGCACGGTGCGGCGGCAGTGGCTCAAGAACCCCAAGCTCGGGATCAAACTCGTCCACATCGATCCCTACTACAACGCCTCGGCGCAATTCCTGCCGGGCAAGTGGTTAGCGCCCCGCCCCACGACCTCGGTCGCGATGGCGATGGCCATCGCCTATGTCTGGATCCGGGAGGGCCTCTACGACAAGGAGTACGTCGCGACCCATACCGTCGGCTTCGACAAATGGCAGGCCTATCTGCTCGGCGAGGAAGACGGTATCGCCAAGACGCCGGAGTGGCAGGAGGCCGAGACCGGCGTGCCGGCCAAGGACGTGCGCGCGCTTGCTCGCGAGTGGGGCCGGAAGCGCGTCTATCTCGCGGCCGGCGGCTGGGGCAATGGCCATGGCGGTGCCTGCCGCAACCAGACGGGCATTCAATGGGCGCGCACCATGGTCTGCCTCATCGCCATGCAGGGG
>DATNIY010000098.1:0-32140 GCA_035604195.1 Allostellaceae bacterium
GGTCTATCTCTTCTCCTATTTCTTCCGCGGCCTGCCGCCCAACGCCGGACTCTTGCAGCCGGTCAAATACCTGATCGAGGGGCCGTCCATCGTCAATGCGCGCGACGAGCTCGCGCACGGGCTCGGCACCGGCATCGCCGCGCTCGTCGCCAACGGCCTCCACGTCATCGGCTCGAAGGCGCTGTTCGCCAGCCCCTATCGCGAAGCGGTGCAGGCGCCGCATTCGCGTAACCAGAACGTCTTTGTTTTCGCCGGCGAGAACCGGCTCGGCTATCCCACGGCGAACATCACGGGCACCTGCAATTCCTCGGGCCAAGGCGGCCGCTTCGACGGCGATGGCGAGAGCGCCATCGGCTTCTTCTGGGGGCCGCTCACCGATGCGGGCGAGGTCGAGGACATGGACCGGCGGTTGCCGCATTTCGTCCTCGCGCGCCGGCTCGAGAAGAACTACCACGGCTTCGGCAAATACCGCGGCGGCGCCTGCTATTGCGAGATCTCGACGCCCTATGGCGAAGGCGGCTGCTTCCTCAGCAGCTGGGGCGCCGCCGACAAATTGAGCCACAATCCCGGCCTCATGGCCGGGTACATGGGTCCGCCCAATCCGCGCATCATCGTCCAGGACACTGATCTGCTCGAGCGCATCGAGCGCGGCGAAGACATCGACCTCGACAATTACGATCTCATTCGCGACCAGACGCTCAAGGGCACCTATCGCATCGAGGCCTCGGGCCAGACCACGGAGAAGCGGCGCGAGGGCGATCTCATGATGTACGGCTTGGGCGGCGGCGGCGGCTACGGCGACGTGCTCGAGCGCGATCCCGCTCTCGTCGCCCGCGACATCGCCGACGATATGATCACCGCCGAGGTCGCGCATCGCGTCTATGGTGTGGTGATCGACGCTGCGACGGGATTGGTCGACGAGGCGGCGACGGCGGACCGCCGCGCGGCGATGCGGCGCGAGCGCCTCGCCCGCGGCAAGCCCTTCGCCGAATTCATCGCCGCCTGGCTCGACCGGCGTCCGCCCGAGCGGATCACCAAATTCTATGGTGCCTATCCCGAGCCGCGCGTGCCCCATTACCGCAAGCCCTTCTGGGGCCTCTACGACTGATTGTCGAGGGACATTCCCATGCGCGTGCAGATCACGGAATATCTCGACATCGATCTCGACAGCGAGATGTGGCGCTGCAATCGCTGCGGCCATGTGCTGGGCAGCGCGCAGCGCTCCTATAAGGAGGGCTGCCTGGTCTGCGAGCGCGATCCGCACGAGATCCACGCGCCGGTTGGATCGAACAAGGACTTCAATTTCTCCTTCGACCCCGAATGGATCCGCATCGTCGAGTTCTATTGCCCCAACTGTGCCGTGATGGTCGAGAACGAGTACCTGCCGCCCGGTCATCCGCTGACCTGGGACATCGAGCTCGACCTCGAAGCCCTGAAGCGCAAATACCAGGGCACGGCGGAATGAGCGCGCGCATCGGCATCGACATCGGCGGGACCTTCACCGACGTCGTTTATATCGGCGACGGCGAGATTCATCGCGGCAAGGCCGATACCACGCACTACGATCTTAAAATCGGCGTCATGAACGCGACCCGCGCCGCCGCCGGGCGCGCCGGGATTGCGCTCGAGGATGCGCTGCGTCAGGCCGAGGCGATCGCCTATTCGACCACCGTCGGCACCAACGCCCTCATCGAGCGCAAAGGCACCAAACTCGGCCTCATCACCACCAAGGGCTTCGAGCACACCGTCCCGGTCGGACGGGCGCGCAACTGGGCGGATGGGCTCGAGCCGGCGAAGCGCTACGACCGCGGCCGGGCGCAGCGGCCCGAACTGGTCATCCCCCGCAATCTCATCGTCGGCGTGCAGGAACGGATCGACAATCTCGGCCGCGTCTTCATGACGCTGCGCGACGAGGAGGTGCGGCGGAAGATCCAGTACTTGGTCGATCAGGGCGTGCGCGGCTTCGTCGTCGTGCTCCTCAACGCCTTCGTCAATCCCGTGCACGAGCAGCGCATCGCCGCGCTCATCGCCGAGCAGTATCCCGAGACTTGCCTCGGCCACATGCCGATCTATCTCTCGCACGAGATTTCGCCCAAGATCGGCGAGTATCGGCGCTCGATGACGGTCATCCTCGACGCCTATCTGCGCGAGGTGACGGAGGACCATCTGCTCCGTCTATCCGACGATCTGCGCGAGGTGGGCTATCGTCGGCCGGTCTTCGTTGCCAAGAACACGGGCGGGCTTTCCTCGCTGTCGCGAACCCAGGCGCTGCATCTCCTCGGCAGCAGCCCGGCCTCGACTGTGATCGGCGCCGATCACATCGCCCGCAGCATCGGCGTCAAGAACGTCATCGTCTCGGACATGGGCGGCACCAGCTTCGATGTCGGGATCGTCGTCGAGGGACGCGAGCGGGTTTACGAATACGATCCGGTGATCGACCGCTTTCGCGTGCAGATCCCCTATGTCGCGCATTGGTCGGTGGGCGCGGGCGGCGGCTCGATCGCGCAGGTGAGCGAGGGCCGCCTTGCCGTCGGCCCCGAAAGCGCCGGCTCCAATCCCGGCCCTGCCTGCTACAACCGCGGCGGCGAGCGGCCGACCGTGACCGATGCCGATGTCGTGCTGGGCTATCTCGATCCCGACAAATTCCTCGGCGGCACGATGAAGCTCATGCGCGCGCGCGCCGAGGCGGCGATCGCCACGCATGTCGCGGCGCCGCTGGGGATTCCCGTGATCGAGGCGGCCTGGCGCATGAAGCGCCTCATCGACGGCATCATGGGCCAGGAGATGTACCGCATCTGCGCGCTCATTTCCGGCCAGGACCCGCGCGACTTCGTGCTCTTCGCGCTCGGCGGCGCCGGGCCCGTCCATGCCGTGGGCTATGCCGAGGGCACGGATGTGCGGCGCATCGCCACCTTTCCATTCTCGAGCGTGTTTGGCGCCTTCAGCACGCTCGCCATGGATGTCGTCCAGACCTACGAGAAGAGCATCAACATCAACCTCTACGATTTCAAGGCGGCGGATTACAGCGCGGCCAATATTCCGCGCTTCAACGAGGCGGTCGCGGCGCTCTTGGCGCTCGGCCGGCGCGACATGGAGGAGGAAGGCTTCGATTTGGCCGGCCTGCACCTCCAGCTCGAACTCGACCTCTGCTATGCGCAGCAGCGCCAGACGCTGCCCATCACCGTGCCGCGGCTCGAGCTGCGCGACGCCAGCGACCTCAAGACGATCTGCAATCTCTTCAACGACACCTATGCCGGCAAATACGGCAAGGGCGCCTGCTTTCCCGAGGCCGGCATCGAGGTGGTGGAGATGCGGCTCAACGCCATCGGGCCGGTCGAGAAATACCAGTTGCGGCGCGGCGCGGCGTGCGCGCCCGCAGAGACAACCGAGCGCGGGCGGCGCGCCGCCTATTGGGGCCCCGAGCACGGGATGGTCGAGACGCCGGTCTATTGGCGCGACGCGCTCGGACCGGGGCACGCCATCGCCGGCCCGGCGATCATCGAGGCCGAAGACACCGTCATCGTCACGCCGCCCGGCTGGCGCTACCGGCCCGATGAATGGGGCGTCGGCTGGCTCGAGCGGGAGGCGTGATGGCGGCGCGCCTCGATGCGCTGCTGCGCCGCGCCGGGCGCGATCTATTTCTGCCGCTGAGCTTCCGCTTGGCGCAGCGGCTGGAGCAAGTGGCGCCCGAAGAGTTCGCCGCCGACCCCGCTCTCGCCGCGTTCGCCCTGCGCTCGGCGCAGAAGCTCTTTGGCGCCGACGGCACCATCAACTGGTTCGATCCCGCGCTCGAGAGCGCCAGCGCCGGAGCCGATGGCGTTCCGCCCGAAGCAATTCTCAAGCGCCCGCCGCTGAGCGTCGCCCTCGACCTCGCGCGCCGTCTCGCGGACGAGGCCGGCAATGACGATCTCGTTCTGGGCTATCTGACTGGTCCCGCAACGCTCAGTCGTCGTCTCGCATTCAAGCATGCGAGCCAAATTCCTCTGGCTATGGCGAAGGCTTATTGCGAGGCCAAGGTCAGCGCGCTGCTGCTCGCCGAGGAGGCGCCGCTCGGGCCCGAGACGGTCGTGCATTGCGAGACGCTCGCGCCGCTCCTCAATCTCGCGGCTTATTACGGTATTCCCGTCCTTCTGCTGCCGCGCCACCGGCCCGGTCCGGCATTCATTAAGCGAATACACGAATTGGGCGTGCGGATTGCCAGGTCGGGAGCGGGCGCGATCGTCACCCTGCCGATCGGCGAGCGCACGCCCGACGAATGCCTTGCAGGCTGGGAGAAGGGAAGCGGCCGGCTCGTCCTGTCGGCTTGGGATATTCCGCCCGAGACGGCGCCCGAGGATGTCGTCGCGGTGGCGCGGCAGGTGCAGGGCTAGAGCATGTACACCATCGACATCGATATCGGCGGCACCTTCACCGACGGCTTCTTCAGCGGCGGCGACGAGATCCGCACGCGCAAGGTGCTGACGACGCCGCACGACATCACCGAGGGCTTCATGAGCTGCGTGCGCGCCGGCAGCGCGGCGTTCGGCATGCCGCTCGAGGGCTTCCTGCGGCGCTGCGCGGTGGCACGGGTGTCGACGACGATCGGCACCAACCTACTGGTGCAGCGCGCCGGACCGCGGCTCGGTCTCATCGTGACGTCGGGATTCGAACGCACGCTCTATGGCGAGGGCGAGGCCAAGATCCTCGGCCGCTACATCGCGCCGGACATGGTGCGGGGCGTGCCGGAGGCGGTGGACGAGCGCGGCCGGCTCAGCCGCGCCGTGGAAAGCGAGGAACTGCTCGCGGCGGTGCGGCATCTCGTCCAGGACGGCGCGCGCATGGTGGTCGTGAGCTTTCGCAATGCCTGGCGCAATCCCGCCAATGAACAGCGGGCGCGCGCCCTCATTCGCGAGCGCTATCCCGTCCATTACCTGCGCTCGGTTCCGTTGCAGATCGGCACCGAAGTCGTGCATGTCCTGGACGACCACGCTCGGACCAATTCGGCGGTGCTCAACGCCTATGTCCATGGCGAGATGGCGCGGCGGCTCTATCGCGCCGAGGACGAGCTGCGCGCCGCTGGCTTTGCGCGGCCGCTGCTCGTCGTCCACGCCAATGGCGGCAACGCCCGCGTCGCCAAGACGGTGGCGCTCAACACCCTGCATTCGGGGCCGGCCGTCGCGGTCCGCGGCGCCGTCACCATGGCCGGGCTCTTGGGCCTCAAGGACATCGTCACCACCGATATGGGCGGCACCAGCCTCGATGTCGCGGTGATCCGCGACGGCGCCGTGCCGCTGAGCGCCACCTCCCGCATCGACGGCGCCGAAGTCGCCATGCCCATGATCGAGATCGAAGCGATCGGCGCCGGCGGCGGCAGCATTGCGCGAATCGAGAACGGCCGGCTGCGCGTCGGCCCCGAAAGCGCCGGCGCGGCGCCGGGACCGGCTTGCTATGGCAAGGGCGGGATGGAGCCGACGGTGACCGATGCCGATCTGCTGCTTGGCCTGCTCGACCCCGATTATTTTCTCGGCGGCAAGATGCGGCTCGATGCGGCGGCGGCGCGGCGCGTCACCGAACGGCGCGTCGCGCGCGGGCTGGGCGTGAGCGTCGAGGCTGCCGCTTGGCAGATCCGCGATGCCGTCAACGCGCTCATCGCCGAGGAGATCCGCCAGCGTCTCGGTGGGTGGAGTGCAGCCGAGGTCGCGCTCTTCTCCTTCGGGGGCTGCGGGCCGCTTCATGCTTGCGCCGTCGCGTCATTGCTCGGCATCCCCAAGATCGTCGCCTTTCCCTTCGGCTCGGTCTTCAGCGCCTTCGGCAGCAGCACGACCAATGTCCGGCACAGCTATTCGCGGACCTTGGCGCTGCCCGCGGGCGAGGTCGCCGAAATGACTGCGGCGCTCGCGCGCTTCCGCGAGCAGGCCGCGCGCGACATGGCTGGAGAGGGCTTGGGCGAGGCTCCGATTCGTCTCGAGGCCGCGTTGCGCCTGCAAGGCGCGGGCGGCGCGCGCATGCTGGCGATCCCCGCCACGGGCGACGGCATCGCCGCCTTGCCCGCAGACGTCGCCATGATCGAGCGGCTCGACCTCGTCGCCGAATGCGAGGTGCCGCATTGGGTGCCGAATCCGCAGCCGGGTGCGAGCGAAACGCCGCGCGCCAAGGGCGAGCGCGCGATACACTGGCGCCGCGGCGAGGAAGCCGCGACGCCGATCTTCGACAGCCTGGCGCTGGGGCCGGGGCAGGTCATCGCCGGCCCCGCCGTGGTCGAGGCGCCCGACACCGCCTATGTCGTCGATCCCGGCTGGCAGCTCGGGGTCGATGCCTATGGAAATTTTGTGATGGAGCGGCGCCGGCCATGAGCCTGTCCTCTAGCCAACGCCCGCGGAGAACGACACATGCAAGGGAGAGACCACATGGAGAAGCGTAGCACCGCAAACCGCCCGTCGCGGCGGCGCGTTCTGAGCGGCATCGCCGCCGGCGCACTCTTGCCGGCGGCACTCGGCACACGGGCGAGCCTGGCGCAAGACGAGCCGATCAAGATCGGCCTCATCAACACCTTCACCACCTTGGCCAAGCTCGGCAACGACAATTTCAAGGGCATGACCCTCTATTTCGACCAGGTCGGCTGGCAGGCGGGCGGCCGCAGAATCGAGCTCATCAAGGAGGACGACGAGTTCAATCCGCAAATCGGGCTGCAGAAGATCCGCAAGCTCGTCGAAGGCGACAAGGTCGCGCTCTGCACCGGCGTGCAGGCCAGCAACGTGATGATGGCGCTGCTCAACTACGTCCAGAGCACCAACACCTTCTTCCTCTGCTCGGGCGCCGGGACGGATGCGATCACCGGCAAGCGCCTGCCCTATCTTTTCCGCAGCTCGGCCGCGACCTCGCAGACGATTGCGCCGATCGCCAAGTGGGTCGCCGAGCACGTCGCGCAAGAGGCGCTCATCATCGCCTCCGACTATACCGGCGGGCACGACGTGATGCGCGTCTTCAAGGAGGCCTTCGCCAAAAACGGCGGCAAGATCTCGAAGGAGATCTACACGCCGCTCAATACCGTCGACTACAGCCCCTATCTCACCGACATCGCCTCGATGGGGCCGCGCATCGCCTTTGAGTTCTTCCCCGGCCCCGATGCCGCGCGCTTCACCAAGCAGTTCAGCGAGATGGGTCTGAAGGCCAAGTGCAAGATGTCCGGCTACGCCATCTTCGAATCCGACAATCTGCCGAGCGAGGGCGATGCGGCGATCGGCGGCATCGCCACCAACATGTACGCGGAATCACTGGACACGCCGGAGAACCGCAAATTCCGCGCCGACTACAAGGCCAAATTCGGCGAGGCGCCGTCCTTCTATTCGGATTACGGCTATGTCGGCGCGCGCGTCATCGCCGAGACGCTCAACGCGACCCTAGGCTCAACCGACAAGGACAAACTGCTGAAGGCCATGGCCAGCGTCAAATTCACCGCGCCGCGCGGGCCGTTCAGTTTCGACCCCGTTACCCACAACGTGATCGAGAACATCTATATCAAGGAAGTCGTCAAGGTGGACGGCCAGCTCACCGACAAGATCCTCGCGACCTACAAGGACGTGCGCCAGCCCGCAGGCGCCTGACCGCGCCCCCGCCGCCGCCGATCGCGCCGCCGATCGCGCCGGGATCGGCGGCGGAACGCGGCCGCCGACGGCCGCACGATTGCAAGCGTGCATCCGCCTGCCGCAACACCCATCTAAATCCCAGGCAAGAGGCGCGATGCGTGGCCTTGATCCAGGTCAAGGCAAGGCGGCGCGTGTTGCCCAATGGGTTCAAGCTGAGATGGGCGAAGCGGCGAGGAAGTTGAGGATTTGATGAGCATCGACGCCGGAACGCCTAACGCGGCCGCCGAACGCCAGGACGAGAAGGAAAGGCCGGCGGCACCGCAACACGCCGTCGCGACCGATCCGGTCTGCGGCATGCGGGTCGATCCGGCGAAGGCTGCCGGCAGCGTCGAGCATGCGGGCACGAGGTATTATTTCTGCGGCCGATCCTGCCTCGAGAAGTTCAAGGCCGAGCCGGAGAAGTATTTGGCGCCCGCCTCGGCGGCACCGAGCCATTCGACGGCGATGTCCGCGTCGCCCAAGGCGCCGGCGGAATCCGGAATCGTCTGGACCTGTCCGATGCATCCGGAGGTGCGGCGGGCCGAGCCCGGCGCCTGTCCGCTCTGCGGCATGGCGCTCGAGCCGGTGACGCCCACGGCGCAGCAAGCGGCGAATCCCGAGCTTGCCGACATGACTCGGCGATTCTGGGCGAGCTTGGCCTTGACCGTGCCGCTGATGGCGCTCGCCATGGCGGGGCATGGCGCCGAAGGCATCCTCGGCGGGATCGTGAGCGAACGCACCCTCGTCTGGGTTCAAGCCGCCCTGGCCACGCCGGTCGTGTTGTGGGGCGGCGCGCCGTTTTTCGTCCGCGCCTGGGCGTCGCTGGTCAACCGCAGCCTCAACATGTTCACGCTGATCGGCATCGGGACCGGCATCGCCTATGGCTACAGCCTCGCGGCGGCGCTCCTTCCCGACGCCTTCCCGCCCTCCTTCCGCGCCCATGACGGCAGCGTCGCGGTCTATTTCGAGGCGTCGGCGGTGATCGTCACTCTGGTGCTGCTCGGCCAGATGCTGGAGCTGCGCGCGCGCGCGCGAACCGGCAGCGCGATCCGCGCCTTGCTCGATCTGGCGCCGAAGACGGCCCGCCGTCTGCGTCAAGCGGGCGGCGAGGAGGATGTGCCGTTGGAGCGCATAGCGCCCGGCGACCGGCTGCGCGTGCGGCCGGGCGAGAAGATCCCGGTCGACGGCGTCGTCATCGAGGGCAGCAGCGCCGTCGATGAATCCATGATCACGGGCGAGCCCATCCCCGTCGAGAAGGCGGCGGGGGACAAAGTCACTGGCGCCACGCTCAATCGCACCGGCGCCTTCGTGATGCGCGCCGAGCGTGTCGGCAGCGAGACCCTGCTCGCCCAGATCGTCGCTCTCGTGGCCAAGGCGCAACGCAGCCGCGCGCCCATCCAGAGTCTCGCCGACCGAGTCTCATCCTTGTTCGTGCCCGGCGTCGTCCTGGCCGCCATCGCCACTTTTTCCGCCTGGTCGTTCCTCGGCCCACCGCCGGCAATGGCCTATGCGCTGGTCAATGCAGTGGCGGTGCTGCTCATCGCCTGTCCCTGTGCACTTGGCCTCGCCACGCCGATGTCGATCATGGTCGCCACGGGCCGCGGCGCGCGCGCCGGGGTGTTGGTCCGCGACGCGCAGGCCTTGCAGCTTCTCGCCGAAATCGGCGCGCTCGTCATCGACAAGACGGGAACGCTGACCGAGGGCCGGCCGCGCTTGGCCGAAATCGTCGCGGCTTCGGGATTTTCCGAGGAGGAGCTGCTGCGCTTGGCCGCGAGCATCGAGCGTAACAGCGAACACCCCTTGGCCGCGGCGATCGCCGACGAGGCCGCTGCCCGCGCCCTGCCGTTGGCGCAAGTTGAATCATTTTCCGCCGAAATCGGCCGCGGCGTCACCGGCATCGTCGAGGGGCATCGGGTCGCCGTCGGCAACCGCGCCTTGCTCGATCGCCTCGGCATCGCGGCGGGCGATCTGCTCCGTAGGGCCGAGGCGCTGCACGAGGAAGCGAAGACGGCGATGTTCGTCGCCATCGACGGCCGCGCCGCGGGGATTCTTGCGGTTGCCGATCCGATCAAGCCCGCGGCCGCCCAAGCGATCGCGGCGCTGCGCGAGGAAGGGCTCGCCATCGTCATGCTCACCGGCGACAGCCGGAGCACCGCCATGGCGGTGGCGCGCGAACTCGGCATAACTGAGGTTATCGCCGAGGTGCTGCCCGAACAAAAGGCCGCGACGATCCGCGGCCTGCAGACCGGCGGGCGGCGCGTGGCGATGGCGGGAGACGGCATCAACGACGCGCCGGCGCTGGCCGCGGCAGATGTCGGCATCGCCATGGGCACCGGCGCCGATGTCGCGCTCGAGAGCGCCGGCGTGACCCTGGTCAAGGGCGATCTCTCGGCAATCCTGCGCGCCCGCCGCCTCAGCCGCGCCACCATGCGCAACATCCGGCAGAATCTCTTCTTCGCCTTCGTCTTCAACGCCGTCGCCATCCCGGTGGCGGCCGGAGTCCTCTACCCCTTGTGGGGAGTGCTGCTCAATCCGATGATCGCGAGCGCGGCCATGAGCTTCAGCTCGGTCAGCGTGGTCGCCAACGCGCTGCGCATGCGCCGGGCGCGGCTCTGACCGGACGCGGCCGCATTTGCCGGCATACATCGCGACGGTTACCATGATGCTTCGCCTGCCAGGGGATAGCGATGAGCGAGATGCCCAAATTCACCATGAGCCATGTCGGCATCGTGGTGAAGGATTTGCCGCGCATGGAGAGATTCTATCGGGACGTGCTCGGCTTTGCCGTGACGGACCGCGGCGTCGCCCGCGGCCAGCCCATGGTCTTCCTGTCGCGCGAGGCGCATGAGCATCATCAAATCGTCCTCCAGGAGAAGCGCCTTTCCGACGAGACAACGATCAATCAGATTTCCTTCCGGGTGGCGAATCTCGAAGATCTCCGGTGCATTCACCGCCGGCTCAAGGACGCCGCGGTGAAGGAAATCAATCTCGTCGATCATTGCCTCGCCTGGTCGGTCTATTGCCACGATCCCGAGGGCAACCGGCTCGAGTTCTTCGTCGACGGACCGTATTACGTTCATCAGCCGATCGTCGAGCCCTTGGCGCTCGAGCGCTCTGACGAGGAGATCCGGCGCGCGACCGAAGCGCGCTTTGTCGGCAATCCGAGCTTCGCCACCTTCGATGCCTGGAAGAGCGATTTCAGGCGCAAGCTGCAGGACGGCTGAGGCGGAGATCGGGCGCCTCTCTGGCAGTCGCATTCCACGGCGCATATATTGGATTGGTGCCGGTCCTGCGCCGGCGCCATCCGGATGAGGAGGGAACATGCCGACCGCGCCATCGCTCGAACGCGCGCCCGAGCAGAAGCAAGGCCAAGAGGCGCGGCTGCGCGGCGTCCATCATCTCGCCCTCAATACCGACGACATGGCGCTGACGATCGATTTCTATACCAACGTCCTGGGCTTGCCGATGGTCCATGCGCTGCGCGTCGAGCCCGGCATCGGCACCGGCCCCAACAACCGCGGCAATCCGCCCTGGGAGAATCTCCGGCACTATTTCTTCGACATCGGCAATGACAGCCTGCTCGCCTTCTTCGAGATCCCCAAGGGCGCCATGCCCAAGGGCGACCGCAATGCCATCGCCGCGATGCAACACGTGGCCTTCGCCGCGACCGCCGCGACCGCCACGGTGATTCGCCAGCGCTTGGAGGCGCGCGGGATCGACTATCTCGGACCGATCAATGTCGGCGCTGGTACCTATTCGATCTATTTCTTCGATCCGAACGGCATTCGGCTCGAAGTCTCTTGTCAGCCCAAAGACGGCGACGACATCCGCGTCATCGAGGCCTGGACGCAGACCAAGACCCAGGCGCTCGCCGAGCTGCGCACGCTGAAATCGGATCCCGCATGGCTCGACAAGGTTACGGAGAATCTGCGGGATTAGGCGATCCCGCCAGGCGCTGGCCTCAATCGCCCTCGGCATAGGCGCGCAGCGCCGCGTCATCGAGGATGACGATGCCGGTGCGTCCGACCCGGATCGTGCCGCTGCGATGCCAGGCCGAGAGCTGCTTATTGATGCTCTCGCGCGACAGCCCGATCATGTTGCCGAGGTCGCGCTGCGACACTTTGAGGCCGGGCCTGGTGCCGAGCGCGGTGCGCTGACGGTAAGCCTCGCCCAATTGCAGCAGCTTCTTGGCGAGGCGCGCCGGTCCTTCGAGGAAGATCACGTCCTCGTACTGCTCGGTCGTGCGGCGCAAGCGGTCGCACAGCACCACCAAGAGGCGCAGCGCCACATCGGGATTGGCCTTGAGGAAGGGCACGAAATCGCGCCGGTCGACAGCCAATAGCTCGCAATCGGCGAGCGCCGTGGCGTCGGCGGTGCGGTCCTTGCCGTCGAGCAGCGCGATCTCGCCGAAGACCTCGCCCTCGCCCATATCCGCGAGCAGGACCACGCTGCCGTCGGGCCCGACGCAGCTGATCCGGACCCGTCCCTTGAGCACGGTCAGCAGGCCGCGCCCTGGCGATCCCTTGAGAAAGATTGGCCGCTTGGCGCGATAGGTCTCGATCCGGGCATGCGCCAGGAGCTGGTCGAGCTCGGCCACTGTCAGGCTGCCGAAGATGCTATGCCGCTTCAGGATTTCCCGTGCAGCGGCAATCGGATCGGGTCTTTCCGGCATCGCCCCGCCCCCCTGCCGTCCGGCCAGTCTAGCGCGCGCCCCGAGGCTTTGCACCCGGTCCGTGCGCGCCTCCGAGCTGTGAGCCAGTTCACAAGCAATTGGCGAAAAGTCTGCTTTTATGAGCTGCAGATGGTCGCACCCCGCGACCCCTCGCCGAAGAGGGTAACATGAGCATCGCCGATTGCCGCACCGGCCGGACTTTCGCATCGGGCTTCGCCGCCCAGGCACCAGCGGATTGGACCGCCCGCAGCACCATGCTGATCGAGGCGGTCTGCGAGGTCGTCCGCATCTGGCGCAAGCGCGCCCGCGACCGGGCCGCTCTGGCGCGGATGGCCGAGCTGGCACTCCGCGACCTCGGCGTCGATCCCGCCACCGTCTGGCATGAAGCGCGGCGGCCGTTCTGGCAGAGCGCGCACGAGGCCCGGAGCGAGATCGCCCTGTCCCGGCGCGCCAGCGCTTCCCGTCAATGAATTTCGTCTGATCGGGCGAAGGCCTGCCGCAAATCCTCGATGCCGAAATTCGGCGACTTGCAGGCATCGAGCAGCACCTTCTCCCGCCGGGCCAGCAGGGCAGCCACCTCCGGCAGCTTGCCCACCGCCGCGCGCGGGATCACCACCGCCCCATGGCGGTCGGCGTGGACCAGATCATCGGACGAGACCATCATGCCGGCGACGCTCACGGTCTGGCCGAAATCGACGATGTCGACATGGGCGTGCGAAGGCATGATCGAGCCCGCCAGCGCCATGAAGCCGCTCGCCCAAGCGTCGATGTCGCGGATCGCCCCGTCGGTGACGACGCCGATGCAGCCCAATGCCCGGTGCACATTGGATTGCACCTCGCCCCAGAAGGCGCCGAAGCCGGCGTCCGGCCCGTCGCTGTCCTGCATCAGGCAGAGGCTGGGCCGCGGCGCGCCCGCGATATAGGCGTAATAGGCGAGGCGATTGGCGCGCGCCTCGGCCTTGCTGCGGGGATGCGGCTCGCGCGCGCGGATGGTGACGGTGCGGGCATAGCCGATGACCGGCTTCAGGCTCGGAAAGGGCGCGAGCAGGGGCCGGCGGTTGAAGCCCAGCGCCCGGCGCTCCGGCATCACCAATTCGAGCGCATTGCAGATCGTCGGCGTATCCAAGGCGGCGAGCGCGGCGAGATCCGCGGCATTGAGCGGCTCGATCACGGGAATTCTCCTCAAACTCGACGGGTCTCGGGCCAAGATGGCACAAAGGCGCCGGGGCTGGCTAGGCGCGTCAAGGATTCCTTCAGCAAGGTTTTCGCAACATCGCGGCGGCACAATGGGCGGGCGAGCGCTCGCGTACGGGCAAAGCCCGCCCGAGACGGCTCGCCGCTGACCGCGGATTGCGGTAGATTGCACACGCCTTCAAGGAGAACAGGATGTCGAGCCAGGTCGCAGCGATCGTCACGGAAGGATTGGCCGAGGCCGTCCAGCGCGCCAACATGCAGCCGCTGTGGGACCGCTACCGCAGCCTCAACACGCGCGAGCCGCAGCCGGTCGATCCGCCCTTCCTGTGGCCGTGGTCGCAGACCGCGCCGCTCGTCGACCGCGCCGCCCGCGAGGTCGCCATGGATGATGCGGAGCGCCGCGTGCTGCTGATGACCAACCCTGCCTTCGGCGGCGAGGCGGCGACGACGACCAATCTGATTGGCGGGATTCAGGTTCTCGAGCCCGGCGACCGCGCGCCGGCGCACCGCCACTCCGCGGCCGCAATCCGCTTCGTGATGCAGGCCGAGGGCGGCACCACCTTCGTCGACGGCACGGCCTGCGCGATGCACGAGGGCGATTTCATCCTGACGCCGGCCTGGACCTGGCATTGGCACGTCAACGACAGCAAGAAGCGCGTCATCTGGTTCGACGGGCTCGACGTGCCGTTGGCGCGGCGCAGCCTCGACGTGATGTTCTTCGAGCCGCATCCGCCCGAAGGCGCGATCGCGGCGGCGATGAGCCCGGTCGCGCCCTGGCGCTGGGCGGAAACCGGGCTCGCCTCTGCGGAAATGCCGGCCGAGGCGCCGGCCCATTCGCCGCAGTTCCACTATCCCTGGCGAGCGACGCTCGCCGCTCTCGACGCGCTGCCGCAGCGTCCGGATGGAGCGAAGGTGCTGCGTTACGTCAATCCCCAGACCGGCGGCGCCGTGATGCCGACCATCGACTGCGGCGTCTTCCGCCTGGAGGGCGATGCACAGACGGTGCCCTACCGCACCACTTGCAACGCGATCTGCGTCGTCGTCGACGGCGAAGGGCGCTCGAGCGTCGGCGACAAGACCTTCAATTGGCGCAAGCACGACGTCTTCACCGTGCCGCACTGGACCTGGGCGAGCCACCGCGCCACCGGGTCGCGCGCGCATCTCTTCTTCTTCACCGATCGCGAGCTCTATCGTAGATTGAGCCTGCTGCGCGACGAGGTCGCGCAATAAGCCCGACCCCACGCAAGAGGAAAACCCGATGAACCCCGAATTGAGGGACAAGCTCGCTCACGCCGGACGCATTCTCGAAAGCGAAGGCCAGGGCGATTATATTCTCGGCCACGTGACGGTGCGGCTCCCCGAGGACCCGACGCGCATGCTGATGAAGCCGGCGTCGATCGGCCTCGAGGAGATGACCCGCGATGCCATCATCACCATCGACATCGAGGGCGAGAAGGTCGCGGGCCATATGCCCAGGCACGCCGAGGTCTTCATCCACACCGAGGTCATGCGCGCCCGGCCCGAGGTCCAGGCCGTGGTGCATACCCACGCGCCCTATGCGGTAGCCTTCGGCGCGCTCGGCCGGCCGCTGCAGTCGGTGAGCCATGACGGCGTCTACTTCGCCGACGGTTTGCCGGTGTTCGCGGAGACCACCGATCTCATCGTCAATCAGCAACTCGGCAGGGCGGTCGCGCGCACCCTTGCCAAGCACGACGCGATGCTGCTGCGCAACCACGGGATCGTCACCGTCGGCCGCTCGCTCGAAGAGGCGGTCTTCCTCGCCGTCCATCTCGAGAAAGCCTGCAAGATTCAGTTGCTGGTCGAATCCTGCGGCGGGGCCAAGGCGGTCACCGACCGCGAAGAGGCGATCGCCAAGAAGAAGCGCCAGGCGTATGAGGGCCGCTACCAGCAGGAATTCGCCTATCTTGCCCGCCGCGGTCGCGCGGGACGCTGACATTACATCGGGATGCGCCGCAGCTTCAGTGCAGCCGCTTGGCGGCGTCGTCGAGGAGCGAGAGGTCGGCGTATTTTTGCACGTCCATGTCGCGCTTGAGGAAGCCGAGCTTCTGCTGCGTCGCGATGTTTTGCTGTAGCGCCAAGAGATTGGGCCGCGCCATCGGGTCGCGGTAGTAATCGTTCTTGGTGAAGAGCCATGGGGCGAAGACCGCGGGCTTGAGCTTGGTGTAATCCGAGACGATGCGGACCGCGGCGTCGTGATTGGCGGGATCGATATACCATGTGAGCGCGCGGAGCCAGTCCTCGGAGAAATCGACGAGTGCGGCGCGGTTTTTCGCGATGAAGCTCTGGCGCGCCACCTGGAAGATCATGTCGGTCGTGCCGAACGCGTCCTTGAGCGTGAACAGCACGCGCACATCGCCGCGCGCCTTGGCGATATTGGCGAAGGGCGGCACGCTGCCGATGAGATCGGCCTTGTGCTCTTCGAGCATCGGCAGCATCGTCGGGAAGTTCGCCTCGATGATGGAATAGTCGTGCCTGTCCTCGAGATGGTGCAGGCGCAGCATCTGGCGGATGCCCATATCGACCGCGCCGCCGATGGCATTCGAGACCAGTATCTTGCCCTTGAGGTCCTCGACCGCCCGGATCGGGCCGTCCTTCAGCACCAGATACTCGCTGGTGTAATAGTCGGCGACGCCGTCCTGGAAGCCGTCGCCGATGATGCGCAGATCCTCCATCCCGGCGTTCTCGACGGCGGCGCCGAGCGAGGAGTAGGCGAGCGTCGCGACATCGAGGTCGCCGGCGGCGAGCGCAGTGATCTGCGGCGACGTGCCGGCGAAGCGCAGCGGCTCGAGCGTGTAGCTCAGGCCGTAATGCTTGAGCAAATCCTTGTCGGCGAAGATGATCGGCGTGAGCGCGGCGGGCGTATTGGCCCAGCCGGCGCGGATCTTGAGCGGTTCCGCGCTGCTGGCGGCGCAGGCGAAGAGCCACAGCGCGGCGAGCACCGCGCCATAAGCGAAGTGTCGCGACATCGCTCTCATTGCTCCATCGTGGCGGCGGCGAAGACCTCGTCCAATCGCATCTGCCGCGGCGTCAGACCCTGCTCGTGCGAATACTGCGCCAAGGTCTCCAGCACCTTCCGGTTGGCCTTGATGCCGTGCCGCAGGATCGGCGTCGCCAGCGCCGCTTCGGCCTCGCGCGGCAACAAGCCGGCGTCGATGTGATACTTCGCCTGTTCGACGCGCTCGCGGTTGGCGACCTCGTTGGCCTGCTCGAAGGCCTTCAGCACGTTGAGGACCGTCCAGGGATGCTTCTCGGCGATCTCGCGCTTGATCACCATGCCGTGGTTGATCGGAAAGAGGCCGGTCTTGCGGTAGAAGCGAACTCCCTCCGCCACGGTGTCGGGGAACAGCGGCGCGATATCGGGATGGTGCCAGAGATCGGCGGTGCTGCGGTCGACGAGATTGGGGCTGGCGAGGTAGAGCAGCGTCGCCTCCAGCTCGCCCGCCAGCATCATCGAACCGATGTTCTTCTCCGGCGGAATGTAGTGGAGCGTGACGCCGGGCGGCGGGACGAAGCCGGTCGCGCTGCCATGACTGACCTCGAGCCGGCGCTCCATCCAGAATTCCATGTCCTTGGGCGCGACGCCGAATTCGTGCTGCAGCACGCCGCGCGTCCAGAGCGCCGCGGTCTGCTGGTATTCCGGGACGCCGACGCGCCGGCCCTTCAGATCAACCGGCGAAGCGATGCCGGCGTCGCGCCTAACCAGAGCCCAGGTGTGAAAGAAGAAGCGGGTGGTGAAGACCGGCAGCCCGACCCATCGCGTGTCGCCCTTGGCGGTCGCGATCAGCAATGAAGAGACCGACATCTCCGAGACGTCGAATTCGGCGTATTTGAGCTGACGCCAGAACAGCTCCGAGGCCTGCAGCTCGGTGGGCACGAGGTCGATCCCGGCGGGCGTCACCCTTCCATCGAGAATGGGCCAGGTCCGCGGATTCGAAGTAATGCCGAGACTGAGCTGAAGTTTCATGAGCGGGCTCGCGCTTCCCCCTGGGTCAGGCTTGTCGGCGAGCTTAGTCTTGCTCCCATGCGGCGGTCAAAGGATGATCCCCGCATCCACGGGAGGAGAGACGATGGCTGACACGGCAAAGAACCACCAGCGGCACTATGTGAAGCGCGACGCGGCGCAGGGGCGGGCCTATTCGCCGGCGGTGGTGACAATGGGCGGGCGGATTGTCTGGCTCGCCGGCCAGACCGTGCTCGAGGATTCGCGCGGCAAACCGCTCGCCGGCGATTTCGACGGCCAGGTGCGCGAGACCTTCGCCCGTCTCGGCAAGACCTTGAACGAGGCAGGGGGAAGGCTCGCGGACATGGTGACGATGACGGTCTTCATCACCGATGCCCGGCTCGGCACGCGCTTCACCGAGATCCGCCGCGAGATCTTCGGCGACAATTTCCCGGCCAGCGCGCTCATCACGGTGGCCGGCCTCGCCCAGCCGGGCATGCTGGTCGAAGTTCAGGGCATCGCCGTCATCGACTGAGCACCGCGTCGGCCCACACAACTGCGTCGCATCGGGGACCCGGTGAGATTCCTGCTCGTTCTTTGCCTTTCCGGTTTTGCCAGCTCGATCTCCTGGCGCGCGGCCGACCCTATGCTGCCGACCATGGCCGCGGATCTTGAGGTGACGCTCCATACCGTGGCGCTGCTCTCCTCCGCCTACAGCTTTCCCTACGCGATCATGCAGATCGCGCTCGGTCCCGCGGGCGATGCATTCGGGCGAGTGCCGATGATCCGCCTTTCGCTGTTTGTGGTCGCGGCGAGCCTGGCGGTCACGGCGCTTGCCTCCGGCTATGGCATGGTGCTCGCGGCCCGCGTGGTGGGCGGCGCCTTTGCCGGCGGGCTGACACCGATGTCGCTGGCGCTCCTGGGCGACCGCGTCGCCTTGGTCGGCCGACAGGTCGCGATCGCGCGCTACCTGATCGCCGCGATCTTTGGCCAAGTCTTCGGCGCTGCCGCTGCCGGCATGCTGGTCGAGATCGTCGGCTGGCGCGGCGTCTTCGCCCTTGCCGCCGTGGTGGTCGGGCTTGCCGGGCTGGCAACGACGCTATTCCTCGATGGCAGCTTCGAGAAGCGCTCGCCTCTCTCCTTTCGCGGCGCGGTTCGCGGCTACAGCATGGTGTTGGCGAATCCGATGGCGCTTTTGCTCTACGCGATGTTTCTGACGGAAGGTGCGGTCGTTCTCGGCCTTTTCCCCTTCGTCGCCGCGATGGTGCTGGCGCATGGCGCCGCCGGTGCGCGCGAAGGCGGCATCGTCATCGCCGGCTTCGCCGTCGGCGGCATGGCCTACGGCGTCGTCGTCCGCAGCGTCGTGGCTGCGCTCGGACAGTGGAACATGATGCGGCTGGGCGGCCTCTTGGCCGGCGCCTCGTTGATGGCGATGGCGCTGCCGATCCCTTGGATCGCGCTCGCCGGCCTCTTCGTCCTGACCGGCTTCGGCTTCTACATGCTACACAATACACTGCAGACTCTGGGCACCGAGCTTGCGCCGGCGGCGCGCGCGTCTGCCATTGCGCTGATGGCCACCTCCTATTTCACCGGACAAGGCGTCGGCCCGGTTCTCGGCGGCGCGATTACCGCCGCGGCGGGTCTGGGCTCGCTCTTTCTCTGCTTCGGCGTGGCCTGCGTCCTGCTCGGCCTGGTCGCGGCGCCGCTGCTGCGCCGGCACAGCGCGGCAAAATGATGTTTGAATGGTTGGCCGACGGCAAATATCATGCGGCGGCCGGCATCAGCCCGGCCACGAGGGGAGGAAAAATGTCCTACAAGATCGCTGGCGCCGCCGCGGCGATTCTGCTCGCCGCCTCGTCCGCCGGCCACGCCGAGACGCTCAAATTCGCCATCGGCCAGAAAGGCGCCTGGACCACCGCGATGGTCGATTACGGCACCCGCCAGGGCTTCTTCAAGCAGGAAGGCATCGACACCGAGATCTTCTGGACCGAGGGCGGCGCGCCCACCGTCCAGGCGGTGATCGCGGGCAGCGCTGATATCGCGATCGACACCGGCATTCTGGGCGTCATCGGCGCCTATTCCAAAGGCGCGCCGCTGCGGGTGATCTCCGCCAACGCCACGGGCGCGCCGGAAATCTACTGGTATGCCAAGGCGTCGAGCGGCATCAAGAGCCTCAAGGACGCCGCCGGCAAGACGGTCAGCTTCTCCGAGAACGGCTCGTCGAGCAATCTCGTGCTTTTGGCGCTCTTGGAACACAACCACGTCACGGCCAAGACCTTGGCTTCGGGCGGGATGCCGGCGACGCTGACGCAAGTGCTGACCAGCCAGATCGATGTCGGCTGGGCCGCGGCGCCCTTCGGGCTCAAGGAACTCACCGCGGGCCAGACCGTCATCGTCGCGCACGGCAACGACGTGCCGGCGATCCGCGGCGAAACGGTGCGCGTCAACATCGTCGCCACCAGCACCTTGGAGCAGAAGCGGGCGGTGCTGCAGCGCTTCATGCGCGCCTACGCCAAAACCATAGACTGGGCCTACAAGAGCCCGCAGGCGATCGACTACTTCGCCGAGGCGAACCACTCCTCGAAGGAGATAGCGGAGAAGGCGCTCAAGGAGTTTTATCCACGCGCGGAGATGGAACTCACCAAGATCGAAGGCCTCGACCTCATCCTCAAGCAGGCGCTCGATTACAAATACGTCCCGCACGCGATGGCGGCGGCCGACGTGAAGGACCTGCTCACCATCATCAAGCCGTGAGGACGGCCGAGCCCGCTCACTGATACATCCGGAAGATCTCGCGCGCGAGCACCATGCGCATCACTTCCACGGCGCCTTCGGTGATCATGAAGCTGCGCGAATCCTTCCACATTTTGTGGATCGGCAGCTCGGTGGTGAGCCCGATGCCGCCGTGGATCTGCAGGCAGCGGTCGGCGGCGCGGAAGCCCAATTCGGTGCAGAACACCTTGGTCGTGTAGGTGTCGTGCCGCGCGAGCTTGCCGTGGTCGGCCTTCCACGCGGTCTCGTAGACATTGGTCTGGCCGAGCTTGTGCTCCATGAAGCTGTCGGCGATCATGAACTGCACCGCCTGACGCTCGGAAAGCGGCGCGCCGAAGGTCACGCGCTGCTTGGCATAGCGCGCCGCCAGTTCGATGCAGCGCTGCGCCACGCCGAGGCCGCGGCAGGCCTGATAGGTTCGCCCGGCGGCGAGCCAGCCCTGCGCGAGCGCCATGCCTTGGCCTTCCTCGCCGACGCGGTTCTCGACCGGCACCTTGGCATCTTCGAAGGCCAGCTCGTAAGTGACGTCGCCCATCATCTTGAGCGTCTTGCGCGTGACCTTGAAGCCCGGCGTGTCCTTGTCGACGAGGAAGACGCTGAGCCCGCCGCGGGAGCCCTTGGCGCGGTCGGTGGCGGCGACCAATTGGACGAAATCGGCGTCGGCGGCGAAGGAGATGAAGCGCTTGCTGCCGTTGATCACGTAATGATCGCCGTGGCGGATTGCGGTCGTGCGCATGCCGCCGGGATCGGCCCCGGCATCGGGCTCGGTCTGGGCGAAGCAAGTCTTCTTCTCGCCGCGAATGACCGGGAAGAGATAGCGCTCCTTCTGCGCGGGATTGAGCTGAAACAGCAGGGGGCGCACGTCGGGACCGAAGATCCCGGGCCCGCGCGGCGGCAAGGCGATGGTGCGCGCGATCTCCTCCCACACGACCGCCATGCCCAGGAGCTTCAACCCTTGCCCGCCATAGTCCTCCGGCACGTCCAGGAGCCACAGCCCGAGCTCCTTCGCCTTGGCCTCGAGCGCAACGCGGACATCCGGCTTGAGGTCCGGCCCGTCCATCGCCGTCATCTCGATCGGAATGAGCTCGCGATCGACGAATTTGCGGACCGTGTCCTTGAACAGGCGTATTTCCTCGGGCAATTCGAAATCCATCTTCTCATCCTCCCTGGCGCCGTCGCGTGCATCGCCATCATAATCGGCGGCGATTTCCCGGCATAGCAGCCTTTGCCTCGGCCGCGGATGCTGTTAGGCTCTCGGCCGCAACGAAGGGAGGGACGGATGACGAAGACGGGGGCGCTCGCTTTAGGGATCCTGGTGCTCGCCGCGTATGCGGCGCAGGCGCAGATTTCCGACAATGTCGTGCGCATCGGCGTGTTGAACGACCAGTCCGGCGTCTTTGCCGACTCTACCGGCCCGGGCTCCGTCGTCGCCGCGAAGATGGCGGCCGCGGATTTCGGCGACAAGGTCGCGGGAGCACGCATCGAGATCATCTCGGCCGATCATCTCAACAAGCCGGATGTCGGCTCTTCGATCGCGCGCGAATGGTTCGACGAGAAGGGCGTCGATGCCATTGCCGATCTCGGCAATTCCGCGGTGGCGCTGGCCGTGCAAGAGGTGGCGAAGACCCGCAACAAGGCGATCCTGCTCTCGGCCGGCGGCTCCACCGCCTTCACCGGCAAGGCCTGCACGCCCATCACGGTGCAGTGGACCTACGATACCTGGGCGAGCGCCAATGCGATCGCGGCCCCGCTGGTGAAGTCGGGCAAGGACACCTGGTTCTTCATCACCGCCGACTACACCTTCGGCCACGATCTCGAGAGCTCGAGCCGGTCGATCGTCGAGGCCAGTGGCGGCAAGGTCGTCGGCGACGTGATGCACCCGCTCAACACCGCGGATTTCGCCTCCTTTGTCCTGCAAGCCCAGGCCTCGAAGGCGAAGGTCGTAGCCTTCGCCAATGGCGGCGACGATACCTTGCGCGGCATCAAGCAGGCGCATGAATTCCAGCTCGACAAATCCGGCCAGGTCATCGCCGGGTTGAGCGCCCTCATCGGCGATGTCCACGCCCTCGGCCTCGAAGCGGCGCAAGGGCTGTTCGTCGCCGAGCCCTTCTATTGGGACCTCTACGACCAGACGCGCAAATGGGCCGAGCGCTGGTCCAAGCTCGACGGCCACAACCGCATGCCCGGGATGATGCAGGCCGGCGTCTATTCCGTGATCATGGATTACCTGCGCGCCGTCGCCGCCACCAAGAGCGACGCCGGCAAGACCGTCGTCGACGAGATGAAGAAGACCCCGGTCAACGACCCGCTCTTCGGCCATGTCTCGGTTCGCCCGGACGGTCGGGCGATCCACAATTTCTACCAATTCCAGGTCAAGTCGCCGGCGGAGTCGAAGGGTCCATGGGACCACTACAAGCTGGTCGCGACGGTGCCGCCGGACCAGGCGTTCCGGCCGATGTCCGAAGGCGGCTGTCCCATGGTCGCCAGCAAATAGTTTCGCACGGCGTGGCGGGGGCGGCGAATGATCGTCGGCGACATCATCGAGCGCAACGCGCGCTACTTTCCTGACAAGCTGGCGTTGGTCTTCGAAGGCCGCCGCTTCACCCACCGCCAGTTTGCCGAGCGCGCCTGCCGCCTCGCCAACGCGCTCATCGGCCTCGGGCTCCAGGCACAAGAGCGCATCGCCATCCTGACGCAGAATTGCCATCAGGAGCTCGAAGCCTTCGGCGCTGCGGAACTCGCGGGATTCATCGCCGTGCCGGTCAATTACCGCCTCGCCTATCGCGAGATCGCCACGGTGCTCGAGGATTGCCAGCCTTCCGTCCTCATCTTCGAGCAGCAGTATCGCGAGCATGCCGAGAAGCTCGTCGCGGCGCTGCCCGCGCTCAGGATCGTCATCGCCGTCGACGGGCCGCCGGGCGACGCGCTGGTTTATGAGGAGCTTCTTGCCAATGCCGCGCCGCACCGGCCCACGCGCCGCGCCGCGCCGGAGGACATCGTCTATCTCATCTACACCAGCGGCACGACCGGCCGGCCCAAGGGCGTGATGCTGAGCCACCGAGCGCTCGTCGCGTCGGTGCAGAACATCGCCTCGGAAGGCGACAGCCGGCCGACCGACCGCATGCTCATCGTCATGCCGCTCTATCACATCGGCGGCAAGATCGAGCACCTGACCTGGGCCATCAGAGGGGCGACCGTCTTTCTCTACCGCGCCTTCCACCCGGATGCGGTCCTGCGCGCGATCGAGACGGAGCGGATCACGACGGCGCATCTGGCGCCAGTGATGGTGCAGCGCTTGGTCGATGTGGCGGATGTCGAGCGCTACGACCTCGCCTCGCTGCGGCTCGTTCATTACGCCTCGGCGCCGATGTCGGTGGCGCTGCTGCGCCGCGCGATCGCCCGCTTCGGCAACATCTTCGGCCAGGTCTATGGCATGACCGAGGCGATGATCTGCACCTTGCTCCTGCCGCATCAGCACCTGCCAGACGGCAGCGAAGCCGAGGCGCGCCGGCTCGCCTCGGCCGGTCAGCCCTTCCTCAATGCGGCCCTGCGGGTCGTGCACGACGACGGCACGGATTGCGATGTCGAGGAGATCGGAGAAATCTTGGTCGGCGGATCGACTGTGATGTCCGGCTATTGGAACAACACGGCCCTCACCACCGAGGTCGTGAAGCAGGGCTGGTTCGATTCCGGCGACCGCGGCTTTTTCGACAGCGAAGGCTTTCTCTTCGTCGCCGACCGCAAGAAGGACATGATCGTCACCGGCGGCGAGAACGTCTATTCGCGCGAGGTCGAGGAAGCGCTGCTCACCCATCCCGCCGTCGCCGAGGCGGCGGTGATCGCGGTTCCCGACCGCGAATGGGGCGAGGCGGTCAAGGCCTGCGTCGTGCTCAAGCCCGGCCTCAGCGCCGATCCCGCGGCGCTGATCGAGCATTGCCGCACGCGGCTCGCCGGCTACAAGAAGCCGCGCAGCATCGACCTCATGGCGGATCTGCCGCGCATGCACAACGGCAAGATCGACAAGAAGGCGCTGCGCGCGCCCTATTGGGCGGGACGGACGCGCCAGGTCTCCTGAGCGGAGACGGCCGGGCCGAGCATGGTCACCGCCAGCGCAGGAAGGTCCGCTCGACGAGCGTAAGGATCGCGCCGAGGCCGAGGCCGAGCACGGAGAGAATCACCACGCCGGCCATGAGATCGTCGGTCTGCATCAGATTGCCGGCGGTCAGCAGGAAGGCGCCGACGCCGAACTGAGCCCCGATCATCTCGGCCGCGACTACCAGCAGCAGCGCGGTCGCGATCGAAATGCGGAAGCCCGCGAGAATGCCCGGCAGGGCCGCGGGAAGGACGATCTTCGTGATGATCCCGGCGGTCGGCAGGTTGAAGCTCTGCGCCATGCGGATCAAATTGCGCGGCACCGCGTCGACGCCGCTGAAGGTTGCGATCACCGTCGGAAAGAGCACGCCGGCGGCAATGGTCGCGACCTTGGGCGACTCGCCGATGCCGAGCCAGAGGATGAGCAGCGGCAGCAGCGCGATCTTCGGAATGGGATAGAGCGCCGAAACGAAGGGCAGGCCGACCGCGCGGAAAGCGGAGAGCAGACCCATCGCAAGGCCGAGGAGCAGGCCCAATGCGGTGCCGATGAGCCAGCCCAAGCCGATCCGCATGAGCGATGCCGAGAGGTGCTGCCAAATCTCGCCCGATGCGAAGAGGCGCCAGAGCGCCGTGAGGATGCTCGCGGGCGAGGGCAGGAACAGCGGGTTGAGCCAGCCGACGGAGATCGCGGCCTGCCACACCGCGAGGAGCGCGATGAACGCCACCCAGGAATAGAGCGGCCGCGCTTCGGGCGCAAAGCCGCCGCCGCGGAAGACGACCTCGCGCCGCAATGCCGGCGCTCTCGCTCCACTTGTCGAAATCTCAGCCATCGATCACCTCCCGATCGGCGCGCTCCGCCTCGTCGCGCAGCAGCGACCATAGCCGGTCGCCGAGTTCCGCGAGTTCGGCCTGCGCCGCCTTGCCGGCACGCTCGCGCTGCGGCATCGGAACCGTCATGATCTCCTTGACCCGCCCGGGGCGCCGCGACAGCACCACGATCCGATCCGCGAGCTTGAGCGCCTCGGCAAGATTGTGCGTGACATAGAGCGCGGCGATGCGCTCGCGCAGCCACAGGCGCAAAAAATCCTCCATCAGGAGATCGCGGGTCTGCGCGTCCAAGGCCGACAAGGGCTCGTCCATCAGCAGCACCGCCGGCCGCACGACGAGCGCGCGGGCGATGCCGACGCGCTGGCGCATGCCGCCCGAAAGCTGCTTCGGCAGCGCCGCGGCGAATTCAGCGAGGTTGGTCCGTTGCAGCGCATCGGCGACGCGGCGCCGGCGCTCAGCGGCGCTCAAGTCGTGATGCTCGAGCGGCAGGGCGACATTCTGCTCGACCGTGCGCCACGGCAGCAGCGCGAAATCCTGGAAGATGTATGTCAAGGGATTGAGACAATCGGCGGGCGGCTCGCCCTCCATGAAGACCCGTCCGTCGGTCGCTTTCAAGATTCCCCCGACGATGCCGAGCAAGGTCGACTTGCCGCAGCCCGACGGCCCGATCACTGATACGATCTCGCCGGCGCGCAGATGCAGCGCGATGTCCTCGAGCACCGCGAGATCATCATAAGCGTGGCGCTTGACCTCGACGATCAAATCCATGGACGGTCAGGGCCGCGCCTCGCGCGGCGCGCCGCTCCAGTCCAAGTGATCGAAGACGCCGAATTTCATCCGCCGCTCACGTGGCGCAGCCGTGACGATACGGCCTCATTATCACATGGGCCGGCCGGGCGCCATTGAGGCGCTCACTTCGGCGGGGCGGGAACCGAGACCGGCTGGGGGGCGGTCTGCGTTGCGGCGGCGCCGGGGTTGTGCGCTTGCCAATCCCACCAGCCGCCGCCCATGGCGAGAAAAAGTTGCGCCGTGTCGACGAGGCGCTGCGCCTGGGCGCGGACAAAGCCGAGCCGCGCCTGCTCGACCAGGCGCTGCGCATCGACCACCTGGAGGATGCCGACATTGCCGATCGAATAGGTCGTACGGGTTAAGCGCAGCGACGCCTCGGCGGCTTCGAGCGCGCGGTGCTCCTCGTCGATGAGTTCGGCGTCATGCTGCAGTGCGTCGAGGACGTCGGCCACTTGGTCGAAGGCGTCCAGCACCGTCTCCTGGTATTTCGCCATGGCCGCGTCGTAGGCATCGACCGCGGCGCTGCGCTGCGCTTCGAGCTCGCCGCCATGGAAGATCGGCGCGGTCAGGCCGGCGGCCATGGACCAGGCGTTGCTCGAGCCCCAGAAGAGCTGGCTGACCGTCGTCGCCTCTTGGTTGGTGCCGGCGGACAGCGTGATGCTGGGATAGAGCTGTGCCGTGGCGACGCCGATGGCGGCGGACGCCGCGTGCAGCTGTGCCTCCGCGGTGAGGATGTCGGGCCGCTGCCGCACCAGGGTCGAGGGCAGGCTCACCGGCAGATTGTTCGGCAGGGTGAAATCGGCGAGATCGAATTTCGGCGGCGTCCAATCGACCGGCGGCTTGCCGATGAGAATCGCGAGCGCATGGCGCGCCACGCTCGATTGCTGGCGCAGCGGCGGCAGGAGCGTGCGATCTGCGGCGAGCTGGCTTCGCGCGGTCTCGATGTCGAGCTGAGTTGCGACGCCTGCGTTCACCTCGTCATTGACCAGCCGCAAATTGGTCTCGTCTTCCGCGATGATGCCCTGGACCGTGCGGATCTGGGCGTTGATCGAGGCGACGGCAAGGGCCTGGTTCACCGCATTGCCGGTGAGGCTGAGATAAGCGGCATCGACCTCGTGATCGGCCGCTTCGGCGAGCGCGCTCGCCTGCTCGATGCCGCGCCGCGTCCCGCCGAAGATGTCGAGCAGATAGCTGACGCGCGGCCCGATCGAGAAGAGGTTGAAGATAGCCGGAAATCCCGGCGGCAATCTCTGCAATCCGAGCGCCTGCGGAGGGTTTCGCAAGCGGGTCGCCGAGCCGTTCAGATCGAGCTGCGGATAGAGCCCGCCCGTTGCCTGGGCGACGGCCTCCTGCGCCTGGGCGAGCGCCGCTTCGGCGGCGGCAAGGGTGCGGTTGCCGGCGATCGCCTGGCGCACCACCTCGCTGAGCTCCTCCGAATGATAAAGGCTCCACCAGTCGCCCGCGATCTGCTTGCCGAGATCGAGGTGCTGCTCGCCGACCGTCGCGGCTTCGCCTTCCGCGCGATAGCCGGTCTCCTTCGGCGCCTCCGGGACGAGGAAGTCCGGGCCCACGGTGCAGCCGCAGAGCAGCGCCGCGAAGCCGAGAAGCGATGCGCTCGCGCGAAGCCTGGTGCTCTTCATCTCCTGCGCTCTCCAGGGTGAGCCGGGCGGGCTTCCCGCGGAACGATCGAGGCGAGCGATGGCCCCGCGGACCTGGCCAAGGAGCCTCATGCTATGAGGAATATGCAACTCAACCGTTAACCACCATCCCCAGGCCGGGCCGAGCCTAGCGCGGCAATTCGGAACTTCCCATGAGGAATTCATCGACACCGCGGGCGCACTGCCTTCCCTCGCGAATGGCCCAGACCACCAGCGACTGGCCGCGCCGCGCGTCGCCGGCGCAGAACACGCGATCGAGCGAGGTGCGATAGTCGGCAGTGCTGGCCTGGACGTTGCCGCGGGGGTCGAGCGCGAGCTTCAGATCTTTGACCATGCCCTCATGCACGGGATGGACGAAGCCCATCGCCAGCAGGACGAGATCGGTCTTGATGTGGAAGGCGCTGCTGCGAATCTCCTGCATCGCCGTGCGGCCGTCGTCGCCCTCCCGCCATTCGACCCGGACCGCGTCGAGCCCGGTGACGCGCCCGTCCTTGCCGGTGAAGGCCTTGGTCACCACCGCCCAGTCGCGCTCGGTGCCTTCCTCCTGCGAGCTCGAGGTTCGCAGCTTCATCGGCCAGTCCGGCCAGGTCAGGAGCTTGTCCTCATGCTCGGGCGGCATGGTCAGGATCTCGATCTGGGTGATCGAGCGCGCACCTTGGCGGTTCGCGGTGCCGATGCAATCCGAGCCGGTATCGCCGCCGCCGATGACGATGACGTGCTTGCCGCCGGCGAGAATGGCCTGGCTCTCGTCGACCTTCTCGCCGCCGATGCGCTTGTTCTGCTGCGGCAGGAAGTCCATTGCATAATGGATGCCCTTGAGATTGCATCCGGGCACCGGCAGGTCGCGCGGCATCTCGGCGCCGATGGCGAGCACCAGCGCATCGAAGCTGTTGAGCAGCCGCTCGACCGGGATGCCGGCGCCGATGTGGCTGTTGGGATGGAACTCGACGCCCTCGGCGCGCATCTGCGCGATGCGCCGGTCGATGGTGAACTTCTCGAGCTTGAAGTCGGGGATGCCGTAGCGCAGCAAGCCGCCGATCCGCGCCGCCTTCTCGAAGACGGCAACGTGATGGCCGGCGCGCGCAAGCTGCTGGGCACAGGCGAGCCCGGCGGGGCCGGAGCCGACGACCGCAACGCGCTTGCCGGTGCGGCGCGGCGCCACTTGCGGCTCGACCCAGCCCTCGGCCCAGCCGCGCTCGACGATCGCCTGCTCGATCGTCTTGATCGTCACGGGCTGCTCGATGAGATTCAAGGTGCAGGCCGCCTCGCAGGGCGCGGGACAGATCCGGCCGGTGAAGTCGGGAAAATTGTTGGTCTGATGCAAGGTCGCCAGCGCCGCCTTGAAATCCGCCTGATAGACGAGATCGTTCCAATCCGGGATGATGTTGTTGACGGGACAGGCGTGGTGGCAGAAGGGCGTCCCGCAATCCATGCAGCGCCCACCCTGCCGGCGCAACTCATCATCGGCCAGGGGACGCACGAATTCCTGCCAATGCTCGAGCCGCTCGGCGACCGGCGCATAGCCGCGTTCGCGCCGCGGGAACTCGAGAAAGCCCGAGGGATTGGCCATCCGTCAGGCGCCTACCGCCACGCTCACTTCCGTCCGCTCGGTCACACGAGCGCGCGCCTGCAATTGCTGGAGCGCGCGGCGGTATTCGATCGGCATCACCTTGACGAAGCGCGCGCGATAGCGCTGCCACTCGCCGATAATGCGCTGCGCCTTCGGGCTGTCGGTGAGCGCCGCGTGGCGCTGGATGAGCTGACGGAGCAGCCGCGCCTCGCTCTCGGCAAGGCTGTGCGCGATCTCGACGAAGCCGTGGGTTTCGAGGTCGCCGCTGCGGTGTTCGAGCGCGCCGAGCGCGTCGTCCTCGTCGGCGATCGGCTCGAGATCGACCATCGCCTGATTGCAGCGCTCGGCGAACTTTCCGTGTTCGTCGAGCACAAAGGCGACGCCGCCGCTCATGCCGGCGGCGAAGTTGCTGCCGGTCTCGCCGAGCACGACGACGATGCCGCCGGTCATGTATTCGCAGCAATGCGAGCCGGCGCCCTCGACCACGGCGACGGCGCCGGAGTTGCGCACCGCGAAGCGCTCGCCGGCGACGCCGCTGAAATAGCATTCGCCGGAGATCGCGCCATAGAGCACGGTGTTGCCGACGACGATCGCCTTGTCGCGCAACAAGCGGCTGCGCCGCGGCGGATAGATCACCAGCCGGCCGCCGGACAGCCCCTTGCCGACATAGTCGTTGGCCTGGCCCTCGAGTTCGAAGGCGACGCCCTGCGCCAGGAAGGCGCCGAAGCTCTGCCCGGCGGTGCCGGTGAATTTGACCGCGATCGTGCCGGCGGGCAGGCCGCGGTCGCCATAGCGCCGCGCCACTGCGCCCGACAGCATGGCGCCCACGGTGCGGTTGACGTTGCGGATCGGCAGGTCGAGCTCGACGCGCTCGCCGTGATCGAGCGCCGGCTGCGCCGCGGCGATGAGCTGGTGATCGAGCGCCCGGCCCAGGCGGTGATCCTGCTCCTCGCATTTATAGAGCGCTGTGCCCGGCGGCACCGCCGGGACATGGAGGATGCGCTTCAGATCGATGAGCCGCGCCTTCGGATGGTTGATCCCCTCGCGCCTCGCCAAGCGGTCGGCGCGGCCGATCATCTCGTTGAAGGTGCGGAATCCCAGTTTCGCCATGAGCTCCCGCACTTCCTCCGCCATGAACAGGAAGAAGGCGATGACGTCCTCGGGCTTGCCGACGAAGCGCCGGCGCAGCTCGGGATTCTGCGTCGCCACGCCGACCGGGCAGGTGTTGAGATGGCATTTGCGCATCATCACGCAGCCCTCGGCGATGAGCGCGGCGGTGGCGCAGCCGAACTCGTCGGCGCCCAAGAGCGCACCGATGACGACATCGCGGCCAGAGCGGACGCCGCCATCGACCTGCACGGCGATGCGGCCGCGCAACCCGTTCAGCACCAAGGTCTGATGCGTCTCTGCGAGGCCCACTTCCCAGGGCTCGCCGGCGTGATGGATCGAGGTCAAGGGGCTGGCGCCGGTGCCGCCCTCGTGCCCGGCAATGGTCACGTGATCGGCATAGGCCTTGGCGACGCCGGCGGCGATGGTGCCGACGCCGATCTCGGAGACCAGCTTGACGCTGATGGCGGCGTGCGGATTGGCGTTCTTCAAATCATGGATGAGCTGCGCCAGATCCTCGATCGAATAGATGTCGTGGTGCGGCGGCGGCGAAATGAGGCCGACGCCGGGAATCGAATGGCGGACGCGGGCGATCCAATCGTCGATCTTGTGGCCGGGCAACTGTCCGCCCTCGCCGGGCTTGGCGCCCTGCGCCATCTTGATCTGCAGCACGTCGGCATTGACGAGATACTCGGCGTTGACGCCGAAACGGCCCGAGGCCACCTGCTTGATCGCCGAACGCATCGAGGCGCCATCGGGCAGCGGCGCGTAGCGCTGCGGGTCCTCGCCGCCCTCGCCGGTGTTGGATTTGCCGCCCAAGCGGTTCATCGCGAGGGCGAGCGTGGTGTGCGCCTCCCAGGAAATCGAGCCGAAGGACATCGCGCCGGTGGAGAAGCGCTTGACGATTTCCGTCGCCGGCTCGACCTCGGCGAGCGGGACCGGCTGATCGGCGAATTTGAAACCGAGGAGGGCGCGCAGCGCGATGATGCCCTCGTCCTGCTCGCCGACGCGGCGGCTGTATTCCTTGAATTTCCGGTAGTTGTTGCCGCGCACCGCGTGCTGCAGCAGCGATACCGTGTCCGAGGTCCAGATATGCGTCTCGCCGTTCACCCGGAAGGCGAGCTCGCCGCCGGGGTCGAGCGCATGGCGCAAATTGGGCGCATCGCCGAACGCCAGGCGATGACGGCGCGCGGTCTCGTCTGCGACCTCGGCGAGACCGATGCCCTCGACCGGCGAGGTGGTGCCGGTGAAATAATTGTCGAGAAAGGCGCTGGACAGCCCGACCGCGTCGAAGATCTGCGCGCCGCAATAGGATTGGAACGTGCAGATGCCCATCTTGGACATCACCTTCAGGATGCCCTTGGCGATCGCCTTGATGTAGCGCTCCTGCGCCTCGCCGGGCGCGAGCTTGTCGGCGAACTCGCGCTCCAAGGCGGCGAGCGTGTCGAAGGCGAGGTAGGGATTGATCGCCTCGGCGCCATAGCCGGCCAAGAGGCAGAAATCATGCAGCAGGCGCGCCTCGCCGGTCTCGACCACCAAGCCCACTTCGGTGCGCAAGCCCTCGCGGATCAGATGATGATGCACCGCGGCGACCGCGAGCAGCGCCGGCACCGCGACGAAATCGACATCGACGGCGCGATCCGACAACACGATGATGTTGTAGCCGGCGCGCACCGCCGCCTCGGCGCTGCGACAAATATGGTCGAGCGCCCCGCTCATGCCCGTCGCACCCTGCGCCGCGGCATAGCAAATCGACAGCGTGTACGTGCGGAACGCGCCGTGCGAGTTGTCCTCGATGCGGCGGATCTTCTCGAGATCGACATTGGTCAGGATCGGCTTGTGCAGCTCGAGCCTGATATGCTTGCCGCCGGATTCGAGATCGAGCAGGTTGGG
>DATNIY010000099.1:0-31918 GCA_035604195.1 Allostellaceae bacterium
GAATCTTGCTTAATACCCCGATCAAGAGCATTCAGCAGCTTCCGGGGGAATCTCCGCCACATCACCAGTTCGACACCGCGGCTCTCGGGCGAGAGCTTGGCCGGTACGTTCCTATCGTATTACGTAGCCAGGGAGGCCCAAATGCATCGCATGTTACTTGCCGCGCTCGCGATTTTCGTATTTGCGGCATTGCATACGCCCGCGCGCGCCGACACGATTAGCTATAACAGCGCCTTGGTCAGCCCTCCAGGCGTCTATTTCGGCAGTGGCAATTTCAACAGCAACTTCACTGTCGACACCAACGGCAGCACCGAAATCGGGCTCAGTGCCGTTACCCGCTTCATCGGTCCCATCGTCCCGTCGCCAACGAATAGCGACGTCTACGATGTGCCGCTCGGCAATACGACCGTACCGGCAGAGACCGGTTCGGCGTGGGGTGTGACCTTTTCGATCAATCTGCAAGACCCTCCCCCCCCCGCTCTGACCCTCAGCGATATCACTGCTGTGCTTACCGTTCTTGATGTGGGCACTGGGGCTACCGTCACGGGAAGCGTCTTCTCCTTTCCTGACAATACCTGCTACGGACCAAGCGGCAAGGACGCGACCTGCAGCAGCCCGACGACGGACTATGGCATCCAGAATTCCGAGCCTGGATCGCTACTCTCGAGCATCGGTGACCCCGGCTTCAACGACAACAAGCCGGATACCTACGATGTCACACTCTCCGTGTCCGGATGTGCTGGCGCGAGCTGCACGCCGACTCTCCTCGGCACGGATTCGATCGTGATCGACGCGGTCCCCGAACCGGCCAGCCTCGCAATCTTTGGCACCGCTCTCGCCGGGCTTGGCTTCCTCTATCGTCGCCGGAGCAGCAGGAAGGCTGCGTAAGGCGCTCGCGTAATCCCGCATCGGAATTCTTGGCGTGACCTTCGGCCTGCGCCCGATCGACGCAAGCTGACCAACCGGCGCGCCGCAAAAAGGCGTGTGGTTCCGGCCAACGCTTACCGCTCTTCCTCGCCGATGCACGCGGCCGAGATGGCGTCGGCGCAGAGCATCGCTTGCGAGAACTCCGCCGCCGTCACCATCGGCAAGCGCAGCCGCGCGAGGGCCGGTTGCACCTGGATCTGCAGCAGGACCAGCAGGGCCAGAACCAGGAAGCCCCACACCGCCAGGCGCTCGTCGCCGAACATGAGTCTCTTCTCCGCCCCGAACCGACGGGCGCATAGGAACATGCCGGGCGTTACTTCTGTGTGAACCGCCGCGGCGCCTGGCGGCTCGCCGCCGGGAAGGCGCTGACCCGGCGGTCGGCGCCCGAGGGCAAGGGCGCGGCGCGGTCGGCGATCCAGTGCGCGATGTCCCCCGTCACTACCGCCCGGTCGAGATCGCGCAACAGCATGTGCCACCCCTGCGGATACCAGGCGATGCGGCGCTCTTCCGCAGGCGCGGGCGGCAGCGCCTCGATCATGCGGCGCACCGGTTCGGCCGGAATGATCTCGTCATGTTCGCCATAGAGCAGCAACATCGGCATATCGAGGCGCGGCGCCGCGGCGAACGCCTGACCCATGAGATCGACCAGCCCCTTGATGGTGGCGACGCGGGTCGCCTTGATGACCAGGGGATCGCGGGCCAAGGCGCGGAGCATCTCGGTGTTGTCCGAGGGCTTGATGCCGAGTCCGCGCCCGGTGAGGGTCATGCCCGGGACCAGCGTGTCGGCCGCCCACAGCGCCACGCGTTCGAAGACGTTCATCGTCGCGCGCCCCCACACCGCCGGCGCCACCAGGATGAGGCCGTCGGCCGCGGGCCGGGGCGCGCCGGCCGCGCCGGTCACCGCGGTCATGATCACCGCGGCGCCCATGCTCTCGCCGAGCAAATAAAGCGGCTGGCGCGGATACTTCTCGCGCAGCAAGCGGCTCGCGAGATCGAGATCCATATCGAGCCGCTCGGTGCCGAGCCAGAAGCGGCGGTCCGGCGCCGCGCCGAAGCCCCGTTGGTCATAGGCATAGGTGGCGATGCCATGCTCGGCCCAAGCCTCGGCCGGCCAGGTGAAGGCGTTGGAATAATCGTTGAAGCCATGCACCGCCAGCACCACCGCCTCGACCTTGCCCGCCGGCAGCCAGACCCTCAGCGGCAGCCGCGCGCCATCCTCGGCGATGATCGCATCTTCGGTGAGGTGGGGGGTGGTCGGCATGTCGGATGGATCGGGTGGCGGCAAGGAAGGGGCGGCGCAGGCGGCGAGCAGGAGCGCCAGCGCCAGCAGCGGCCTCACCCGCCGTCTCCGGCCCGGGTGAGATGAAGGAAGATGTCCTCGAGATCGGTCTGCTCGCTGGTCACGTCGCGCACGCCGAGCCCGGCGCGCGCGATGGCCGCCAGGATCGGCCCGAGTTCGGTGCGGGTCGGCTGATAGCGGAAGAGGAGCGTGCCGGGGGCGACGAGCGTGAGGCCGAGGGCCGCCAGCGCCGGCGGCAGCACGCTGACCTTCTCGGTAAGCGCGATCGTCAGGCTCTTGTCGTCGATCTTACGCAGCAGGTCTGCGGTCGTCTCGTTGGCGATGACGCGGCCGTCACCGATGATGGCGATCCGGTCGCACAGCTGCTCCGCCTCGTCGAGATAATGCGTCGTCAGCAGGATGGTGGTGCCGGCGGCGTTGAGCGCGCGGACATGCGCCCAGATCTGCTGGCGATGCTCGACATCGACGCCGGCGGTGGGCTCGTCGAGCACCAGCACCGGCGGCGCATGCACCATCGCCTTCGCCATCATGAGCCGGCGCCGCATGCCGCCCGAAAGCGTGCGCGCCACCGCATCCGCCTTGTCGGCGAGGCCGAGCGTCGCGAGCAGCGCATCGGTGCGCCGCTCGCGCCGGGGCACGCCATAGAAGCCCGCCTGCAGCTCCAACAGCTCGCGCGGCGTGAAGAAGAAGTCGATGCTCACCTCCTGCGGCACGACGCCGATCGCGGCGCGCGCCTGGCGCGGCGCGGCGTCGATGTCGATGTCCCATACCGCGACCTTGCCCGCGGTCTTGACCACCAGCCCCGCTAAAATGTTGATCAGCGTCGACTTGCCGGCGCCGTTGGGGCCCAAGAGGCCGAAGATCGAGCCGCGGGGGATGGCGAGATCGATGCGGTCGAGCGCGGTCGTGTCGGGCATGCGGCCCTGGCCCTTGTAGACCTTGACGAGGCCGGCGATTGCGACCGCAAGCGCAGGTTCGCTCTCGCCGGTGGTGGCGGCCAGGGCTCGCTCGATTTGCGTCGGGTAGGTCGTCATTGATTGTGCCGCGGCAATGGGTATCATCCGCGGCGCTCCGCAACAAGAGCGGGCGCCCCAGAATAACCGGTGCCATGCAGCCCTTCGAAACCATTTACGTCGATAAATCCGAGGTCGCCTGCGACGGCGGCGGCGGAGTCGGCGGCCATCCCCGGGTGTTCCTCAATCTCGCCGGCAAGGGTCAGGTCGAGTGCCCCTATTGCTCGCGCCTCTTCATCCGCCGCCGGCCCGGCGCGGGTCCTCCGGTCGAGACGCCGGCGCCGGCCGAGCCGTGAGCGCGCCGCCTGCCGGGCAGGCGGCTCGGCACGTCTATCTCATCGACGGCTCGGGCTTCATCTTCCGCGCTTATCATGCGCTCCCCCCGCTGACGCGCGCCGATGGCACGCCCGTGGGCGCGGTGCTCGGCTTCTGCAACATGCTTCTGAAGCTGCTGCAGGACACCGATGCCGATCATGTGGCGGTGGTCTTCGACACCGCGCGGGTGAGTTTCCGCAACCGCATCTACGAGGCCTACAAGGCGCATCGGCCGGAGCCGCCCGACGATCTGGTGCCGCAGTTCAAGCTCGTGCGCGAGGCGACCGACGCCTTCAACCTCTGCCGCATCGAGCGGCCGGACTACGAGGCCGACGATTTGATTGCCACATATGCGCGCGTTGCCGCTGCCCAGGGCGCGCGGGTGACCATCGTCTCTTCCGACAAGGATCTGATGCAGTTGGTCTCCGATAACATCCAATTGCACGACCCGATGAAGGACCGCCCGATCGGCGCGGCCGAGGTGCGCGAGAAATTCGGCGTCGGACCCGAGAAGGTCATCGACGTGCAGGCGCTGTGCGGCGATGCCACCGACAATGTGCCGGGGGTGCCGGGGATCGGCGTCAAGACCGCGGCCGAGCTCATCAACACTTATGGCGACCTCGAGAGCCTCTTGGCGCATGCGCCCGAGATCAAGCAGCCGAAGCGGCGCCAATCGCTCATCGAATTCGCCGAACAGGCGCGTATCTCGAAACGGCTGGTCACGCTCGACGATCACGTGCCGCTGCCCTGCCCGCTCGAGGATCTCGCGGTTAAGCCCTGGGATCGCGACAAGGCCAACGCTTTCTTGCAGGCGCAGGGATTCCGTTCGCTCGCCTCGCGTCTCGAGCGTCGAGCTGGCTCGGCTGGGACCCTGCCGGCGCCGGCGACGCAGGCAAAGCTGCCGGTGCAGCTGTCGCCCGCCTCGGAGCTGGCGCAGGCGCCGCAGCACTACGAGCTCATTCAGGAGATCGCCGATCTCGAGCGCTGGATCGCGCAAGCGACGGCACAAGGCAGCGTTGCGATCGACACCGAGACCACCTCGCTCGACACCATGCAGGCGGAATTGGTCGGCGTTTCGATGGCGCTGGCGCCGGGCCGCGCCTGCTACATCCCATTGGCGCACCGCGCGCCGGTGGAGCAAGGCAAGCTCGACCTCGCCGATGCCGCCGCCCAGGAGGCGCCGCGCCAGATCCCGTTCAACGCGGCACTCCAACGCCTCAAGCCGCTGCTCGAGGATGCGAGCGTCCTCAAGATCGGACAGAACATCAAATACGACATCGCGGTCTTCGCCAATTACGATATGGCCGTCGCGCCCACCGATTGCACCATGCTGATCTCCTTCGCCCTCGAGGGGGGCTTGCACGGCCACGGGCTCGACGAGCTGGCGAAGCTGCATTTCGGCCACGACACGATCAAATACAAGGATGTCGCCGGCAGCGGCAAGGCGCATACCGGCTTCGCCGCCGTACCGCTCGAACGCGCGCGCGACTATGCGGCGGAGGATGCCGATTACACGCTGCGCCTCTATCTTCTCTTGAAGCCGCGGCTCTTGGCCGAACACAAGCTCGCCTTCTACGAGACGGTGGAGCGGCCGCTCGTCACCGTGGTGGCGGCGATGGAGCGCGCCGGCATCCGCGTCGATCGCGACGAGCTTTTGCGCCTCTCCGAGGATTTCGCCGGCCGGATCGCCGCGCTCGAGCGCGAGATCCATAAGCTCGCCGGGCATCCCTTCAACATCGGCTCGCCCAAGCAACTGGGCGAGGTGCTATTCGACGAGCTGCAATTGGGCGAGGGCAAGAAGGGCAAGACCGGCGCCTATGGCACCGATGCCGGCGTGCTCGAGCAGCTGGCGCTGACCCACGACCTGCCGGCGCGCGTCCTCGACTGGCGGCAATTGGCGAAGCTCAAGAGCACCTATGCCGACGCGTTGGTCGATCAGATCAATCCCAAGACCGGCCGCGTCCACACCAGCTTCGCATTGGCGGCGACGACCACGGGCCGATTGGCCTCGACCGATCCCAATCTGCAGAACATCCCGATCCGCACCGAGGAGGGCCGCAAGATCCGCCGCGCCTTCGTCGCCGCGCCGGGCTGCCGGCTGATCTCGGCCGACTACAGCCAGATCGAGCTGCGGCTCGCCGCGCATGTCGCCGATGTCGAGCCCTTGAAGGCGGCCTTCCGCTCCGGCGCCGACATCCATGCGCTGACCGCGAGCGAGGTCTTCGGCATTCCCGTCGCCGGCATGGATCCGATGGTGCGGCGACGCGCCAAGGCGATCAATTTCGGCATCATCTACGGCATCAGCGCCTTCGGCCTCGCCAACCAATTGGGCGTGCCGCAGGGCGAGGCGGCGGACTACATCAAGGCTTATTTCGCGCGCTTTCCCGGCATCCGCGATTACATGGAGCGGGTCAAGGCGTTCTGCCGCGACAAGGGCTATGTCGAGACCTTGTTCGGGCGGCGCTGCTACATCCCGGGCATCAAGGACCCGAACGCCGCCCGCCGCGCCGGCGCCGAGCGCCAGGCGATCAACGCGCCCTTACAAGGCGCCGCCGCCGACATCATCAAGCGCGCCATGCGGCGCGTGCCGCTGGCGCTCGCCAAAGCCGGCCTCGCGGCGCGCATGCTCTTGCAGGTGCATGACGAGCTGGTCTTCGAGGCGCCCGAGAGCGAAGTCGCGGCCACCGCGGTGGTGGTGAAGGAGGTAATGGAAGAGGCGCCCAATCCCGTGGTGACGCTCTCGGTTCCGCTCGTGGTCGAGACCGGCAGTGCCGCCAATTGGGAAGAGGCGCATTGAGGCTCGGGCCGAGATTGACACCGGCCGCCGGCGAGAGCTACGACGCGGCTCGGGAAAATCCGAAACCAGGAGGACGCAATGTCGGTAGCCGGGATCAGCGGATTTGCAACCGTCGTGGCGACGGCGATTTTTCTTGCGTGCGCGAGTCCCGCAAGCTTCGCGCAGAATTCGACACCGGCGCCGCCGCCAAGCAATCAGCAGAACAGCGGCGCGGCGGCTCAGCCATCTGCGGGCTGCACCTACCAAGCCACCTCGGCCACGGCAACGGGTGGGACCGGGGCGGGCGCGCCCCGTCATCTCGATGAAGGCCAGACGGTGACGAATTACGCGTCGCGTGTGACCTATGTCTGCCGCAACGGGAGATTGGTTAGGGCGAGTCCATAGCAAGGTGCGTCGGCCGCGCTCGCCGCCGCGCGACGCTTCGTCACGCGACCTCGCGCGACCGGTTCGCGCCGCTCACGCCGCGGGGTGAATGCCCGCGGCCTTGACGTCATTATCGACGTAAGGCTCGTATTTCTTGAAATTGGTCTCGAAGCGCTTGGTGAGGCCGCGCGCGGTCGCATCGTAGGCGCTTTTGTCGGACCAGGTGTTGCGCGGGTCCAACACCGCGCTCGGCACCTCGCCGCAGGATTCCGGCACGAAGAGCCCGAAGAACGGCTCCTTCCTTACCGGAACATTCTTGAGCGTGCCGGCCAAGGCCGCGCGCACCAAGGCGCGGGTATGCGCGATCTTCATGCGCTCGCCCACGCCATAAGCGCCGCCCGACCAGCCGGTGTTGACGAGCCAGCAAGTCGCCTTGTGCTGCGCCACGCGCTCGCCCAGCATCTTGGCATAGACCGAAGGATGGCGCGGCATGAAGGGGGCGCCGAAGCAGGTCGAGAACGTCGCCTCGGGCTCGTTGCTGAGGCCCTTCTCGGTGCCGGCGACGCGCGCGGTATAGCCGGAGAGGAAGTGATACATCGCCTGCTCCGGCGTCAGCTTGGCAATCGGAGGCAACACGCCGAAGGCGTCCGCCGTCAGCATGATGACGTTCGCGGGATGCGGCGCCACGCCGGATTCGGCGGTGTTGGGAATGAAGTCGATGGGATAGCAGGCGCGCGTGTTCTCGGTCAGGCTGCCGTCATCGAGGTCGGGCATGCGCGTAGCGGGATCGAGGACGACGTTCTCGAGGACGGTGCCGAAGCGGAAGAGGGTGGCATAGATCTCCGGCTCGGCCTTGGCCGACAAATTGATGCATTTGGCGTAGCACCCGCCCTCGAAGTTGAACAGGCCCTTGGCGCTCCAGCCGTGCTCGTCGTCGCCGACCAAGGTGCGCGAGCCGTCGGCCGAAAGCGTCGTCTTGCCGGTGCCGGAGAGCCCGAAGAAGATGGCGCTGTCGCCCTTGGGCCCGATATTCGCCGAGCAATGCATCGGCAGCACGTCGCGCGCCGGCAGGAGGTAATTGAGATAGCCGAAGACCGACTTCTTGATCTCGCCGGCGTATTCGGTGCCGCCGATGAGCACCAGCCGCTGGGCGAAATTGACGAAGATGAAGGTGTCGGAGCGCACACCGTCGAACTCGTGCGAGCCGAAGAAATGCGGCGCGTGCAAGACGGTGAAATCCGGCGTGAAGCCTCGCAGCTCCGGCGCCGTCGGGCGGATGAACATGTTGCGCGAGAACAGCGCGTGCCAGGCGCTCGGCGTCACCACCCGCACCTTGAGCCGGTACTCGGCATCGGCGCCTGCGTTCATGTCCTGCACGAAGAGGTGCTGGTTCTGGTAATAGGCGAGCATCCGCCGATGCATGCTGTCGAACACCGCCTCGGGCAGGGGCTGATTGATCGGACCCCAATCGATGTCGGCTTTGCTCGACGGCTCGTCGACGATGTATTTGTCCTTGGGGGTGCGGCCGGTATAGGCGCCGGTTACCGCGACGAAGGAACCGCCGGCACCGATCAGGCCCTCGCCGCGGCGCACCGCATGCTCGTAGAGCAGGGGCACCGTCAAATTCCAGTGGGCACCGGCGAGATTGCGGAAGCCCTGCTGGTCGAGCCCATGGCTACTCGGCAGTCCGGTTACCACACGGGCGACGTCTGGCACGGCGAAAACCTCCTGGGTCCAGCATCTCTGTCGATGCCGATTTGAAACGCCGCCACGGCGCGACCCACCCGCGACGGCCTCGGTCTGGAAAGCAAGGTATCGCCCTGACCGGCAGGGCGCAACCGAACTCGTTGGTTAATGCGGCGTGCCTCAGCTCAGCGAGAGGTCCCGGCGCGCGCCAGACCCGCCAGGCGCACGAATTCGCCGCGCACGCCCTCGGCATCGCCGAGCGGCGCGGCGAAGGTTAATCGCGCGACTCGGGCCCCGCACCGCAGATCGGCGCCCTCCGGATCGACTCCGGTGAGCTGCCAGCCCGCTCCCGAAAGCCCAAGGAGCCGTTGTGCATAAAGGTCGATGGTCGCGGCATGGTCCTCGTTCATATGCGCGAGGATGCCGGGCTCGGCCGCGGCCAGAGCCGCGGTCTCGCTAGCGGGCAGCGTGAGGAGCGGCTGCTCGATCCAATCGATGCGGCCGAAGCCGGCGACGAGATGGGCGCGCCGGGGCGTCAGCCGATAGCAGCGGAAATCCTTGAAGCCGCGATAGACCGCTGCCGTCGGATGGCGCGCGACATAGCGCGCGGCGAGCCGCTCGTCGGCGCTCGCGGCAACCTCGCCCAGCACGGTGACGCGCGGCCCGGTCAGGGGATCGTCGAGCCCGGCCGTGCCGTCGAAGAGCAGCGAGGCGCGCGGATCGCGCGCGAGGTTGCGCGTGTGCTCGGCAAGATCGGAGAGCAGCAGGATGGGCGATGCATCGAAATCCGCGGCGACCAGGACGAGCGAGGCGTAGGGCCAGCCCTCGCGCAGGGTTGCCAAGGTCGCGCGCTCGCATTGCCGCATCAGCTGCCGCGCCGTTCGTGCCGGCGAGTTCTCTTCTGCCGCCGCCATGCCGCCTCATTAGCGCAGCCGCCACCGCCGGCGCAACGCTCGGGCCAAGCCGCCGCCGTTAGCGCCACCTTAGGAACGTCATTGATACCACTGCCGCTCCGTCTTCCGCGGCCGTTCGGATTCGACGTCCCGTCGAATCAACGCCAACCGAGCGGTCGAGGGAGGGGGAGCGCCGCCTGCGGGCGGCGCTCTTCTTTTGTAGGCTCGGGACCAGAACTTGCGACGCCCGCCAAGGACCAACACCAGGACTCGCAAGGTTCAACATAAAGAACTGTGGCCTTTTTATTGCATTTCGCTAGATTTCACCGCCGTTTACAGAAATTGTCGAATGGTTCATAGTTAATGCGGCGTTGATCGACGAATCAATAAATTCAAGGAGGAGGAAGACGATGGCTAAAGGGGTCTCAAAGGCGACGTTGCTCGCCTCGGTCTTCACGCCGGCGCTGTTTGGGGTCGTAACGCTGGCGACGACAAGCGCGGCGCTCGCCGCGCCCTGCACTGGTCCAGGGGCGCCGGCGACGACGCAGACCAAATGTCTCACCGCGGTTCAAATCCCGGGCAAACCGCTCCGTTCCTTCGACATCAGCTGGGTCAATCCCGACCGCGCCGAATACTATCTGGGCGATCGCTCGAACGCCGGCATCGACATCATCGACACCAAGCACAGCACCTTCGTGCGGACGATCCCCGGTTTCGTCGGCGCCGTGCTCAACTCAGCCGGCACCGCCGTGAACAACAATGTCTCGGGACCGGATGGCGTCACCTCGCACGGTCGGTGGCTCTATGCCGGCGACGGCAACAGCACGCTCAAGGTGATTGACCTCGATAAACCGACCGCGTCCGCGATCCAACAGAGCATCCCCACCTGCCCGTCCAAAGTGCCTGCCATCAACAGCACCTGCGCGGTGCCCACGCTGACGCGCGTCGATGAAATGGCGCTGACGCCCGACGGCAAGCTTTTGCTTGCCGCCAACAACGCCGCGGATCCGCCATTCGGGACGCTGTTCGCGGCGAATGGCGACAACCACAGCAGCAATGTCAGCATTATCACCCAAATCCAGGTCGATCCGTCGATCATTCCGGCGGGCGCTGGCCTGTCCTTCGAGCAGCCGACCTGGGAGCCCAAGACCCAGCGCTTCTATGTCTCGGTCCCGATCATCGCGAACAACCCGACCGGTTGCAATTACGGGCAGCTTGCCGGCGCCATCACCTGCAGCGGCGGCATGATCGTGATCGATCCGACTACGCTCACCGCCCCGCTCACGGTGATCGGCGCGTTCAATGCGACCACCAACACCGGGGTCGTGCCGTTGAACGCATGCAGCCCAAACGGCATCACGGTCGGGCCGCATGAGAATCTGCTGGAAGGCTGCACGCCCATGAACAGTCCAAGCGACACAACCACCCTCGTCATCAACGCCAAGACCAAGAATTATGCCAACATCGGCGGCATTACCGGCTCGGATGAAGTGTGGTTCAACGCCGGCGATCGGCGCTACTACACCGGCTCGAGCGCGGCGATCGGCGGGGCCGTGCTCGGCGTGATCAATGCAACCAGTCTGTTGGTCGAAACCATCCCGCAATCATCGAGCTCGCATTCGGTGGCGGCCGATTCCGACCGCAACCACATCTTCGTTCCGCAAGTGGCTCCTGCCTCCGTGGTTGGGGCCGGCGGCGATAAGACGACCGTGGGCCAGGGGATTTGCGGCGGCACCAACGGGTGTATCGCTGTCTACGCCCATGATGTCGATGAGGACGGCTTTGACGATTTCGGCGAGCACCATGAGGGTTTTGGCGAACTGCACCAAGGGTTCGGTTTTTTGGAACGGTAACCCAAAGTCTTGACAAGGCATCGGTGGGCGCTGAGCGGCGCCCATCGATAATCCATCCGACCGGCCCGCGGACAACAGTGCAGAGCATGAATGATTGGTCTCATGGCTATGTCACTGCTCCGAGATCGCATAGGAGCCGGCGTCTCTGAGGCGCCGCGCGAAAGCCGTCGCCCGCGCGGCGACAAACTGCCGATGTGGCGCCACTTCGGCATGGTTTGATCGGCAGGATCGAACCGCCGCGCCTGTGGTCGCCTGTGGTTTGGTCCCTCGCCGTGCAAATCCGCGATGCGCCGGCCTTCCCGCGCCGCGGGCGCGAAACGCCCGACGGCGCCCTATATATAATGCGGATCGGACGTCTTGCCGCGCCGAAAGTCGGGGTTTGCCCCGACGCCGCGTTGCTCGGGCAGCAAATCCGGTCGCCCGCGCCGGCCGGAAGAGGGGTTTTTGTGGCCAATACCATTGCCTTGGTCGATGACGACCGCAACATTCTGACCTCGGTCTCGATCGCCCTCGAGGCCGAGGGCTTCACCGTGCGCTGCTACTCCGACGGGGCCGAGGCCCTGAAGGGGATGCAGGCGCATCCTCCCGACCTTGCCATCCTCGACATCAAGATGCCGCGCATGGACGGCATGGAGCTGCTCGGACAACTGCGCAAGGACAGCGCCATCCCCGTGATCTTCCTGACCTCGAAGGACGATGAGGTCGATGAAGTGCTCGGCCTGCGCATGGGCGCCGACGACTACATCAAGAAGCCGTTCTCGCAGCGCCTGCTGATCGAGCGCATCCGCGCCCTGCTGCGCCGCGGCGAGCTCGCGCGCGATAGCGGCGCGGCCGACAGCGAGCCGGTGATCCAGCGCGGCGATCTCGTGCTCGACCCGGCGCGGCACCAATGCGCCTGGCGCGGCCGCAATGTCGATCTCACCGTTACCGAATTCCTGATCCTGAAATCGCTCGCGCTGCGGCCGGGCCACGTCAAGAGCCGCGACCAGCTCATGGACGGCGCTTATGGCGAGCACATCTATGTCGATGACCGCACCATCGACAGTCACATCAAGCGGCTGCGCAAGAAGTTCAAGGCCGTCGATTCGGATTTCGCCCAGATCGAAACCCTCTATGGCGTCGGATATCGCTACCGCGACCGCTGAGCGCCCGCCCGCCGCGGCGCCGCCTTCGACCGCCGCGCTGCCGGCGCCGACGGCAGCTACGGCGGCCACGGCGCCCGAACGGCGCCGCCGCCGACCGTGGGTCTCGCCGCTGACGCGCCGCATTCTCGCGGTCAACGTTCTGGCGCTCGCCCTGCTCGGGCTCGGGCTGCTCTATCTCGGCGAGTATCAGCAGAGCCTGGTCGATGCCGAGATCGAAGCGCTCAAGACGCAGGGCCAGATCTTCGCCGCGGCTTTGGGCGACGGCGCCGTCATCGACACGCCCGGCGAGGGCGAGGTGCTGATCCCCGTGCTGGCGCGCGAGATGATGCGCCGGCTGGTCGAGCCGACCCATACGCGCGCCCGGCTCTTCGATCTGAAGGGCGACCTCATCGGCGACACCCGCATGTTGCGCGGACCCGGCGGCCCGGTGCAGATCGAGGAACTGCCGCCGCCCGAGGAGGAAGCGTCGCCGCTCGGTCGCCTGGCGACCTGGATCTATGATTTCGTCGTCGGGCGAATTCCCTGGCAAGGCAATAACCCGCCCTATGTCGAGCGGCCGAACCAGATCGCCGGCGATTATCCCGAAGTGAGGCGCGCGTTTGCCGGCAATCTCTCCTCCATGGTGCGGCTTGACCGCGCCCACGGCGCGCTGGTGCTCACGGTCGCGGTGCCGGTGCAGCATTACAGGCAGGTGCTCGGCGTGGTGCTGCTCTCTTCCGGCAGCGCCGAGATCGAGCAAGCGGTGCGCGCGGTCCGGTTCGAGATTCTCAAGGTGTTCGGCATCGCGCTCGGCGTCACCGTGCTCCTGTCGCTCTATCTTGCCGGGACCATTGCGCGGCCGGTGCGTCGCCTCGCCGCCGCCGCCGAGCGCGTCCGCCGCGGCCCCGGGCGCCAGGTCTCGATCCCCGACTTCACCGCGCGCGGCGACGAGATCGGCGAACTCTCGGGGGCGCTGCGCGAGATGACCGGCGCCCTGTGGCAGCGCATGGACGCGATCGAGCGCTTCGCCGCCGATGTCGCGCACGAGATCAAGAATCCGCTCACCTCGGTCAAGAGCGCCGTCGAAACCGCATTGCGCGTCGACGATCCGGCGACGCAGCGCCGTCTCCTCGCGGTCGTCCAGGAGGACGTCGAGCGGCTCGACCGCCTCATCACGGACATCTCGAATGCCTCGCGTCTCGATTCCGAGCTGTCGCGCGGCGAGGTCGCGCCGGTGGCGGTGGCGCCCATGCTGGTGGCGCTCGTCGATCTCGAACGCGCGACCGGCGCGCCGGGTGGGCCGCAATTCGTGCTGTCGCTGCCCGGGCCGGCGGGGGCGCCGGCCGCCGATCTCGTCGTGCTCGGCATCGAGAGCCGGCTCGTCCAGGTCTTTCGCAACCTGATCGCCAACGCCGTCTCCTTCAGCCCGGCCGGCGGGACCATCCGCATTGCGGCGCAGCGCCGCGGCGACGCCGTCGCGGTCACGGTCGAGGACGATGGGCCCGGCATCCCTCCCGGCAAGCTCGAAGCGATCTTCGAGCGCTTCTATTCCGAGCGCCCCGCCGGCGAGAAGTTCGGGACCCACTCGGGTCTTGGCCTGTCGATCTCCAAACAGATCGTCGATGCGCATCGCGGCACGATCCGCGCCGAGAACCGCAGCGATGCCGGGGGCAAGGTCTTGGGCGCCCGCTTCATCGTGCGGCTGCCGGCGCGCTGATCTGCCGCAGTGCCGCGAGTTAACCGCGGATTCGGCCTTTTCCCAGGTTGCAGAGCAATATCATTAGCTATGGCGCCCCAGGGATTGTGACAATTCCGTGAAAAATCAACTATTGGTTGGGGACCACATGCGACGATGTTTGGGTGCACTGCCAAACCATTGACTTTAGTCCTGCGCCGGCGCACCTAACTCTGCCAATGATCCGCGTCCATAGCACTGCGGTGGCGCTCGGCGACGACGGAATCTTGTTCCGCGGCCCATCCGGCAGCGGAAAGTCTGAGCTCGCTTTGCGCCTGATTGACGAGGGCGCACGACTCGTCGCGGACGACCAGACGGAATTGCGGCGTTTCGGCGCCGCGCTGCGGATGAGTGCGCCCGGAACCATCGCCGGCCACCTCGAGGTTCGCGGCGTCGGCATTCTGCGCGTGCCGAGCGTCGCTTGGGCGGCGCTGCGCCTGGTTATCGATCTGGTTCCGGAAGCGGCGGTCGAGCGCCTGCCCGAGCCGCGGTTCTGCGAGCTCGAAGGCCTGTCCTTCCCGCTCCTCGCACTGTGGCCCCATTCGGCGGCGACACCGGCCAAGCTCAGGCTGGCGCTGCGGGCGCTGCGGGTGTCGCTCGGCGTGGGCGCCCGCGTCGCGTCATGAGCGAGCCCTTGCCTGCCGGCTGCGGCCGCCTCATCGTCGTCACCGGCATGTCCGGCGCCGGCCGGACCACGGCATTGAAGGCGCTCGAGGATATGGGCTATGAGGCGGTCGACAACCTGCCGCTGTCGCTGCTGCCCAGCCTCGTCGGCTCGCAGCTCGGGCGCGCGCCCCTGGCGGTGGGGGTCGATGTGCGCACGCGCGACTTTGCCGTGCCGGCCTTGCTCGAAGCGCTCGATCACTTGATCGCTGGACACAACCTCGATCTGCGCATGATCTTCTTGGACTGCGACGACGATCTTCTGGTGCGGCGCTATACCGAGACGCGGCGCCGCCATCCGCTCGCCGACGACCGTCCGGTCGCGGACGGCGTCCGGCTCGAGCGCCAGCGCGTCTGGCCGCTGCGCGACCGCGCCGATTTGGTCGTCGATACGTCGACGCTCACCCCGGGCGATCTGAAGCGTCTCCTCCAGGGCAATTTCGCGCGCGCCCAACAGCGCATCTCGATCTTCATCACTTCCTTCTCCTACCGGCATGGCTTGCCGCGCGATGCGGATCTGGTGTTCGACGTGCGCTTCCTGCGCAATCCGCATTACGTCGCGGCGCTGCGCCCCAAGACCGGGTGCGATCCCGCAATTGGCGCCTTCATCGAGGCCGATGCCGATTTCCCGCGGCTCTTCGACGAGCTGTGCCATTGGCTCGACGAGCTGCTGCCGCGTTTCGAGCGGGAAGGAAAGAGCTATCTTACCATTGCCATCGGCTGCACTGGCGGCCGCCATCGCTCGGTCTATGTCGCCGAGCGCCTGGCCGCGTGGTTCAGAGCCAAGGGACGGCCGGTCGACCTCGCGCATCGCGACCTCGACCGCTCCGGCGAGACCGTCGGATTGTCCGGCGCCGCGGTGCCGCCGCAGTCAATAAGGGACATCGCATGATCGGAATGGTGCTTGTCACTCACGGCCGCCTCGCCGCCGAGTTCGTCGCGGCGCTCGAGCATGTCGTCGGGCCGCAGCGCAATATCGCCGCGATCTGCATCGGGCCCGAAGACGACATGGAGCAGCGCCGGCAGGACATTCTGCGCGGGGCCAGCGAGGTCGATACCGGCGACGGCGTCGTCGTGCTCACGGACATGTTCGGCGGGACGCCGTCGAATCTAGCGATCTCGATCATGGACAAGGCCAAGATCGAGGTCATCGCCGGCATCAATTTGCCGATGCTGATCAAGCTGGCGAGCCTGCGGCAGACCGAATCCCTCGCCGATGCGGTGCGCGGCGCGCAGGAGGCCGGGCGGAAATACATCAATGTCGCCTCGCAGCTGCTGGCCGACGTTCGCGGATGAATGACGCGGGCAAGCCCGGCCACGGCACGACGGCGCGGCGGATCGTCACCATCTGCAACCGCCGCGGCCTGCACGCCCGCGCCGCCGCCCGCTTCGTCAAGCTCGCCTGGCAGTTCGATGTCGAGGTCACCGTCGCCAAGAACGGGACTTCGGTCTCCGGCCGTTCGATCATGGGGCTGATGATGCTCGCGGCCGGCCCGGGGACGTCGCTCGAGCTGCGCGCGACCGGTCCCGACGCCGAGGCCGCGGTGGCGGCGCTCGCCGCACTCATCGCCGGCGGCTTCGATGAGCAGGGGTAACGAGGCCCGGGCCAAGCCGGAACGCGTGCTGCACGGGCTGGGGATTTCGCCCGGCGTCGCCATGGGTTCGGCCTTCGTCAGCGAGGCCGGCGAGATCGCCGTGCCGGAGTACCGGCTCGATGCCGACGCGATCGCGCCCGAGCTCGAGCGCTTCCGCACCACGCTCGCGCTGTCGCTGAAGCAGCTCCGCAAGCTCAAGGGCAAGGCCGCGGGGCTGCCGGGCGCGGCGGCCGAAGAGATCGGCTTCCTGCTCGACGCCCATGTGGCGATGCTGACCAATTCGCGGCTGGTACGCGGGGTCGAGCGCCGCATCCTCGAGGAGCGCGTCAACGCCGAGCGCGCCGTACAGATCGAGATCGCCGACATCGCCGACAGCTTCGCGGCCATGGAGGACGCTTATCTCGCGGCGCGCATCGACGATATTCGTGTCGTCGGCGCGCGGCTGGTGCGCAATCTCACCAAGACGCCTTACGCCGCCTACCAGGGCCTGCCCGAGGGCACCGTCATTATCGCCGAGGAATTGAGCCCGGCCGACGCCGCGCTGCTCGACCCGCGCTCCATCGCCGGCTTCGCGACGGTGCTGGGCGGGGCCGAAGGGCATACGGCAATCATGGCACGGGCGCTCAATCTCCCGGCGGTGCTCGGCGTCGCTGGGCTCCTCGGCCAGGTCGATTCCGGTGACGCGATCATCATCGACGGCGGCGCCGGGCTGGTGGTGGTCAATCCGACCGAGGCGACGATCGAGCGCTATACCGAACGGCAGCACGAGCTTGCGCGCGAACAGCGTCGCCTGGCGCGCCTGGCGCGGCTGCCGGCGGTGACGCGCGACAGCGTCGAGATCACGCTCGAGGCCAATCTCGAGCTGCCGCGCGAACTCGAGCAGGCGCTCGCCGCCGGCGCCATGGGACTGGGGCTGGTGCGCACCGAGTTTCTCTACATGAACCGGCAGGATCTTCCCGACGAGGACGAGCAATATGGCGCCTATGCCGCACTGGTTCGCGGCATGGACGGTCGGCCCGTGACCATTCGCACCCTCGACATCGGCGGCGACAAGCTCGCCGCCCCGCTCACGGCGATGGTGGGGAGCGAAGCCGCCAACCCGGCGCTGGGCTTGCGCGCGATTCGCCTCTCGCTCAAGGAGCGGCGGCTGCTCGATGTTCAGCTTGCGGCGATGCTGCGGGCGGCGGTGCACGGTCCGGTGCGGATTCTGCTGCCGATGATCTCGAGCGCGGGCGAGATCCGCGAGGTGCGCGAGGAAATGGACCAAGTGGTGCGGCGCTTGCGCCGCCGCGGCGTGCGGCTGCCGGCGCGCCTGCCGCCCTTGGGCGTGATGATCGAGATCCCCGGCGCGGCGCTGGCCGCCGACGCGCTCGCCAGCGTCGCCGATTTCTTCGCCATCGGCACCAACGATCTCATCCAGTACACCCTCGCCATCGACCGCGGCGACGAGCAAGTGGCGCATCTCTACAATCCGCTGCACCCGGCGGTGCTGCGCCTCATCCAGTTCGCGGTCGAGGCGGCGCTGCGCGCGCGCAAGCCGGTGAGCCTGTGCGGCGAGATGGCGGGCGATCCGCGCTATACCGCGCTTCTTCTGGGATTGGGCATCCGCGATCTGTCGATGGCGCCGGCCAATATCGGCCGGGTGAAGCAGCGCATCCGCAGCCTCGACCTGGTCGCGGCATCGCTGCGCGCCCGCGCCATCATGGACCAGCTCGATGACGGGCGGATCGCGAGCCTGCTCGACGATTTCAACGCGCTCGCCTGAGGCCGTCCAGCCCCCCGAGTCGCTTTTTTTCGCCTGTGCCAAGCGCAACCAAGCCATAATCGTCGCGGATCGGCAGACCGCGAAAGGGGGTAGGGTTGCGAGTCTTGCTCGGGCTCGGCGGAACCGCGGCGGCTCTGCTGCTGCCCGTGCCTGCCTATGCCTTCGACGCCACGGCGGTCGTGCTGCCGCCGGTGCTGGTTGTGATCGCCGCGGTGGCAGTGGCGGTCGTGGCGCTGCAGCGGCTGACGCGGCGCCTGGCGCGGGCCGAGGGCGAGGGCGCGCGGCTCGCCGAAGCTTATGCCGAGAGTGCCGCGCTGCTCAAGGGCGTGCCGGCGGCGCTCTATGCCGCACGCGCCACAGGCGGCGAGAGCTTCGATCCCGGTCCCATCGCGGCCTTCGCCGGCATCCGCGACTTCGCGGGCGTGCGGGCCGCGCTCGCGCCGAAAAGCCGCGAGGCGCTCGATCGCGCCGTGGCGCGGCTGAAGACGGTCGGCGCGCCCTTCATCCTCGCCGCGCGACTCGCGGGGAGCGGCGCGCCGCTCGAGGTCGTTGGCCGGCGTGTCGCGAGCGCTGAGGGCGCGCCGACGGCCGATCTGGTCTGGTTCCTCGACGGCGCGACCCGCGCCGCGGCCGAACGCGAGCAGGATGGCCTGCGCCGGGTGCTCGATGCGTTGGCGCTGCCGGTGTGGCGGCGCGACAAGGACTTGAAGCTCATCGACTGCAACCGCGCCTATGCCGCCGCCGTCGATGCGCAACCCGAACGCGCCGTCGCCGAAGGACGCGAGATCGCGGCAGGCGCAATCGGCGAGGGCGGCCGGGCGCTCGCCGGGCTCGCCCGCGACCAAGGCGCCGCGCAAACCGAGAGTCATCACATCGTCATCGGCGGCTCGCGCCGCCTGGTCGAGATCACCGAGTCGCCGCTCGCCGGCTCGGACGAGATCGTCGGCTGGGCCCGCGACGTCACCGACCGCGAAAGCGCCGAAGGCGAGCTCGCCCGGCACATCGCCGCGCATGCCGAGGTGCTCGAGAACGCCATGGTGGCGATCGCCATCTATGGGCCCGACACGCGGGTCAGCTTCTTCAACACCGCCTTCGCGCGTCTGTGGCACCTGGAGGAGGATTGGCTGCAGACCGAGCCCACGCTCGATGAGGTGCTGGAGCGGCTGCGCGAGCGGCGGCGGCTGCCGGAATACGTCGATTTCCGCGCCTTCAAAGAGCAGCAGCGCGCGATGTTCACCTCGCTCATCGAGCCGCAGGAAGAGCTGCTGCACCTGCCGGACGAGCGCACAGTCAGGCTGCTCGTCAGCCCGCATCCCTTCGGCGGCCTGACCTTCGCCTACGAGGACGTGACCGACAAGCTCGCGCTCGAGCGCTCCTACAACACCCTCATCGAAGTCCAGCGCGCGACGCTCGACCATCTCTACGAGGCCGTCGCCGTCTTCGGCAGCGACGGACGCCTCAAGCTGTCGAACCCGGCCTATGGCCAGATGTGGCTCTTGGCGCCCGAGGATCTCGCGGGCGAACCGCATGTCGCGGAGATCGCGGAGAAGACCCGCGTCTTTTTCGACGACGGCGCGAATTGGCCGGAACAAAAGCGCCGCATCATCGCCCGGCTGATGTCGCATGCCGCCGCGAGCACGCGGCTCGAGCGCCGCGACGGCTCGATCCTGCAGGCGGCAACGGTGCCGTTGCCCGACGGCAACGTGCTGCTGAGCTATCTCGACGTTACCGATTCGACGCGCGTCGAGCATGCGCTCCTCGAGCGCAACGAGGCGCTCGAGACCGCCGACCGGCTCAAGAGCGAGTTCATCGCCAATGTCTCCTACGAGCTGCGCACGCCCTTGAACGCCACCCTGGGCTTCGCCGAGATCCTGGCCAACCAATATTTCGGCGCCCTCAACCCGCGCCAGCTCGAACATGCGCGCGGCATCATCGAAAGCTCGAACCAGCTCCTGTCGCTGATCAACGACATCCTCGATCTCGCGACCATCGAGGCCGGCTACATGCAGATCGAGACGCATGCGGTCGACGTGCATGCGATGATGGCGAGCGTCGTCACCTTGAGCCGCGAGCGCGCGCGCAGTCAGGGCATCAAGCTCGACTTCGACTGTCCGCCCGATATCGGCACCATCCTCGCCGACGAGCGGCGGCTGAAGCAGGCGCTGTTCAATCTGACCTCGAACGCGCTGAAGTTCACGCCAGCGGGCGGCACGGTGACGCTTGCGGCGCGGCGCGAGGGCGATCAGCTCAAGCTCATCGTCGCCGATACCGGCGTCGGCGTCGCCGAGGAGGATCAGGCGCGCATCTTCGGCAAGTTCGAGCGCGGCCATCCGCAGATGCGCCAAGCGGGCGCGGGCCTCGGGCTCTCGCTCGTCAAGAGCTTCATCGAACTGCATGGCGGGCGGGTCGAGCTCGAATCGGCGCCGGGCAGCGGCACCACCGTCACCTGCATTCTCGACCTCGACACGGCGGAGGAAGCGCCGGCCTTGCGCTCGGCCTGAGCGCGCGGCTCATTCGGTACCGTGACACCGGAGGAAATCAAGCGCAGAGGGTCGCTTGCTAACGCTGTCCACCGGAGAGAATTGTAGCCTTCTTCTCCTCGTACTCGTCTTTTTGGATTTCGCCTCTCGCGAAGCGTTCGCTTAGAATCTGCAAGGCTGAGTGGCTTGGGCCACGCCACGGCGGTTCCCAATGATGCGGACCGTCAGCCCATGAGCGCCGAACGATGAAGAAGACGGCGGCACAAACGACGATCATGAACAGCATCATGAGCGGGCAAATCCACCAATACTGCCACCCATAGCCATCGCCCCACATCCACCATGGACCAGGCCCGTACCATTGGGGCGGTTGCGGAGCGGTCGGCAGTTGTGTCTGAGCAAGCGCCTGAAGCGGCTCCATCATGACGATAAAGAAAGAAATGAGACGTGCTGAGATGCTCTGGTACACGGCTGCATCTCCCTTGCAATGAATACCGCGATTTCAATCGGTTTGCGGGATTCGTCAGGCTTGCGGCTGCGGCTCTGATCGGAGGTCGCGTTCGGTCATGAATTGGTCGAACTCGGCTTTGTCCTTGGCCATCCGCAAGCGCGAGAGAAATTCCCGAAACTCGAGCTGCTCCTCTTCCAAGCGCCGCAAGGTCGCGGCTCGGTATTCGTCGAAGGCTTGGTTGCCGCTGGTTCGCGGCTCATGCCACCAGTCCCGTGCCCGGCGGCTCGTATCGTCGCGCCAGCGGCCGAAGTTCATTCCGCAGCATCCCATTTTTCCGCTCCATAGCGTATAGGCCAAGATCAAGAGACCCAGCGGCCACCAAAAAACGAACCCGAGGATCGCCAGCGCGATCCAAATCGGTGTTTTCAACTCATCGAGTCGTGCAGCGAAGGACATCATCGGTCGTGCCCGTGAATATGGGTTACACTTGCGCAGGTGTTGTCGATCTATCGGCAGCAGCCACGCATCCACCGTCTCCCCATGAACACGCAGAGCGCGATCATGACGAACGGAAAGAACCATGCGTATTCCATGATTGGTCACCTCCTCGTCTGAATCCTTAGACGGGAAGGACCCTGAAAAAGTTACACGGCTTTAGCGTCTCGTGCTGGATCAGTCCGATCGCTGCGAGGGAGCGCAACAATCGGGCGAGGTGGGCTTGCAGGACAGCTCGTTACGGTAGAAGTCGCACCGCGCTTCGATGATTTTCTTAAACTCCTGCCGCGCCCGGTGCAGCCTCACCTTGGCATTGCCCCGACTGATGCCGAGGGTCTGAGCGATCTCGTCGTCGGTCAGCCCGCCAAGGGCGCTGAGCATGAAGACGGTGCGATGGGCGTCGGGAAGTTTCCCGATTTCGCCGCGGATGCAGTCGCGCATGTCCTTGTCGGCGAGTTCCTGTTCGGGAGACGGCTGGCTATCGATATCCACCGCGCCGATAGCCGCGGCGCGCACGTCCTCGTCCGATTCGTCAGGAAGCGGGACCGTTAGCTTGGCATCGTGGGTTGATCGGCTACACAGCCAGTCGGCGGCAACATTGACGGCGATGCGATAGAGCCAGGTCGATATCTGGCCGTCGCCGCGGAAGGTTGGCAGGGCGTTCGCGGCCTTTGTGAATACGGCTTGGGTCAAATCCTCGGCTTCTTGGAGCCCGACCATACGTGCAAGGAGAAGCCAAACCAGCTGGTGGTTCGCTTCATACAGCGTCCGAAACGAGCCTACTTCGCTCTTCATCGTGGCCCCATCGGCGACTTTGGTCGCAGATAAGAAGGCGAAACTTGCGAATCAAGTCCGCCTATCCCTGATATCACGCTATCCGCGCGATCGCCGCCGCGGTTTCGCGCGCCAGGCGCTCGATCAGCTGTGCCGCCTTCTGCCGGCGGGCGAGGCCCAATCCCTGGCCCGCCCAGAGCGAGAGAAACTCCGCCCGGCCCTGCTTCGCGGCGGCGCTGCGCAGGGGGCGCGTCAGCGCATTCTGCAGCGGGAAGGGCAGGATCGCGGCGGGGTCAGCGCCCACTTCCTTCATGAGGCGGTTGACGATGCCGCGCGCCGGGCGGCCCGAGAAGGCGCGGGTCATGCCGGTCTCATGCTCGCGCGCGGCCATGATCGCTGCCTTGTAGGCCTCGGGCACGCCCGACTCCTCGCAGGTGAGAAAGGCGGTGCCGAGCTGCGCCGCCTCGGCGCCGAGAACCAGGGCGGCGGCGATGCCTCTGCCGTCCATGATGCCGCCCGAGGCCACCACCGGCACGCCGACGGCATCGGCGACTTGCGGCACCAGCGCCATCGTGCCGACCATGCCTGCCTCGAAGTCAACGGCAAAGCTGGCGCGGTGACCGCCGGCTTCGCTGCCTTGCAGGATCACGGCATCGACTCCGGCGCGTTCGAGCGCGACCGCCTCATCGACCGTGGTCGCGGTGCCCATCAGGAACATGGCGCGCTCTCTCGCGGCGGCAAGCGCCGCTGCCGGCAGGAGGCCCATCGTGAAGCTGAAGACCGCAGCTCCGCTGTCCAATGCCGCCGCGAGCTGTTGCGCAAAGGAATCCTCGGGCGGATTCGGCGCGGCCGGCGGCGGCAGGCCGAGTTCGGCGAAGAACGGCATGACCCGGCGCAGCGCCGGCCCTGGATCGGGCGGCAGTGTCGCCTGGGCCAACGGCGCGAATAAGTTGACGCCGAAAGGCCGCGGCGTGCGCTGCCGCACTTCGCGCGCCGCTTCGGCGATTTGCTGCGGCGTCAGATAAGCGGCGCCGATGAAGCCCAGCGCCCCCGCCTCGCAGACGGCGGCGACCAGCGCCGGCGTATCGCCGCCGCCAGCCAGCGGCGCCTGAATGATCGGATGCGCCAATCCGAGGCGCCGCATCAACCCGGTCTCGATCGGCATCAATGCCTCCTGAGCGTCGTTGGGACTGCGTGCTTCAATTATCTAAGAGCGCCGGCAGAACGGGAGAAATGGTTTTGCCTGATAGGGCTTATCTGGCGCGGCGATAGCCCTCACTCCGCCGCGGCGAGCGCCGGCCGGGCCTGTTGCAGGAAGGCGGCGAGCGCGCTCGAGACGAATCCGTCGCGGCGGCGGATAAAGAGCGTGTCGACGATTGCCTCCTCCGCCGGCAAGGCATGGAGTGCCACCCGGCCCGCGCGCCAGACCGGGCCGATCAGGCTCTTCGGCAGCAGGGTCACGCCGAGCCCGGCGGCGACGCAGGCGATAATCGCCTCGAGCGTGCCGAACTCGCGCCGGCGCAAGCGGACGATGCCGCGCCGCGCCAGGATTTCCTCGAGCCGCTGGCGGTAGGAGCAACCGAGCCGCAGCACGACGATGTCGAGACTGCCCTTGGCAAAGACCGCGTCGAGCTTGCGCACCGAGCGCGCCGTCAACAGCGCCAACTCCTCGCGGAACACTACTTCCCCGGCGAGCGCGGGATGATCGACCGGGCCGCAAACGAAGGCGCCGTCGAGGCGATGCGCCAGCACCTCCTCGACCAGCTCCGCAGTGGTGCCGGTGCGGAGCGCGAGATCGACTTGCGGATAGGCCTTAACGAAATTCGCCAGCAGCGGCGAGAGTCGGAGCGCCGCGGTGGTCTCGAGCGAGCCGATGGCGAGCGGTCCCTCCGGCGTCCCGTCATCGGCCACCGCGCGCCGCGCATCCTCGATGAGCCGCAGCACCCGAATCGCATAGGGCAGGAGACGCCGCCCGGCCTCGGTCAGCGCGACGCCGCGGCTGTGGCGGCGGAAGAGCGGCGCATTGAGCTCCTCTTCGAGCAGACGGATGCGCTGCGTCACGTTCGACTGCACGGTGTGCAGCTCGGCCGCCGCCCGGTTCATGCCGCCGAGCCGCGCCACCGCCTCGAAGATCCGGAGATCCGCCGCGTCCATGGCGGGCGATCTTAGCGCGCCGGGCGCGCTGCCGCTAAGGCGCGGCCAGCCGGACCCGCGGCGACCGCATGGCAACTACGCGTTGCAGCCGTTGCGGTGCGCCGGCTGTTCGGCTTAAAAAGAGAATGCGTGGTTCCGATCTCTAGCGTCCTCAAGCTTGCCGATGAGAGCGCCACCGCCCGCCTGGCGGAACAAATTGCCGCGCGCGCGCGCCGCGGCGATGTGATCGCGCTGGCCGGTCCCTTGGGCAGCGGCAAGACCACCTTTGCGCGCGCCTTCATCCGCGCCCGCGGCGCCGGCGCCGAGGAGGTGCCGAGTCCGACGTTCACCCTGGTTGAAGTCTACGCCTTCGCCGCCGGCCCGACCGTATGGCACTTCGATCTGTTCCGGCTGCGCAAGCCGGAAGAGGCCTTGGAGCTCGGCATCGAAGACGCCTTCGCCGAGGCGGTCAGCCTAATCGAATGGCCGGACCGCCTCGGGCCGCTTTTGCCGGCGGAGCACCTCAGAATCGATCTTGCGCCCGGCGGCAGCAGCGAAGCGCGCGTGGCGACGCTGGCGGCGGGCCCAAGCTGGGCGCCACGATTGGCCGGCCTGGGCGATGGCTGAGCGCGCCGAACACATCGCGGCGTTCATTGCCGCTGCCGGCTGGGGCGATTCGACCCTCGCGCCACTGGCGGGCGATGCGTCGTTCCGTCGTTATGTCAGACTCGCGGCGCCGCGCGGCACGGCGCTGCTCATGGATGCGCCGCCGCCGCAGGAGGATGTGCGTCCCTTCCTCGCCGTGGCACGGCTCCTTCGGGGCATGGCGCTGAGCGCGCCGCGGATTCTCGCCGAGGACATCGCGGCGGGACTGCTGCTGCTCGAGGATTTCGGCGACGACACCTATTCGCGGCTGCTGTCGCGCGGCGCGGCGGAAGAGCCGCTCTATCGCCTCGCCGTCGATGTGCTGATCGCGCTCAATCGGCGCTTTGCGCGCGAATCCGCCGCCTTCCTGCCGCCTTATGACGAGGCGCGTCTCCTCGCCGAGGCGGCGCTGCTGGTGGACTGGTATCTGCCGGCGATCGCGGGAGCGCCGACCGATCCGGCGCTGCGCGCGGGCTATCTCGAGCTGTGGCGCGCGCTTTTGCCGCTGGCACGGGCGGTGCCGGAGACCTTGGTGTTGCGCGACTATCATGTCGACAATCTGATGCGGCTTCCGGGCCGCGATGGGATCGCCGCCTGCGGCCTCTTGGATTTCCAGGACGCGGTGCTGGGACCGCTGAGCTACGATCTCGTCTCGCTGCTCGAAGATGCGCGGCGCGATGTGCCGAGCGGCTTGGCGGAAGCGATGTATGAGCGTTTCCTCGCCGCCTTCCCGGCGCTTGACCGCGCGGCGTTCGCGCGCTCCTATGCGCTCTTGGGAGCGCAGCGCAACTGCAAGATCATCGGCATCTTCACGCGGCTATGCGCGCGCGATGCCAAACCCGCCTATCTCGCGCACATCCCGCGCGTTTGGCGGCTCCTGGAGCAGGATTTGCGGGAGCCCGCGCTGGCGCCGCTGGCGGAATGGCTCGACCGTCACATTCCACAAGCGGCGCGGCGCATTCCCGAGCCCGGCTTGTCGCAATGAGCGCCGCGCCCGAAACCGCCATGGTGCTCGCCGCCGGACTGGGTATGCGCATGCGGCCCGTCACCGATCATTTGCCGAAGCCGCTGGTCGCTCTGGCCGGCCGCCCGCTGATCGACCATGCGATCGACCGGCTCGTCGCGGCCGGGGTCAAGCGCGTCGTCGTCAACCTCCATTACAAGGGCGAGATGCTCGCCGAGCATCTCGGCGCGCGGCGCGATGTCGAGGTGCGGTTTTCCGAAGAGCCGGAACTGCTCGACACCGGCGGCGGCATCGCGCGCGCCCTGCCGCTGCTCGGCGAGGTGTTCTATGCCGTCAACGGCGACGTCTTCTGGCTCGACGGCAAGGTTTCGGCACTGGCGCGCTTGGCCCGCGCCTTCGATCCGGCGCGGGACGACGCGCTCTTGCTGCTGCAGCGCACGACCAGCGCCGTGGGCTATGAGGGCCCGGGCGATTTCATCGTCGATCCCCTGGGGGGCGTGCGCCGGCGCCGCGAGCGCGAAGTGGCGGCGCATCTCTTCGCCGGCATCGAAATTCTGCATCGCCGCCTGTTCGAGGGGGCGGGGACGGGCGTCTTCTCGCTCAACCCGCTGTGGGACGGGGCGATGGCGGCAGGCCGGCTCTCGGCTTTGGTGCATGACGGCGAGTGGTATCACATCGGCACCGCTGCCGGTCTGGCGCAGGCCGAGGAGCGGCTTGCTTCGCATCGCGTCGAGCGCTGAGCTTGGCCGCGGTCTTCACCGTCCCGCCGCATCTGCCCTTCCTCGATGCGCTGGTCGCGGGCCTCAGGGCACGCGCCGGCAAGGATCCTCTGGCGCTCGCCCGCATGACGATCCTGCTGCCGACGCGGCGCGCCGCCCGCGCGCTCGCCGATTCGTTCCTGCGCGCGAGCCAGGGCCGCGCGCTGCTCTTGCCGCGTCTGATGCCGGTGGGCGATCTCGATGCCGAGGAGCTGGCGCTGCTTGCCGATGAAGGCGAGAGCGGCGACGCGCTCGAGGTGGCGCCCGCGGTGCCGGAGCTGCGCCGCCGCCTGACTCTGGCGCAGCTGGTTCTCGCTTGGGGCCGGGCGCAGGGCACCGGTCCGCTCGCACCGGGACAGGCGGCGCCGCTCGCCGCCGAGCTCGCGCGCTTCCTCGACGAGGTGCAGGCGGAAGGCTGCGATCTCGAAGGCCTCGCCGAGCTCGTGCCGGAGGAACATGCCGAGCATTGGCAGCAGGTGCTGAAATTTCTCGCCATCATCAAGGACAACTGGCCGCCGATGCTGGCCGAGATCGGCTGTCTTGATCCGGCCGACCGGCGCAACCGGCTGTTGCAGGCGCAGATCGAGTCCTGGCGAAACACCCCGCCGCTTCATCCGGTGATCGCGGCCGGCATTACCGGCGGCATTCCCGCGGTGGCCGATCTCGTCGCGGCGGTGGCCGGTCTGGCGCAAGGCACTGTCGTGCTGCCCGGCCTCGATCAGGGCAACGATGCCGAGACCTGGACCGAGATCCTCGCCGATCCCAGTCACCCGCAACATCTGATGGCGCGGCTCCTGATGCGCCTCGATCTCGATCCGGCGGCGGTCCAGGTTTGGCCCGTGCCGAAGGTGCGCGACGCGGCGGCGCTGCGCGGCGCGCCGCCGGCGCGCAGCCGGCTCGTCGCCGAAGCGCTGCGCCCGGCCGCGAGCTGCGAGCGCTGGCGCAACCTCGGCCGGATCGACGCCCGTGCATTGGCTGGCCTGCGCCGCCTCGACTGCCCCGGGCCGCAGGAAGAAGCCTCGGTCATCGCCCTCCTTCTGCGCGAGAGTTTGGAGACGCCCGGCGCGGTGGCGGCGTTGGTGACGCCCGACCGCGGCTTGGCGCGCCGGGTCGCCGCCGAGCTGCGCCGCTGGGGCATCGACATCGACGATTCCGCCGGCCTGCCGCTCAACCGCACGCCGCCGGGCGTGTTCCTGCGCCTCGTCCTCGACGCGGTGGCGCAGGAATTGGCGCCGTTGCCGCTGCTGGCCTTGCTGAAGCATCCGCTCGCCGCGCTGGGCCGGCCGCCCGAGGCGTTGCGCGCGCTGGTCCGCGTGCTCGAGATCGAGGCGTTGCGTGGCCCGCGGCCGGCGCCGGGGGTCGATGGTCTCGCCGCCGCGCTCGCGGAGCAGCGTCGGGCGGACAGCGAGGTCGATCCCGCGCTCGCCGGTCTCATTGCGGATACCGGGCGCGATCTCGCGCCGCTCGCCGCGGCGCTGGCGGCGCGCGAGACCGATCTTGCGACCCTGGTCGCCCGTCACATCGCCGCTTCCGAGGCGCTGGCGCGCACCGATCGCGAGGCCGGCGCGGACCGGCTGTGGTGCGAGAGCGCCGGCGAGGCCGCGGCGCAGGTGATGAACGAGCTGTTGACGGCTGCGCCCGATTTTCCCGCGCTCGCCGGCGGCGATTATCCGGCGCTCTTCGAGGCGCTGATCGCCGGTCCGGTGGTGCGGCCGGTCTATGGCCGCCATCCCCGGCTCTTCATCTGGGGGCTGCTCGAGGCGCGGCTCCAGCATGCCGACCGCCTGATCCTGGGCGGGCTCAACGAAGGCGTTTGGCCGCCCGAGACCGAAAGCGATCCCTGGCTGTCGCGGCCGATGCGCCGCCGTCTCGGCCTGTCCGAGCCGGAGCGCCGCATCGGCATCGCCGCGCATGATTTCGCCCAAGCGCTCGGCGCCCGCGATGTCGTGTTGACGCGGGCCGAGCGGATCGAAGGCGCGCCCACCGTGCCGTCGCGCTGGCTGCTGCGGCTCGAAACCGTGCTGAAGGCCGCGGGCCAGGCCGACCGGCTCGGCGCCGGCGCCGAGCCCTTGGCGTGGCAGGGGCTCATCGACGCGCCGGCGGCGCCGGCGGCGCTCGGCGCGCCGGAGCCGCGACCGCCGCTGAGCGCCCGGCCGCGCCGGCTCTCCGTCACGGAGATCGAGACCTGGATGCGCGATCCCTACGCGATCTATGCGCGCCGCGTGCTCGGTCTCAAGGCGCTCGATCCGCTCGATGCCGATCCGGGCGTGGCCGAGCGCGGCAGCTTCATCCACCAGGCGCTCGATGATTTTCTGCGCGCTTGTCCCGACGGCCTGCCGGCGGATGCGGTGGCACGGCTCTTGGATATTGGGCGCCACGCCTTCGGCGCCGCGCTCGACCGGCCCGGCGTGCGCGCCTTCTGGTGGCCGCGCTTCGAGCGCATTGCTCGCTGGTTCGTCGCCGGCGAGGCGGCGCGGCGCGCGCAGATCGCCGCCACTTACAGCGAGTGCCGCGGCGAGCTTGCGCTTGCCGGCCCGGCCGGGCCGTTCCGGCTCGTCGCCAAGGCCGACCGCATCGATCGGCTGAAGGACGGCGGCATCGCCATCATCGATTACAAGACGGGAACCCTGCCGTCGCAGCGTGAGGTCGATCTGGGCTTCGCGCCGCAGCTGCCGCTCGAAGCGGCGATCGCCGAGGCCGGCGGCTTTCCCGGCATCGCTGCCGCGCCGGTGAGCGAGCTGGCCTTTTGGCGGCTCACCGGCGGCGATCCTGCCGGCGAGGTGCGCCCGGTCGCGGAGAGCGGCGATCTGCCGACACGGATTGCCGGCGCGGTTGCCGGGCTTGCGCGGCTCATTGCGGCCTTCGACGATCGGGCAACCCCCTATCGCGCCGTGCCGCGCCCGGAATGGGCGCCGCGCTACAGCGATTACGACCATCTGGCACGGGTCAAGGAGTGGTCGGCGGCGCGCGAGGGCGAGGAATGATCGGCGAGCGCCAGCGCGCGCTCGCGGCCGCACGGGTGCAGCAACAGGCCTCCGACGCCGGCGCGTCGGTCTTCGTCGCCGCCTCGGCCGGCACCGGCAAGACCAAGGTCCTGACCGACCGCGTGCTGGCGCTGATGCTCGGCGGCAGCGAGCCCGCGCGCATTCTTTGCCTCACCTTTACCAAGGCGGCGGCGGCCGAGATGGCGAACCGGCTCCATGATCGCCTCAGCGTCTGGGCGACCATCGCCGACGGCAAGCTCGCGCAGGAACTGCAGGCCTTGACCGGCCGCGCGCCCGACGACGATGCGATGGCGCGGGCGCGGCGGCTCTTCGCCCGCGTCCTCGACACGCCCGGCGGCATGAAGATCGAGACCATCCATGCCTTCTGCCAGTCGCTGTTGCGCCGCTTCCCGCTCGAGGCCGGGATCGCGCCGCATTTCGAGCTGATGGACGAGCGCGACACCACCGATGCGCTTGGCATGGCGCGCGACGAGATGCTGAGCCTGGCGCGCGGCGGCGGCGACGCGCGGCTCGCGGCGGCGCTTCAGGAAGTGACCGCGCGGATCGCGGAAAGCACCTTCGACGAGCTGATGACGGAGCTGATCCGCGACCGTGCGCGTCTCGTCCATGCGCTCGTGGCGGGCGAGGCGGCGCTTGCGGAGCGGCTCGCCCGGCTCCTTGGCGTGGCCGTGGGGACAACGTCCGAGGCGGTCGTCGCTGCCGCCTGCGTCGCGGGCGCCGCCGATGAAGCAGCTTTGGCGGAAGCCGCGCGCGCCATGCTCGCCAGCGCCAGCAAGCGCGACCAGGAGCGTGGCGCAATCATCGTGCGCTGGCTCGAGCAGGTCGCCGAGCGTGCTGCGTACTGCAATCAATATCTCGGCGTGTTCTTCACCAAAGAGGGCGGGGAGCGCAAAGACATCTTGACCAAAGCCGTCGCTGCAAGCGCGCCGCAGGCCGAGGCGGCGCTGCGCTGCGAAGCGGCTCGGCTTGGCCAAGTGCTGCGCCGGCGCAACGCGGCCGCACTGCTGCAGGCGACCGGCGCGCTCGTCACGCTCGGCGGCGCGCTCCTGGCGCTCTACGAGCGGCACAAGAACGAGCGGGCGCGGCTCGATTACGACGATCTGGTGCTGCGGGCGCGCGATCTGCTGCGCCGGCCGGGCGTGGCGCCTTGGGTGCTGTTCAAGCTCGATGGCGGGCTTGATCACATCCTCATCGACGAGGCCCAGGACACCAACCCCGAGCAATGGCAAGTGGTGCAGTCGCTCGCCGACGAGTTCTTCGCCGGGATGGGCGCGCGGGCGCCGGGCCGCACCGTCTTCGCGGTGGGCGACGCCAAGCAGTCGATCTTCAGCTTCCAGCGCGCCGATCCCCTGGCCTTCCTGCATATGCGCGAGCATTTCGCCAGGCGGGTCAGAGACGCGCAGGAAGAGTGGCGGACCGTCGATCTCGACATCTCCTTCCGCTCGACGGCGGCAGTGCTTGCGGCGATCGATGCCGTGTTCGCGCGCGCTCCCGCCGCTTCGGGCGTGGCGCTCGATGGCGCGCCGATCCGTCACGCGCCCTATCGCGCCGGCGCCGGCGGGCTTGTGGAGCTGTGGCCGCCGGTCGAGCCAGTCGATCCGCCCTCGCTCGAACCCTGGGAGCTGCCCATCGTTCAGCGTCAAGAGCGCGCGCCGCCGGCCCGTCTTGCGCGCGCCATCGCCCGGACCCTGCGGGGCTGGCTCGATTCAGGCGAGCGCCTGCCGGCGCGCGACCGGCCGCTCAGCGCCGGCGATGTCCTGGTGCTGGTTCGCCGCCGCGGGCCGTTCGTGGTCGAACTCGTCCGCGCCTTGAAGCAAGAGAAGGTCGATGTCGCCGGCGCCGACCGAATGATGCTGACCGATCAGCTCGCGGTACAGGATCTGCTGGCGCTGGCGCAGTTCCTGTTGCTGCCTGAGGACGATCTGACTCTCGCAACGGTGCTCAAGGGGCCAATCTGCGGCCTCGACGAGGATCAGCTCTTTCGCTTGGCGCATGGCAGGCGCGGGCGGCTCTGGCCCGAGCTCAGAGCGCGTGCCGGCGAGCATCCGGCCTTCTCGCGCGCGGCCGAGCTGCTCGGCGGTCTCTTGGGCCGCGTCGATTTCATGCCGCCCTACGAGCTCTTCGCGGAGGTGCTGGGCGCGCGCGGCGGGCGGCGGCTGATGCTGGGGCGGCTCGGCGCCGAAG
>DATNIY010000100.1:0-2067 GCA_035604195.1 Allostellaceae bacterium
CAGCCGCGTCCCCTTCACCAGCGGATCCTCTTCGCCCGGCTCGGTCGGCGGCGGGGTCACGCGAACGCCCCCGGCGCGCCGCGCCCGTCCGGCCGCAGATGGCGCATGATCTGGCGGATCGCGTTCAGTTGCAGGCGGGCGCTCTCGACGCGTTCCGCCCTCTCGGTCTCGATGTCGGCGTGGAAACGGCCGAGGACCACTTCATCGAGGGTGGTGAGATCGTCGCCGATGACCGCCTCGCGCGTCGCGATTGCGACGTCCTGCCCGGAGGCGACGGTGAAGACGCCGTGGCGCACCGCGCAATAGCGGCGCGTTCCATCGCTGCTTTTCCAGTTCACGACGGAGATTGCAAGGCTGGTGAGAAAGTCCGCGTGCCGCGGCAGGATGCCGAAACTGCCGGTCGCGTCTTCGGCGCAGATCGCCAACACGCCGTCTTCATCGACGATCACCGAGAGCGGCGTGATGATGCGCAGCCTCATGACGGGCGTCCCGTCTTGGCGGCCGCGGCCTCCTTTTGACGCGCCTCATCCAGGGTTCCGATCATGTAGAGCGAATTCTCCGCCCAGTCGTCGGTCTCGCCCTCGAGGATGGCGCGGCAGCCGGCGATCGTGTCGGCGCGCGGGACGCTGCGGCCCGCCGCGCCTGTGAAGGCCTCCGTCACGGCGAAAGGCTGGCAGAGGAAACGCTGGAGCCGGCGCGCCCGCTTGACGATCAACCGGTCGCCGGCGCCGAGCTCCTCGACGCCGAGCAGCGCGATGATGTCCTGGAGGTCCTTGAAGCGGGCGAGCGCCTCGCGGGCGCGCTCCGCGATGCTGTAATGCTCGTCGCCCACCACGAACGGATCGAGCAGCGCCGAGGACGAGGCGAGCGGATCGATCGCGGGATAGAAACCTTGAGCCGCTAGCACGCGCGACAACATGATGATGCTGTCCATGTGGCTTGAGATCGCCGTCACCGACGGATCGGTGAAATCGTCGGCCGGAACGTAGACCGCCTGGATCGAGGTGATGGCCGCGCCGGCGACCGAGGCGATGCGCTCCTCCAATTCGGCGACTTCGCTCGCCAGCGTCGGTTGATAGCCGACCCGGGAGGGGAGCCGGCCGAGCAGGCCCGAGACCTCGCCCCCGGCCTGGACCAGGCGGTAGACGTTGTCGATCAGCAGCAGCACGTTCTCCTTGGCCTCGTCGCGGAAATACTCGGCGACGGCAAGGGCGGTGAGGCCGGTGCGCCAGCGGGCGCCCGGCGGCTCGTTCATCTGCCCGAAGACCAGCGCCGTGCGCTTCAGCACGCCCGACCGGCGCAGCTCGAGCAGCAGCTCATGGCCCTCGCGCGAGCGCTCGCCGATGCCGGCGAAGACGGAAATGCCGGAGTGCCGCTCGACCGTGCTGCGGATCAGCTCCATGATCAGCACGGTCTTGCCGACGCCAGCACCCCCGAACATGGCCGCCTTGCCGCCCCTGACCAGCGGCGCCAGCAGGTCGATTACCTTGATGCCGGTGCGGAACATCTCCCGCTCGCCGCTCTGGCGATCGAGGCCGGGGGCGGGCGCGTGGATCGGCCGGCGCGCGATGCCCTCGGGGAGTGCCGGTCCTCGGTCGGTCGGCTCGCCCAGGACATTGAGCAACCGTCCCAGCACCGCGTCCCCCACCGGAACGCGGATCGGAGCGCCCGCGGCCTCGACCGGCGTCCCGCGCCTGAGGCCGGCGGTGCTCTCCAGCGCCACGGCGCGCAGGCTGGCGGCGCTCAGATGCTGCTGCACCTCCGCCGTCAGCGGCGCCCCCATGTCCCACCGGATGGCCACCGCCTCGCCGATCCCCGGCAGGTGATGGGCCGGAAATCCGATGTCCACTACGGAGCCGTGGACGGCGATGACCCTGCCGGCGGCTTCCGATCTCTTATCTGGCGGCGCGCTATCCATCGGCGGACCCAGGTTTCGACGATCATTGCACAGTATGGGCTTCGCACAATCGGGGCCAAGTTCCGCAACTGCCTTGACCTGCCTCAATTTCGGATTTCCGGCGCCAGGCGCTTTTTCTCGCTCCCCTGTCGGGATTGGGCATACTCGTT
>DATNIY010000101.1:0-6556 GCA_035604195.1 Allostellaceae bacterium
CCGCGGCGGCGCAAGCCGCTCCCGGCGTCGTCGCGGTGCTGACCCTGGCCGACCTCGCGCCGCATCTGACGCGGCAACAAATGCCGATCCAATTCCGCAATTCGAAGCTGCCGCCGCATTGTACGCCCTACCCGCTCGCCAAGGACGAGGTCGCCTATGTCGGCCAGGCGGTGGCAGTCGTCATCGCGTCTTCCCGCTATCTCGCGGAAGACGCCGCCGCGCTGGTCGAGGTGGATTACGACATCCTGCCGGCGGTCTCCGATTGCAAGCGTGCGCTGGCGCCCGATTCGCCGTGGGCGCGCCAGGGCCGCAGCACCAACATTCTTGCGGAGATTCGGCAAGGCTATGGCGAGGTCGATGCCGCCTTCGCCAGCGCGCCCCACCGCCTGAAGCTGGGCCTCAAGCAGCATCGCGGCGGCGCGCATTCGATCGAGGGCCGCGGCGTGCTCGCCGCCTATGATGCGGGCGAGGACCGGCTCACCGTCTGGTCATCGACCCAGCTCGCCCATGAGCTGCGCTCCTTCCTCATGGAGCTCCTGGATCTCGACGAGAATCGGCTGCGCGTGGTGACGCCCGATGTGGGCGGCGGCTTCGGCGCCAAGTTCCTGATGTATCCCGAAGAGATCGTCATCCCGTTGGCCGGCCGGATGCTGCGCCGCCCGATCAAATGGATCGAAGACCGGCGCGAGCATTTCCTCGCGAGCATCCAGGAGCGCGACCAGTATTGGGAGCTTGAGGTCGCCTTCGACGGTGCGGGCCGGCTCCTGGCCGTCCGCGGCGAGATGGTCCACGACCAGGGCGCCTATACGCCGCAAGGTATCAACACCGCCTACAATTCCTCGACCGCCTTCCCCGGTCCCTATGTGCTGCCGGCCTATGAGATTCGGGCATTGGTCGTCGAGACCAACAAGGTCCCGACCGTGCCGGTGCGCGGCGCCGGTTATCCCCAGGGCTGCTTCGCCATGGAGCGTACGCTCGATCGCATTGCCCAGGCGCTCGGCCTCGACCGCGCTTTAGTGCGCGAGCGCAACCTCGTACCGGCGGCGGCGATGCCCTACACGACGCCGCTCAAGAGCCGCTCAGGATCGGCCATCGCCTATGACACGGGCGACTTCCCGAAGAGCATGAACAGTGTTATAGAAGCTATTGAATATAAAACATTTATTCAGCGTCAAAACGCGGCGCGGTCGAGCGGACGCTATCTCGGCATCGGCATCGCCAACGGCATGAAGGGGACCGGGCGCGGACCCTACGAATCGGCGTTGGTGCGGGTCGGCCGGACTGGGCGGGTCTCGGTCTTTACCGGGGCGATGCCGATGGGGCAGGGGGTCAAGACCGCGCTGGCGCAGATCTGCGCCGAGCAATTGGGCGTCGCGCCCGAGGAAATCGCCGTAACTGCCGGCGACACCGCGACGATCCCCTTGGGCATGGGCGGCTTCGCCAGCCGCCAGACGGTGACGGCAGGCTCCTCCGCCCACCTCGCGGCGGCCAGCGTGCGGCAGAAGGCGCTCGGCATGGCGGCCCATCTGCTCGAGGCCGCGGTCGAGGATTTGGAAATGCGCGACGGCCGCATCGAGCTGCGCGGCGTGCCCGGCCACGGCGTAACCCTACGCGAAGTGGCGAGCGTGCTGTGCGGCGATCCCGGCTACGCCATCCCCGGGAAATTCGCGCCGGGGCTCGAGAGCTATCAGACTTTCGCGCCGGATGCGCTGACCTACGGCATCGGCTGCCACGCCGCCGAGGTCGAAGTGGATATCGGCACCGGCGCGGTGCGCATCTTGCGCTATATCGTCGCCACCGATTGCGGCCGTGCCGTCAATCCGATGATGGTGGAAGGCCAGATCCACGGCGGCGCGGCGCATGGCATCGGCAATGCGCTCTACGAGTGGATGGGCTTCGACGAGGGCGCGCAGCCGATCACCACGACTTTCGCCGAGTATCTCCTGGCGACCTCGACCGAGATGCCCAAGATCGAAGTCCGGCTCCTCGAATATCCCGCTTCGACCAACCCCTTGGGCGTCAAGGGCGTCGGCGAGGCCGGCTGCGTCCCGGCCGCCGCGGCGATCATTTCCGCGGTCGAAAATGCGCTCGAGCCCTTCGGCGTGCGCATCGACGAAACCCCTATCCTGCCGCCGCGCCTTTTGGCCCTCATCGAAGCGGCGAGCAAAAGAGCTTAGGCGCCGGCGTTCCGCCGCGCGAGCCAGGCGCCGATGCGGGCCAACGCCTCTTCGATTTCCGCGCGGCTCGCGGCATAGGAGAAGCGCAGGTAGCCCTCGCCATAGGCGCCGAAGCTGGTGCCGGAGATGACGGCGACGCCGACTTCGTCAAGGAGCTGCGCCTCGAGCCGGCGCGTATCGATGCCGGTGCCGGCGACATTGGGAAAGGCATAAAACGCGCCGCCGGGCATGGCGCAGCGGAAGCCGGGCAAGGCATTGAGCCCGGCGGTGATGAGCTTCCGCCGTTCGGCGAAGGCGGCGACCATGCGCTGAAGCGGCTCGTGCGGGCCTTCGAGCGCGGCGATCCCGGCATATTGCGCCGCGGCGTTGACGCAGGAATGGCAGTTGATGGCGAGCCGCTCGGCGAAGGGGAAGAGCGCCTTCGGCCAAATGCCATAGCCGAGCCGCCAGCCCGTCATCGCGTAAGTCTTGCTCCAGCCGTCGAGCAGAATGAGGCGATCCTGAATCGCGGGATAGGCGAGCAGGCTCGTGTGCCTCGCGCCGTCATAGAGAATCTCGCCGTAGATTTCGTCGCTGAGGATCGCGACGTGCGGATGGCGCTCGAGCCCCTTCACGAGCGCGTCGAACTCCGCCTTCGGCACCACCCCACCGGTGGGGTTGGCCGGGCTGTTGACGATGATGAGCCGTGTCGCCGGCGTGATCTTCGCCAGCACTTCCTCGGCGCTGAAGGAAAATCCCTTGGCTTCGTGCAGCGCGATCGGCACCGGCGTCGCGCCGGAGAAGCGGATGACGCTCTCATAGATGGGGAAGCCGGGATTGGGATAGAGAATCTCGGCACCGGGCTCGCCGAACATGAGAATAGCGAAGAACATCGTCACCTTGCCGCCGGGCACCACCAGCACCTGGTCCGGCGAAACGGCAACGCGATGACGGCGATGCAAATCCGCCGCCACCGCCTCGCGCAGCGGCAGGATGCCGTTCGCGGGCGTATAGCCGTGATGCCCGTCGGCGAGCGCCTTGCGCCCGGCCTCGACGATATGCGGCGGCGTCGGGAAGTCCGGCTGACCGATGCCGAGATTGATGATCGACCGGCCGGCGGCCTGCAGCGCCTTGGCGCGCGCCAGCACCTCGAAGGCGGATTCGGTGCCGAGCAGCGCCATCCGGGCGGACATTGCGAGCATGGCGGTTCAAGCTGCTTTGCGTTGGGAGACGCCGACCAGACGCTGCACCGCCTCGATCACCGCTTCCGGGCTGGCGCGGTTCTTGCCGGCGATGTCGAGCGCGCTGCCATGCGCCACCGAGGAGAACAGCACGGGCGTGCCGATGGTGAGGCCGGCGGCGCGGTTGCGCGCCAAGAGCTTCGCGGCGATGTGGCCCTGGTCGTGAAACATGACGATGAAGGCGTCGAAGCCGGCGTGATGGAACATGGTGTCGGCGCCGAAGGGACCTTCGACCTTGATCCCGGCGGCCTTGGCCTCGGCGAGCGCCGGGCCGATGATGCGCATCTCCTCGTCGCCGAACAAGCCGTGCTCGCCGGCGTGCGGGTTCAATCCCGCGACGGCGAGACGGGGCGCGGCCACGCCCATCCGCCGCAGCGCGGTCTGCGTCGCGTCGATGACGCGGCGCACGCGCTCGCGGGTGATGAGGGCGACGGCGCGGGCGAGGCTGACATGCAGCGTGGCGTGGACGATGCGCATCTCGTCGAAGCACAACATGAGAAATGCGTCCTCCGGCGGCACGCCGGCGCAGCGCGCGACGAAAGCGGGATAGCCGTCGAACTCGATGCCGGCTGCCTTGATCGCGCTTTCGGTCTGCGGCGCGGCCACAACGGCGTCGACATGGCCGGCAAGCGCCGCCTCGATCGCGGCCTGCGCGGCTTCGATGGCGGCGCGGCCATGCGCGGCGCGGATCTGCCCGATGGCCACCGCCTCGGTGCCGAACTGGTCGAGCGCGAGGAGCGCGACCTCGTGCCGCGTCCAATCGATCTTGTCGGCTGAGCGGTAGGCGATGAGGCGCGGCGCGATTCCGCACAGGGCGGCGTGGGTCTCGATCACGCGCTGGTCGCCGACGAGCAGCGGTCGGCATGCATTGCGCACGCGGGTGTCGAGCGCTGCCTTGAGCGCAATCTCCGGCCCGATCCCCGCGGGATCGCCGATCGCGATCGCGACTTTGCGTCGATTCATGATGATGGAGTCTAGTCGCTCGCCGCCGCCGCGACAATCGCCCCGGAAGCAGAAGGCCCGGCGGTTACCGTGTTGCGGCGGGATCGATGCAGATCTGCCCGCCGCGGATGGGCGCGGTCCAAACGCGAACCGGCTCGCTGCAGGGCGGAAATGTCGGCGTTCGCGTGCAGAGGTCGAAGCGCCCGTGGTGGAACGAGCATTCGCAAAGCCGCAGCAGACCACAACTCATTGCCTGCCCGATCGCAATCCCGTCGGCCGCTACCTCGGCGTTACTTGACTTGTTCTGTTGCTCTTCGCCCGGCATCGATTTGGCACGCCGCGACCAAACGGGCGTGCCGCATCAGGCCCGCGCCCGGACCACCCAAATGGCGCCGGGGAGCACGATACCCTGCGGCCCGTCTTGGCTTCGAAAAAAGGCTTCGAGGCCCGAGCGCACGGCTTCGCGGAACTCCGCCGAAGCGCCCAAGGTGGCGCGCACTGCCGGACCGATTTGCATGGCGAAATCCGCCGCTTCCGCCGCGCCGCCGGGCCCTGCCAACGGCATTGCCGGGTCATGCGGCGTCAAGGAAACCTCGCGGAACCCGGCGCCTTCGAGAATGCGGTGCACCCGCTCGGGATTGGCCCAAGCGAATTGCCCGGGCTCCTCCGGCCCGGGCGGTGCGGCCGGCGGCAATAAATGAGCTATTGCGGCCATCGCGGCCATAATCCAGGGATTCTCTTGCCGCGTGCGGAAGACCGCCAGCGCCAGGCGACCGCCGGGCTTCATCGCCCGGCGCAGCTTGCCGAAGGTCGCGATCGGGTCGGCGAAGAACATCACGCCGAAGCGCGAGAAGGCGAGGTCGAAGCGGCTCGGTGGGAAGGCGTAAGTGGAAACGTCTGCCAGAACCACCTCGGCGTGGCGCAGACCGGCTGCGGTGATGCGTTCGCGTGCCCGAGCCACGGACCGCTCCGCGATGTCGATGCCCAGGACGTGACCGGTAGGACCGACGCGCGCGGCGAGCTCCAGCACCGTCGTGCCGCTGCCGCAGCCGATGTCGATCACGCGCTCGCCGGGCTGCGGTGCGGCGAGGTCCAGCGCCACTTGCGTTAGCCCCGCGAGCAACCGGTCGATGCGCTCATGGTGATCGGCCCAGAACCGCATGGCGGGGCTGTTCCAGTATTGCCCTTCACGCACGTCGGGCGTGCCGGCCGGTTGACCATTCATGTCGGTTCTACTGCCGGAAAAATTTGGGGCGAGTGACCGGGATCGAACCGGCGACATCCAGATCCACAATCTGGCGCTCTAACCAGCTGAGCTACACCCGCCGCTCCGAGGCCGCTCCTACCGCGCCGCCGCGCCAGCGTCAAGCCGCCGGCCGCGCGCTTTCGCCTATCCGCGCCGCGGGTTAGACTCGGCCGGCAAGCAAAGTGAAGGCGCCAATGCGGGCCGATGACGACGCGCTGCTGACGCCGGAGGAGATGGCGGTCGCCGACCGCGCCGCCATCGCCGGCGGCGTTCCCGGCGTCGAACTCATGGAAGCGGCGGGGCGCGCCGTGGCCGAAGCGGTGCAGCGGCGCTGGTCGCCGCGGCCCATCGCGGTGCTCTGCGGCCCCGGCAACAATGGCGGCGACGGCTTTGTTGCCGCGCGCCATCTGGCGCGCGCCGGCTGGCCGGTGCGACTCGGCCTGCTCGGCGAGCGCGAGCGCCTCCGCGGCGACGCTGCCCATCACGCCGCGCTCTGGCGCGGCGCAATCGAGCCGCTGGGCGCGCCACTCGAGGGCGCCGCCATCGTCATCGACGCCATCTTCGGCTCCGGCCTGGCGCGCGCCGTCGAAGGCGAGGCGCGCGAAGTCATCGATGCCGTGATTGCGCGCCGCCTGGCGAGCGTCGCCGTCGATGTGCCGAGCGGGCTCGACGGTGGCAGCGGCGCGATCCTCGGCATCGCCGCGCCCGCCGCGATCACCGTCACCTTCTTCCGCAAGAAGCCGGGTCACCTGCTGCTGCCGGGGAGAGCGCTGTGCGGCAGCCTGATGGTCGCGGACATCGGCATTCCCGCCTCGGTCCTGGCGGAGGTGGAGCCGCGCACGCATGAGAACGGCCCGGCGCAATGGCTCGCCGCATACCCCTGGCCGCGGCTCGATGATCACAAATACCGGCGCGGCCATTTGCTGGTGTTGGGCGGCGCGATCATGACCGGCGCGGCGCGGCTAGCCGCG
>DATNIY010000102.1:0-72855 GCA_035604195.1 Allostellaceae bacterium
CCATATGCGGGCGATGAAGGACCGGGCCATCGTCTGCAACATCGGCCATTTCGACAGCGAGATCCAGATCGCGGCCTTGCGGAACTACAAGTGGGAAAACGTCAAGCCGCAGGTGGACGAGGTCGTCTTCCCCGACGGCAAACGGCTGATCGTGCTGGCCGAGGGCCGGCTGGTGAACCTTGGTTGCGCCACCGGCCATCCGAGCTTCGTCATGAGCGCCTCCTTCACCAATCAAGTGCTGGCGCAGATCGAGCTCTTCGCCAACCACGGCAATTACGAGAACAAGGTCTATACCCTGCCCAAGCACCTCGATGAGAAAGTGGCGGCGCTGCATCTCGACAAGCTCGGCGCGAAGCTGACCAAGCTCACGGCGCGCCAGGCCGAATATCTCGGCCTGAGCCCGGCCGGGCCGTTCAAGCCGGACCATTACCGCTACTGAGCCGCTGCGGGCGGCGATGGCGGATCTCGTCATCGCTTACGGCGTAGCGGCCGTCGCCGAGGCGGCGCCGCGCGTGACCATCGACCGAGCGCGGGCGGCTCCGCTGCGGCTTTGCGACGGGCCCTATCCCTTCGCCGAGGCGCCCGATCTCTTCCGGCTCGCAACCGTGGCGCAGCAGCGCGACTTCCTGCGCGAGCATCTGCAATCGCTGTGCAATCTCTGGGACAAGCCGGCGCGGCTTTTCCTCGACGCCTATTTCCGCCGCATCGCCGCCGCGATCGAAGAGGGCCAAGGCGATCTCGCGGCGCTCGCCGAACGCGCGGGCGGGCTCTTCAGCCCCGGCGATTGGAGCTTCTGCGCCCTGCGTCCGCTGCCGCAAGCGCATCTCCTGGGCGTGCGCACGGATTTCGCATTGTGGACCGGCGCAGCGCTGGTCGCGATCGAGCTCGTCGGCAGCGCCACGCCGCGCCGGCGGCGGCGCGAGGAGCTGGCGCGGCTGCGCCAAGCCGAGATCATCGTGCTGGAGCTGCCGGTCGAGCGGCTGGAGCGCGCGGAGGAGCGTTTCCTGGCGGAAATCCTGCCGCCCGCCTTCCACCGCTTCTGGGCGGGCGTCGCTCTGCCCTCAAGCCCCTTCGCGCCGCAGACGCTCGGCGAAATCCGCGGCGCCGGCGCGGATCAGAGCTCCGCCTCGATCACATAGAGCCCGCCGATGAGGCGGTCGACGGCATAGACGATCTCGTTCTCGTCGACATAGACGTCGTTGATCTGGATCGCGCCGGCGGGCGAGCCCTTGGGCGCCTCGGGCACGTAATAGGCGACCTCCTTCGGCTGGAACGGGTCGCTGATGTCGTGCACACGGACGCCGCCGTTGAAATAGCTGCCGAAGATGAGCCGATCCGAGCGGAAGGCGGGGCCCGGCCGGTTCTCGTGCAGATTGTGCGCGCCGTAACGCCCGCCGTGCTTCTGCCCCTCGGGCGACGGCAGCGGCAGGGTCGCGATCGGCACCAGATTGTCCTCGCGCCGCATGTCGAGAAGCCAGACGAGCTTCGGCCAATCCGCCGCCTTGGGCTGAATGCTCTCGTCGCTCACCACCAGGAGGCCGCGGTCGAACAGCGGCAGCGCCGTGTGGGTGAAGCCGGGGAAGGGCGGGTGCGGGTTCCAGTGGCCGACCGGCTTGGGGTGCGCCTTGTCGGCGATGTCCAGGATCCAGACGCCGCCATCGATGCAGCCGAGATAGGCGCGGGTTGCATGGTCGGGATAGACATTGGTGTTGTGTGGGCGAAAGCCCGCATCCATGCGCGGATGGCGCGGCAGCGGCGGCGCTGCATCGCCTTCGGCCGTGCCGGGAATCCACCAGCGCCCGACATCCCGCGGCCGCGCGGGATCGCGCACCTCGATGATGCGGTAGAACTGATCGTCGAGCGGATTGCGCGGCGTGAAATCGGCGGCGCCGCCGGAGAAGTGGATGTATTCGCCGTCGACGAACCAGAGCTGATGCACGCCGCGCGAGTTCGGACCGGAGCAGTCGAAGAAGGCGATCGAGCGCGGCCGCTCCGGCTCGGCGATGTCGAAAAGCTCGATGCCGGCCGGCTTCTGGCCATGCTGCGCCGTCTGATAGGCGACGGCCATGATATCGCCGCAGACCTCGAGCGAGTTGGAGCGCATCTGCTGGTGCGGCAGGTCGGTCTGCGCGACGAGCTTGGGCTTTCTGGGATCGCTGACATCGACCCCGGTGAAGTTCTTGGGCGCCGATTCATGCGCGAGCCAAAGAATGCGGCGCCCGCCCTTGGCGAGCTGCAGGCTCATGCCTTCGCCCATGCCTCCATAACCGCCGAGATCGTTATGAGCGATGAGCCGCATGTTCAGGGCGTGTTCGGGCATGGGTTCAGACTTTCTTTCGGAGGAAGGCGAGATGGGCCAAAGCCTACACCGTCGTCGGCGGCTCGGCCTCTTGGTGCCAGATGAGGAGGCGCTTGCGTAGCCTCGCCATGCCGTGGACGAGCAAGTAGCCGGCGACGGCGATCTCGACGATGCCGGCGAAGACGCCCGGCGAATCGGCGAAGCGCGAGGCCGCGATCATGGCGCCGCCCAGACCCTGGCCGCCCATCAGCATCTCGCAGACGATCTCGACGATGACGGCGATGGGCAGGCCGATCTGCAAGCCCGTCATGATCTGCGGCGAGGCCGCTGGCAGGATGATCTCCCACAAGAGCTGCCGCTCGCTCGCGCCGAGCATGCGGGCCGACCACAGCATCTGCCGATCGACGCCCTGGGTCGCCGCCACGGTGGCGGTGATCACGGGAAAGATCGCATCGAAGGCGACCATGGTGATCTTCGAGACGTCGTAGAGCCCGAACCACAACATGACGATCGGCAGGAAGGCGATCTTCGGCATCGGGAAACCGACCGAGATCACGGGATCGAAGAACCAGCGGATCGGCCCGACGCGGGCGATGAGAATGCCCAGGATGATGCCGAGGACGGCGCAGATGGCGAAGCCGAAAAGCGAGCGATACATCGTCAAGCCGAGATTGACGACGAGATCGCCCGATTGGGCGTCGCTCCAGATGCGCTCGAGCACGCTCGACAAGGACGGCAGCAGAAACGGAGTGACGATGCCCGCCCGCGCCGCCATCTCCCAGCCCACGGCCACCAGCAGGAGCGAGAGCGAATGCATCAAGCCGCGGCCGCCCAGATCGACGGCGCGCCGGAGCCAGCCGCTTTCCGCCGCGGGCTCGAGGGAAGCGGCCACCGCGGCGCGGCGGCCGAGATCGCTGGTTACTCGCGCCATCGCAGGATCCGGCGCATCAGCATGAGGTAGCAGCGATCGGCGATGAAGCCCAAAAGCGAGACCGTCAGCACGACCGCGAACATCGCATCATAGACGCCGCCATCGCCGAGCCAGCCGATCATGTAGCCCAGCCCCTCGCGCGCGACGATGAGTTCGGAGGCCACCAGCAGGATGAAGGACAGCGCCAGCGCGGTGCGGATGCCGGTCATGATCTCGGGCAGCGCGCTCGGGACGACGATCTCGATGAGCGTGCGGATGCGCGAGGCGCCCAGGCTGCGCGCCGACCAGATCAGGAACTGTTCCGTCCCGCGCGCGCCATTGTACGCGCTCAAGGTGACCGGCAGCATGCAGCCGATGAAGATGAGCAGGATCTTCGACGCGCTGCCGAAGCCGAGCCACAGCACCGTCACCGGGATGAGCGCCGATTTCGGCATGGGGTAGAAGACCTGCACGATCGGGTTCAAGAACACCTGAACCGGGCGGTACCACGCCATCAACACGCCGATGAGGCTGCCGATGACGATGGCAAGGCCGAGCCCGGCGCCGCCGCGCCACAGCGAGGCCGCGCCGTTGGTGATGAGGTCGCCGGAGAGCAAGAGATCGAACCACGCCTTCACCACGTCGTCGAGCGGCGGCAGTATCAAAGTCGAGACCACGCCGGTGCGCGAGGCGCCTTCCCACACCAGCGCCAGGATCAGCAGCGGCAAATAGCGCCACAGCACGCCCGAGCGCTCGCCCCGCGCCGCTTCGGGCGGCTCGGTTTCGCACTGATGGTTCAAAACCTGGTCGGTCACGGCGCCTTGTCCGTTCCGGCTCGCATCGGCGATTTGGCGGCGAGCCGCCGGCCGGCTTCCTCGACCAGCGAAAGATCGACATAGGTCGGATCGAGCCGGATCTCTTGCGGCAGGATGCCGAGCTTCACCGAATCGTCGATCTCGCCCTGCGCCGCCCCAAGGTTCGGCATCAGATCGGGCGAGCGGTAGAAATCGTCGTGGGTGAAGAAATAGCCGAGCTCGTCCGGCTTCTGCTTGGTCACTTGCGCAGCGATGGCGACGGATTCGGCATGGTTCTTGGGATCGAGGAACCAGCGCATCGCGCGCATGTGATCCTCGTAGAAATCGATGAGCGCCGGACGGTGCGCGGCGATGAAATCCGCGCGCATGGCCCAGGCGATGGTCTCGGCCGGGCCGCGCGCCTCGCCCGCGGTGTAGAGGGTGCGGTATTTGCCGGCGCGGCGGATCTGATCGAGGAATTGCGGCATGGCGCCGATGAGATCGACCTTGCCCTCGGCGATCATCGGCAACATGGTGGCGAAATTGGTCTCGACGGTGGTGAAGTCCTTGTCCTGAATCCCATGCTTGCGCAGCATGATGCGCATGGCGTTGTCGCTCGCCGAGCCGATGGCGTTGGTGGCGAGGCGCTTGCCCTTGATGTCCTCGATCGTCGCGATCGGGCCGTCCTTCAGAACGATGAAGGGCTCGTCATACCAGCCGGGCTTGCCATCCTGAATCACGTCCGACACGATGCGCACGTCGAGATGCGCGTTGGTCACCGCCAGGGTGAAGGAAGAGGGCGCCAGGGCCGCGATCTCGAGCTCGCCCACCGCGAGCGCCTCGATCTGCGGCGTGCTGCCGTTGAAGCGGACGCCTTGGGCGATGTAGCTCTTGCCGAAATGGCGGAAGAGTTCGGGGTGGCGCTTGACCAGGACATCGAGGAGCGGCGTGACATGGCCGACCTGGGCCCAGCCGATGCGGAGATTCACGGGCTCGCTCGCCCCGGCGGCGGATAGCATGCCTAGGAACGCGATCACTCCAACCGCGACGGCCGCTCGCCAATCGCGGCGCCTCTTCCTCCCCATGCGCTGGTTCCCGTATGACGCGGCTCGGCGCGATTTTACCAGAGGGGCAAGCTTTTCAAACCGCAATTATTTTTGATGAGGGGCAAGACCGGCGATGCGCTCCGCGACGCTGATCACGGGCTTTCTCGGCAGCGGCAAGACGACGCTTTTGAACGGGCTCCTGGCTCATCGGGAGATGGCCGACACCGCGGTCATCGTTAACGAATTCGGCGAGATCGGCCTCGACCACCTGCTCATCGAGACGGCGTTCGAGGATGCCGTGCTGTTGCGCAGCGGGTGCATTTGCTGCACCGTCCGCGGCGATCTCGTCGACACGCTCTTGTCGCTCCATGGCAGGGCGGCGCGCGGCGAGATCCCGCCCTTCCGGCGCGTCGCCATCGAAACCACCGGCCTCGCCGATCCCGCGCCGATCCTGCACAGCCTGATGGGCGAGCCGGCGCTCACGCCGCTCTTTCGGCTCGACCGGGTCGTCACCACCATCGATGCCGTGAACGCGCTCGCGACGCTCGCGGCGCAGTACGAGGCGGCGAAGCAGGCGGCTCTGGCCGACACTCTGGTGCTGACCAAGACCGATCTCGCCGATGCGGGGCAAGCGGCACGGGTGCGGGCGCGCCTCGCCGCGCTCAACCCGGGCGCGCCGGTCGTCGCGGTGCTGAACGGCCGGATCGCGCCCGCAACCCTCTTCGCCGAAAGCGGCGGCGATGCCGGACGCGGCGACCGGCTCGCCGCCTGGGCCATGCACGAAGGCGAGCACGCGCATGGGCCGGGCGAGGATGCCGAGCATCCTCCGCATCATCACGGCATTTCGAGTTTTTCCCTCAGCCGGGACGAGCCCGTGGCGTGGGACAGGCTTGCGGCATGGCTGGCGTCGCTCGCGGCGTTCAAGGGGACCGATCTGCTGCGGGTCAAGGGGATCGTCCGGGTCGCCGGGCGCGCCGGGCCGGTGGTGATCCACGGCGTCCAGCACCTCTTCCACCCGCCGGTGGAACTGGCGCGCTGGCCCGGCCCGGACCGGCGCACGCGCATCGTCTTCATCACCCGGAATATCGCGGCCTGGTCGCTCGCCCGGTCCTTTGCCGCCGCGATGGGCGAGGCCGGGGGGCAGGACGGCAATCCCCGGGCGATGCCATAGCCTTAAAACCGTCGGGGCTGCCCCCGAGCTTTCTAATCGCTCGGAAGCAGCCCCGCCGTGCCTAACGAAGGTAATGGCTCTTGCCGGTTACTTCTTCGCTTTCTTGGCGCCGCGCTTGGCGGCTTTCTTCTTCGCACCGCCTTTGCGCTTCTTTGCTGCAGCCATTGTGGTTCCTCTTAGCGACGGGTCGTGCACTGGCCAATCCAATGCATCACCCGACCATTTACCATATCATAGTTGCAAGTGGTAGTGTAGCACTGTTGTAAGACCCCAACATCTTGAGCTGGTTACCCCCGGACCGGGGCCGACCGTCACGAAACGGACATTGAAGTGTCATCGGTCCGCAACCGGCCAGCCCTATGCTCGGGCGCAATCTCCCCAAGACGCGCTGGGGCACGGCGCAATCATAGAGGATAAACCATGAAGAAATTCCCAAGCGCAGTAACGCGGTTGGCCCTGGCGGCAGCGCTCGGCTGGTCGCTGACCGCGGCGGCTTCCGCGGCCGAGATCTCCGGCGCCGGCGCCACTTTCCCCTATCCGATCTACGCGAAATGGGCCGAGGCCTATAAGGCCGCGACCGGCATTGGGCTCAATTATCAGTCGATCGGCTCGGGCGGCGGGATCAAGCAGATCGAGGCCAAGACCGTTGATTTCGGCGCCTCGGACATGCCCTTGAAGCCGGAGGAGCTGGCCAAGGCCGGCCTCGTCCAGTTTCCGCCGGTGATCGGCGGCGAAGTGATGGTGGTGAGCATCCCCGGCGTCAAGGCCGACGAGATGGTCCTCGACGGCAAGACCATCGCCGACATCTATCTCGGCAAGATCACCAAATGGAGCGATCCCGAGATCGCCAAGCTCAACCCGGGCCTCAAGCTGCCCGATCTCGGCATCGCCGTCGTCCACCGCTCGGACGGGTCGGGCACCACCTTCATCTTCACCGACTATCTCTCGAAGGTGAGCCCGGAGTGGAACGACAAGGTCGGCGAGAGCACCGCCGTCGAATGGCCGACCGGGTTGGGTGGCAAGGGCAATGAGGGCGTCTCGGCGATCGCCGGCCGCACCTCCGGCGCGATCGGCTATGTCGAATACGCCTATGCGCTGCAGAACAAGATGGTCCACACCAAGCTCGTCAACCACGACGGCAGCGTGCTGTCGCCGAGCAGCCAGGTGTTTCAGGCCGCTGCCGCCAACGCCGATTGGCAGAAGGCGCCGGGCTTCTACCTCATCCTTACCGACCAGCCGGGCAAGGAAAGCTGGCCCATCACCGGCGCCACCTTCATCCTCATGCACAAGCAGCAGGACAAGCCCGAGAATGCGAAGACGGTGCTGACCTTCTTCGCCTGGGCCTACAAGAATGGCGGCGAGATGGCGGGGACCCTCGACTATATCCCGATGCCCGCCAATGTCGTCCAGATCATCGAGGATAGCTGGAAGGCGATCGCTGGGCCGGATGGCAAGCCGGTCTGGACCGGCCCCAACTCCTAAACTCCACGGCGACGGGTCCGGCCCGGGAAGGAGCTTCCTTCCCGGGCGACTGTCGCTCCGCGCGCCCGGCTTCGCCGCTTTCGCCGCCCGCTCGTTGCCTGTGATGGCCCGGCCGCCCTATGCTGACGCGGCATTCGGCAATCGATCGCGGGGAGGGAGCAATGGCATTGCAGCTGCGGCGGGTAGTCACCGGCCATGACGGCAACGGCCGCGCCATCGTCAAGATCGACGAGATCTCTAAAAACGTCGTCTCGGCGCGGCCGGGCGCGCAGGCCTGCGTCATCTGGACGACCGAGAGCTTCCCGGTCGACAATGCCGGCGAGGCCGATGCCGGGTCGCGCAAGACCGGCACCACCCTCGACAACGGCACCGTCTTCCGCATCGTCGAATTCGGCCCCGGCGTCTCGCCGCGCAACCACCGCACCGATTCGATCGATTATGCCGTCGTCATGTCCGGCGAAATCGACATGGAGCTCGACGACGCAGAGATCCATCTCAAGGCCGGCGACGTGCTGGTGCAGCGCGGCACCATCCACAATTGGGTCAACCGCGGCACCAAGCCTTGCGTCATCGCCTTCGTCCTCGTTGCGGCGAGGCCCGTCGTCGCCGGCGGCAAGACGCTCAACGCCACCGGCTGAACCATGGCCGAGGCGGCGGACGAAGCGGGCAGCCAGTTCCTGATCCTGCACGAGCTGGTCAAGGCGGCGCGGCTCAAGCTGTCGGACGATCTCTGGGATTATCTGACCGGCGGCGCCGACAGCGAGACCACCTTGCGCCGCAATCGCCTGGCGCTCGATGCGCTGGCCTTGCGGCCGCGGGTGCTGCGCGACGTCGCGCGCATCGATTGCTCCGGCACGCTCTTCGGCTGGAAGCTGCGCATCCCCGTCGTGCTGGCGCCGATCGGCTCGGTCGAGGTCTTCGATCCCGGCGGCGCCGCGGCCGCGGCCGCGGCCGCTGCCGGCTTCGGCGTGCCGACCATGGTCAGCTCGGTGAGCGAACCCGGGCTCGAGGCGACGGCGGCATCGGCCGGCGGCCATAAGATCTTCCAGCTCTATGTCCGCGGCGATGCGGCCTGGGTCGATGATCATCTCCGCCGCGCCGAAGCGGCCGGCTACGAGGCGTTCTGCCTCACCGTCGACACCGCGGTGTACAGCCGGCGCGAGCGCGACATCGCCAAGCGTTACATCCCGGCCGGAAGGCGGCGCGACTTGCTCGGCCAGGACTACCAGGCGGCGCTCAACTGGGAGGACGTAAAGCGGGTGAAGAGCAAGCTCAAGATTCCGCTCATCCTCAAGGGCATCGCCACGGCCGAGGATGCCGAGCTGGCCTGCAAGCTCGGCGTCGATTGCCTCTATGTTTCGAACCATGGCGGCCGCCAGCTCGATCACGGCCGCAGCGCCATCGAAATGCTGCCGGAAGTGGCGGCGGCGGCGCGCGGGCGGGCGCAGATCATCGTCGATGGCGGCTTCTGCCGCGGCACCGATATCTTGAAGGCGCTGGCGCTCGGCGCCACTGCCGTCGGCATCGGCCGGCTCTATTGCTACGGTCTCGCCGCCGCCGGCGCGGCGGGAGCCGCGCGCGTGCTCGAACTGCTCGAGGCCGAAATCCATACGGCCCTCGGCCTCATCGGCGCCGCCGCGATCACCGATCTCGACAAGACTTGCGTCGCCGCCGCCGCGCCGGTGACGGTTCCGCATGTGCTGAGCGCGTTTCCGCTGCTCGATCTGCCGGAGCGACGCTACTAGGGCCGGAAGCGCGGGCCTCAGGCGGAACGCCGGCCAGCAGTGGAGCAGGACCGCGAATGCCAGCCTTGGGACCCAATGAAGCGCTCATCGGCGTTCCCGGAAGCCGCGCCCGGCTCGATACGCCGGCGCTGCTCATCGACCGCGACGCGCTCTTGCGCAACATCGGCGCGATGGCGGCGCATGCAAAGGGCGCCGGCGTGGCGCTCAGGCCGCACGCCAAGACCCACAAATCGCTGCGCATCGCCGCGCTCCAGGTGGCGGAAGGCGCGCTCGGCATTTGCTGCGCCACCATCGGCGAAGCCGAAATCATGATCGCCGGCGGCATCCCCGGCGTGCACATCACCTCGCCGCAGGTGACGCCGCCGAAGATCGCCCGGCTCATCGCGCTCAACGCGGCGCCGCATCGCGGCTTGAGCGTGGTGGTCGATCACCCGGAGAATGTCGCGGCGCTCGATGACGCCGCGCGCGCGGCGGGCCGGCCGCTCGAGGTCCTGGTCGACAACGGCGCCGGCCAGGGCCGCACCGGCGTCGCCGGCGAGGCCGAGCTTGTCGCCCTCGTCCATGCGGTTCGCGCCGCCGCCGGCCTCGCTTTCCGCGGCATTCAATCCTATTCCGGCAATCTGCAGCACATTGCCACGCGCGCCGAGCGGCGCGCCCGCGCGCGCGAGCAGGCGGAGCGCCTCGGCCACATGCTGCGGCGACTCCGCGGCGACGGCATCGCCGTGCCGATCGTCACCGGCGCCGGCACCGGCACCTATGATCTCGATCCCGAAGCCCGCATCTTCACCGAGCTGCAAGTCGGCTCCTACGTGTTCATGGATGTCGATTACCAGCGGGCGCTCGCCGACGGACGCAATGCGCCGCCCTTCGAGACCTCGCTCTTCGTTGCGACCGCAGTGGTGAGCGTCAATGCCGTGGGCTACGTCACCACCGACGCCGGGCTCAAATGCTTCGCCACCGACGGCCCGGCGCCCGAAGTGGCGCGGGGCGCGCCGCCCGAGAGCCGCTACGCCTTCTTCGGCGACGAGCACGGCAAGCTCATCTTGCCGCCGAGCGCGCCACGGCCGCCGCTCGGCACCTTAATCGAATGCGTGACGCCGCATTGCGACCCGACCGTCAACCTGCACGATTTCTACCACCTGGTGCAGGGCGACACGCTCGTCGACATCTGGCCGGTCGATGCGCGCGGCAAGCGCTGAGCCGCTTCTCAGGCCTTGGCGGCCACTGCCTCGATCTCGATGAGCGCGCCCTCGCGCGCCAAGGCGCTGATGACGATGAGCGTCGAGGCCGGCTTGATCTCGCCGAGGATGCGGGTGCGCACTTCGCGATAGGCCGCGAGGTCCTCGCGCCGCGTCAGATAGGTGTTGATCTTGACGAGATCGCTCGTCGCCATGCCGGCATCGGCGAGCACGGCGATGAGATTGCGCCAGGCCTGCTCGGCTTGGGCGGCGAAATCGGCCGGGAATTTGCCGTCCTTGGCATTGCCGAGCTGGCCCGCGGTATAGAGCCAGCGCGCATTGGCCGGCATCTCGATGCCGTGGCTGTAGCCCGGTGGGGCGGCGATGGCGGCTGGGTTGTAGATTTTCTTCATGGCTCTTGTCCTCCGACGCGGCAGCGGCCACGGCGCAAGAAGACCGCCCCCGCCGCCGCGGGTCAAGCCGGGTGCCGCTTGGGCGCCGCCGCCGCCGCGGTTATACTGTGGGCGCAGACCCGGGCGGTTGGGCGAGAGGGGTTCGCGATGAAGACATTCTTGGCGGTGGTAGGCGACGGGACCGCGGAGCCGGTGCTCGAATGCGCCTTGCTCGCGGCGCGTCCATTCGCTGGCTGCATTGTCGGGCTCAACGCGCTCACCACGGAATACGCCGTGGTCTTCGGCGGCGAGATGGGTTTCTCCGTCTCCTCCGAGGTCGATCGCACGCTCGAGCGCGAGGGCCAGGAGCGGCGCGACCAGGCGCGGAACCTGTTCCATGCCGTGATGCAGCGCCACGGGGTTCCGATCGACGGGGCGGGATCGGGGCTCAAGGCCGAATGGCGCGAAGAGATCGGACGTCAGAACGCCGTGGTGGGCGCGCTCGGCCGCATCTTCGATCTCATTGTCGTCGAGCGCCCGGCGAAGCTCGCCTCGCTGGCCGAGGCGACGCTCGAAGATGCGCTGTTCGAGAGCGGCCGTCCCGTGCTGATGACGCCGCCGGTGGCGCCCTCGAGCCTGGGCGAGCGCGTTCTCATCGCCTGGAACGGCAGCACCGAGACCGCCCGCACCGTCGGCTTTGCCATGCCCTTCCTCGAGCGCGCCAAGAGCGTTCAGGTGGTCAGCACCGAAGGCGCCCAAGTGCCGGGACCGAGCGGCGAGGAACTCGCTGCCATGCTCCGGCGCAATGGCATCGACGCGACCGCCAAGCATGTCCCCGGCCGCAGCCGCGCCGCCGGCGAGGTCTTCCTCACCGAGGCCCGCAACGGCGGCTGCGATCTGATGGTGAAGGGCGCCTATACGCAAAGCCGGCTCCGGCAGATGATCTTCGGCGGCGCCACGCGCCATATCATCATGGAGGCGGAAATCCCGGTCCTGCTCGCGCATTGACGCCGCGCCGATGGCCGTAAGTCATTTCTAAACCGAGTTCGATTAGCGTCGCCGCGCGACGGGGCGACGAGGCGGCAATGAACGGCAGGGGCAGCGCGGGAGCTTTCGCGCTCGCGGACACGGCCTGTGAAGCATTCGCCGGCGCGGCGGTGGTGCTCGACCGGGGCGGTAACGCGCTACCGGCGAATGCGCGCGGCGCCGCGCTCATCGCCGGCGGCGGCGCAGAATGGCAACGCATCCTGGCGGAGGCGCGCACGGCATTCGCGCGCGACGCGGCGATGCCGGGGTGGACCCGGCAATCCGGCGCGGCGCTGCTGCTGCCGCTCGCCGACGGCGAGCGGGTATTGCTGCTGCTGCCCGAACGCGGCGCCGATGCCCAGGCGCAGGGGCGGGATTACAAGGATCTTGCCGAGATGGCCGGCGATTTCACCTGGGAGGTGGACCGCGCCGGCCGTTTCGTCTTCGTGCCGCCGCAGGGCGCGCTGGGCTGGCCGGCAGAAGCGCTGCTCGGTCGGCCGGCGGCGGAGTTCGTCGCCGATGCCGTGCAGGCCCGCCTCTTCGTCGCCAACGAGCCCATCGCCGAGCACGAAGTCTGGTTCCGACAGGGCGACGGCGGCTCCGCCTGTCTCGGCCTGACCGCGATGCCGGTCCATGACGCCGCCGGCAATTGGCTGGGGGCGCGCGGCATTGCGCGCGATGTCTCCCACAAGCGCGAGCGCGAGCGCATTCTGGCGCGGACGCAGCGGCGCGAGCGCTTGCTCACGCAGATCGTGCGCGCCATCCGCGACGAGGCCGAAGCGCAGGCGACGCTTGGCGCGGCGCTCGCGGTCACCGGTCTCCTGATCGGCGCCGGCGGCGCCTGCATGCTCCGTCGCGGCGCGGGAGAGGGGCCGACCAAGGTGGCGGTGGCCTGGGGCGCCAAGCCCGCGCCGGCGATCCTGGCAGGCGCGCGCGCTGCGCTGGCGCAGGCGCAGGACGATGCGGTCGCGCTCGCCACCTCGGGCTATCAGCTCATCGCCCATGCCGCGCGCTACCGCCGTGCCATCGAGGGCGCGATTGTGCTGTGGCGGCGCGGCGACGAGGCGCCGTTCACCGAGACCGACCGCGCCCTTCTCGCCGAAGTCGCCGATCATCTCGGCGTCGTCATCGCGCAGATCGAGACCCAGGAGCGCATCGCCACCCTGTCGCGGACCGATGCGCTGACCGGATTGCTCAACCGGCGCGCCTTCTTCGACGATTTGGCCCGCCGCGTCGCGCGGCTCGACCGCGCCGAACAGCGCGCCGTGCTGATCTACATCGAGGTGATGAACCTCCGGCTCGTCAACGAGCGGCACGGTCCCATTGCCGGCGATCAGACGCTCGAGCAGCTTGCCGGCCTATTGCGCGAGCATACCCGCGCCGGCGACCTCGTCGGCCGTTACGGCGGCAGCGAGTTCGCGCTCTGGATCGAGGGCATTGATCTCACCGCCGCCGCTTCGCGCGCCGAGGCGCTGACCGCGGCCTGCCGACCGCTCGCCGGCGCGACCGGCGATCCGGCGCGGCCGTTCGCTATCGCGATCGGGCTCGCCGGCTTCGATGCGCAGCAGGCGGAGACGCCGGCCACGCTCATCGCCCGCGCCGGCCTCGCCGCCGCCGAAGCCAAGCGCCAAGCCGCGAGCGGCGCCCCGGTCTCGCGCAGCGCCTGAAAAAGAAAAGCGGCGCCGGATGGACCGGCGCCGCCTCAGTCGCGCTCTTCTGGCGCTTATTGCAGGTTGATCTCGACCACGCGGTTGCGCGGCTCGCGCACGCCCGGGGGCGTCGGGACCGGCGGCTCGCGGAAGCCGACCCAGCGCTCTTGGACCCGGTTGGCGGCGATGCCGGCGGCCTGCAGCGCCCGCCGCACGGCATTGGCGCGGCGATGGGAGAGACCCATGTTGTAGGCATCGGTGCCGACGGTGTCGGCCTTGCCGACAAGCTGGATCTTGACCGCACTGTCAGCCTTCGCGGCGCCCGAGGCCGCGTTGACGATCTGCCGGGCTTCCGGCGTCAAGGCGGCCTTGTCGAATTCGAAATAGACGTTGTAGCGATGGACCGCGGCCGCCGGCGCCGGAGCCGGAGCCGGCGCCTGCGTGAGCTGAGCCAGTGCCGCCTCGAAATCCTGGCGGCAGCGGCCGTTGAGTGAATGCCACCAATCCTGCTCCATGCGCTCGACCCAGCAGTCGTAACTGACCTGGGCGCGGGCGGCGAGAGCGGGAGCGCGCGTCGTTGCGTCGCCTTGGAGCACGGCGACGAGGCGCGCCCGCGCATCGGCCAGAATGCTGCGGAAGTGGTCGGGCACTTCAAGCGGAATGAGCCAGTTGCCGTTGTCCTCCGGCGGCACCGCTTCGCCGCCCGCGGCCTTGAGCCCCTTGCGCGCGAAATAGTCGGACCCGGCGTAATCGTGCAGCGGCCCGTCCATCGCGTTGGCGAGGCTCGAGTAATCGCTGGCGAGGTCGCCGGTGAAGGTGCCGGTGGTCGGCAAGACCGGCTTGGAGCTATCCATCGGCGCCGCCGCCGCATCCGCGGCGGAGAGATTCCATGGTTCGACCACGTAATTTCCCTTGATGGGCGGGCTGAAGCTCCAGCTGGCGCACCCTGCCAGCACGGCCCCAGCCGCCAGCAAGGTAAAATAACGCCCGAAATTGCCACCGTTGCTCATCGGTCTTTCCTCTCGCAAATTGCTGCGTCGTTGTTAAATCGCGGACGAGGAGACGCTCGTCCTTTGCTTCCGCCTAAGCTGTCCGAGGCATGGTTGCAACTTCAAACTCAACCCGCAAGCTTTGATTCCCTGGAAGTGTGTCCAAAAAAGCGCTATCGCGTGCGCCGCCGCGATACTTCACGATGGCGGCGCGCTCGCCCGCCGCTCGCGACCGCCGCAAACCAGGCCGCACCTGGTCCGCTCCGCGACCGCCCAGAGGGGGAATTGACATATGAAAATCAATTACTTAATCGTTTTCATCTGCGCCCTGCCCGGGCTTGCCGGAGGCGCGCAGGCGCAGCAAGCGGGCCAGGACGTCATCACTGATCCCGCGGCGATCCGCGTCTGCCTCTGCCGCCAGGAGACGGTCGCGGCGCTCAGCGACCGGCTGCAGGAGCAGCGCCGCGCTTATGAAGAGCGCCGCGCCGCCCTCGCCGCGCTCGATGCCCAGGTTCAGGCGCAGCGCAAGCAGCTCGACCCGACGCAACCGAGCCAGCTCGAGGCCTTCAAGCACCTCCTCGACCAGCGCGACGAGGCCGAGTTGAGCTTCGCCGACGAGGCGACGCCGACCTATGCCGCCGCGGTCGACCGGCACAATGCCGAGGCCGCGGCCTACAATCGGGAATGCGCGGGCAAAATCTATGACCAATCGGCGCTCGCCGCGGCGCAGGCCCAGAGCTTCGCCTGTCCGAAACCGTGATCAGGCGATCGGCGCGGCGATGGTGACGAGCGCGCCGCCGCGTGCCGCGCGGAAGAAGCAACTCCTTTGGCCGGTGTGGCAGGCAGCGCCGGTCTGATCGACGCGCAGCAGCACGGCGTCGCCGTCGCAATCGACTCTGAGCTCGACGAGGCGCTGCACATGGCCCGAGCTCTCACCCTTGCGCCACAGCGCTTGGCGTGAGCGCGACCAGTAGCAGACGCGGCCGGTGGTCAATGTCTCGCGCACCGCTTCGCGATTCATCCAGGCGAGCATCAGCACCTCGCCGCTGTCGTGCTGCTGCGCCACCGCCGCAACCAGCCCATCGGCGTCGAAGCTGAGCGCCGCCAGGACCGCATCGGCGCCTCTTGTCATGCCGGGCTCCGTCATGCCTTCGCTCCTCGATCCCTCTGCCGCCGCGCCACCGGCACTCTATAACGAGGCCAAGCGTTTGGCGCGACGGGCTTGTACGGGATATGGGAAGCGGCTAGCTTCGGCGCAGCAACCAGCAACAAAACCCACGGGATCGCGCGTCCCGAGCGGGCAGGGAGTGCCGCGGCGTTGGCGGATTTCATCCTCGAGACCTACGGGTTGACCAAGGAGTTCCTTGGCTTCACCGCGGTCCGCGATGTCGATCTCAAGGTGCGGCGGGGCACGATTCACGCCCTCATCGGCCCGAACGGCGCCGGCAAGACCACGGTCTTCAACCTGCTTACCAAATTCCTGGAGCCGACCTCCGGCCGGATCGTCTTCGGCGGCCGCGACATCACGCGGGAACGGCCGGCGCAGGTGGCGCGGCGCGGCATGATCCGCTCGTTTCAGATCTCCGCGGTGTTTCCCCATCTGACGGTGCGCGAGAATGTGCGCGTGGCGTTGCAGCGGCCGCTCGGCACCTCGTTTCATTTCTGGCGCTCCGAGCGCAGCCTCGCCGCGCTCGATGCGCGCGCCGATGCGCTCCTCGCCGATGTCGGGCTCGGCGACTGTCTCGAAGCGACGGCGACCGAGTTGCCCTATGGCCGCAAGCGCGCACTCGAGCTCGCCACCACGCTCGCGCTCGAGCCCGATCTCCTGCTGCTCGACGAGCCGACCTCCGGCCTCGGGCGTGAGGACATCGGCCGCATCTCCGGCTTGATTCGGCGCGCCGCGGCCAAACGCACCGTGCTCATGGTCGAGCACAATCTCTCCGTCGTGGCCGACTTGTCGGACATCATCACGGTGCTGACGCGCGGCCGGGTGGTGGCGCAGGGCAGCTACGCCGAGGTGTCGGAGAGCGCCGAGGTGCGCGAGGCCTATCTCGGGACCGGCCATGCCTGACGCGTCAGCGCCACCCGACGCCCTGTTGCGGGTCGATGATCTCCATGCCTGGTATGGCGAATCGCATGTGCTGCACGGCATGAGTTTCGGCGTCGGCGGCGGCGAGGTGGTGACGCTCCTGGGCCGCAACGGCGCCGGCAAAACCACCACCTTGAAGGCGATCATGGGCATCGTCACGCAGCGGCGCGGCTCGATCGTCTACGACCGCAAGGAGCTGACGGCACTGTCCTCGGACCGCATCGCGCGCTTGGGCGTGGCCTACTGCCCGGAGGAGCGCGGCATCTTCGCGAGCCTTTCGGTCGAGGAGAATCTGCTGCTGCCGCCTGCGGTCCTGCCGGGCGGCATGACGGTCGCCGAGATTAACGTGATCTTTCCCAATCTGGCGGAGCGGTCGAAGAGCCAGGGCACCAAGCTTTCGGGCGGCGAGCAGCAGATGCTGGCGATCGGCCGCATCCTGCGCACCGGCGCCAAGCTTCTCCTGCTCGACGAGCCGACGGAAGGGCTGGCGCCGGTGATCGTGCAGCAGATCGGCGGCGTCATCCGCACGCTCAAGCGCAGGGGCTTCACCGTGCTGCTGGTCGAGCAGAACTTCCGCTTCGCCGCGACGGTGGCGGATCGGCATTATCTCGTCGAGAACGGCAGGGTGGCCGATATGATCCCGAACAGCGCGCTCGGGTCGGAGGTCGAGAAACTGCATCAATATCTCGGAGTTTGACGAAGCGACGGAAAGGGAGGTCGGAAATGGGCGGCAAGACATGGGTTGCGGCGGTAGCGCTGCTCGGCGCGATGGCGGGGCCGGCGGCGGCGCAGATATCGGGCGACGTGGTCAAGATCGGCGTGCTTAGCGACATGTCGTCGCTCTACGCCGACCTCGCCGGGCCCGGCTCGGTATGGGCGGCGCAGATGGCGGTCAAGGATTTCGGCGGCAAGGTCGCGGGCAAGCCGGTCGAGGTCATCTCCGGCGATCATCTCAACAAGCCCGATGTCGGCTCGAGCATCGCGCGGCAATGGTTCGACGACAACGGCGTCGACGCCATCGTCGATGTGCCGACCTCTTCGGTCGCGCTCGCCGTGCAGAACGTCGCCAAGGAGCGCGGCAAGGTCTTCCTGATGTCGGGCCCGGCGTCCTCGGATCTCACCGGCAAGGCGTGCTCGCCGACGGGCGTCCACTGGACCTATGATACCTACGCGCTCGCACACGGCACCGGCGGCGCGCTGGTGAAGCAGGGCGGCGACACCTGGTTCTTCATTACCGCCGACTATGCCTTCGGCCATGCGCTCGAGCACGATACCACGGCAGTCGTCCTGGCGGCCGGCGGCAAGGTGTTGGGCAGCGTCAACGTCCCGCTGAACACCGCCGACTTCTCCTCCTATCTGCTGCAGGCGCAGCAATCGAAGGCGAAGGTCATCGGCCTCGCCAATGCCGGCGGCGACACCGACAACTCGATTAAGCAGGCCGGCGAGTTCGGCATCGTCGCGGCTGGGCAGCGGCTCGCCGGGCTTCTGGTCTTCGTCACCGACGTCAACAGCCTCGGGCTCAAGGCGGCGCAGGGCCTGGTGCTCACCGAGTCCTTCTATTGGGACCAGGACGATGCGACGCGGGCCTGGTCGAAGCGCTTCATCGACCAGTTTCATCGGCCGCCGAGCATGGTCCAGGCCGGCGTCTACGGCGCGGTGACGCATTATCTAAAGGCGATCGAGGCCGCCAAGACCGACGACGGCGCCAAGGTCGTCGCCGAGATGCGCGCGCTGCCGATCAACGACTTCATGACCAAGAACGGCAAGCTGCGCGAGGACGGCCGCGTCATGCGCGACATGTACCTCTTCGAAGTTAAGACGCCTGCGGAATCAAAATACCAGTTCGACTATTACAAGCAGCTCGCGACGATACCGGCGGATCAGGCGTTTCGGCCGTTGAGCGAGAGCGAGTGCCCGCTGGTGAAGAAAGGCTAGCGGCTCCGCTCGCCCGTTGGTGAGGACCGATGTCCGGCTGGCTGCACATCGCCTTTCCGCCCTTGCCGGCGCTGTTCGCGCAGCTCCTCATCGGCCTCATCAACGGCGCGTTCTACGCCATGCTCAGCCTCGGGCTGGCGGTGATCTTCGGTTTGCTCAACATCATCAACTTTACGCACGGCGCCCAGTACATGCTGGGCGCGTTCTGCGCCTATCTGGCGCTGAGCTATCTCGGCGTCGACTATTGGGGCGCGCTCATTCTCGCGCCCATCGTCATCGGCTTGATCGGCATCGCGATGGAGCGGCTGTTCCTCAGACACATCTATCGGCTCGATCATCTCTATGGCCTGCTGCTGACCTTCGGACTCGCCCTCATCATCGAAGGCCTGTTCCGGCAGCAATGGGGGTCTTCGGGCCTGCCCTATTCCATTCCCGAGATCCTGAGCGGCGGACAGAATCTCGGCTTCATGTTCCTGCCCAATTACCGCGGCTGGGTGATTGTCGCCTCGATGGTGATCTGCCTCGTCACCTGGCTCGTCATCGAGCGCACCAAGCTCGGGGCCTATCTCCGCGCCGCCACCGAAAATCCGACGCTGGTGCGGGCCTTCGGCGTCAACGTGCCGCGCATGATCACGCTGACCTACGGCTTCGGCGTCGGCCTCGCCGCCTTGGCCGGGGTGATGGCGGCGCCGATCTATCAGGTCAATCCGCTGATGGGCTCGAACATCATCATCACCGTCTTCGCCGTGGTGGTCATCGGCGGCATGGGCTCGATTCTGGGCTCTATCGTCAGCGGCTTCGTCTTGGGATTGGTCGAGGGCCTGACCAAGGTCTTCTATCCCGAGGCCTCCGCGACCGTGATCTTCGTCATCATGGCGATCGTGCTGCTGGTGAAGCCGGCCGGGCTCTTCGGAAGGGCGACCTGACGTGCAGCACGACTCCGTCATCGCAACCGCCGGCGAGGCGCGGGAAGGCACGGCCGCGCGCCTCGTTGCGGCGGCGCTGATCCTCGCGGCGGTCGCGGCGCCGTTCTTTTTCTATCCCGTCTTCGTGATGAAGGCGCTGTGCTTCGCACTCTTCGCCTGCGCCTTCAATCTGCTGATCGGCTATGCCGGCCTCGTCTCCTTCGGGCACGCCGCGTTCTTCGGCAGCGCCGGCTACATCACCGCCTATACCGTCAAGGTCTGGGGCCTTTCGCCGATCGCCGGCATTCTCGCGGGCACCGCGGTCGCCACGGTGATGGGCGCGGTCTTCGGCTGGCTCGCGATCCGCCGCCTCGGCATCTATTTCGCCATGGTGACGCTCGCGCTGGCGCAGATGATATATTTCTTCTGCGTCGAGGCGAAGTTCACCGGCGGCGAGGACGGGATCCAGGCGGTGCCGCGCGGCACGCTGTTCGGGCTCATCGATCTCAACCAGCCCTTTGCCATGTATTATTTCGTGCTGGCGATCTTTCTCATCGGCTTCGCCATCATCTACCGCGCCATCCATTCGCCCTTCGGCCAAGTGCTGAAGGCGATCCGCGAGAACGAGCCGCGCGCGGTCTCATTGGGCTATCGCACCGAGCATTACAAGCTCGTGGCCTTCATCCTGTCGGCCGGGCTCGCGGGAATGGCGGGCGGGACGAAGTCGCTGGTCTTCCAGCTCGCCTCGCTCACCGACGTCGACTTCGCGACATCGGGCGACGTGTTGCTGATGACGCTCATCGGCGGGCTCGGCACCGTCCTGGGGCCGGTGGTCGGCGCCTTCATCTCCGTCACCATGGAGAATTACCTGGCGCAGTTCGGCTCCTGGGTGACGGTGATCCAGGGCGTCATCTTCGTCGTCTGCGTCCTGACCTTCCGCCGCGGCGTCATCGGCGAGATCGCTTACCACTTGCGCCGCCGTCGCCTCATCAGCTCCGCCAGCGCAACACGCGATCCCTTACCGGGTTGACGAAGGGGCGGCCTTCGCTCTGCGCCCGGGCGTATTCGTTCTTGAGCCGGTAGTACCATTTGGCCTGTTGGTCGGCGTCGCTCACCAGCATGAGCGGCGGCGACCAGCGCAAGCCTTCCTGCTGCTTCGCAATGATGGCGCGGTCCTGGTTCAGGAAGGCGCGCACGTAAGGCCGGAGCAGCGGCTTCATCAGGCTGAGCCAGGGCAGGTCCCAATAGATGGCGTGGTGGACCTCGCTCGCGGTCGCGTCCACGGGCGTCACCGCGGTGAGATTGACGACGCGATGCCGGCCGATGCGGATGTCCTCGATGCGCACGCCCGGCAGGCGAAAGGTGATCTCGGTTTCGGGCGCGCCGCCGAGCAGGCGATAGGCCCGCGCGTTGCTCGACGGGCGATGCCGCAGCATGGTGAAGCCCCAGGGGCTGGCGGCGAAGGCCTTGCTCTTTTCGTGGATCGAGCCGCGCGGGCGCCACCACCAGGCGCGGTGGACGAAGGGGCCATGCGCCGGGTCCATCAACCCGATCACAGCGTGATCGACCGCGCAGGGCATCCGCACGCTCTCGACCAAATCGGGCCGGCGGCCGTCGAGCTCGGGCAGCACCGGCACGGGCGGCGCGGCCTCCGGCGCCGTGCCGAAGAACACCCAGACATTGCCCTGGACCTCGCACGCCGGATAGCTCTGGACCCGGATGCGTCCGACGTCGAACTCCTGACCGGGGCCGAGCGCGGGGATCGCAGTGCAGCGCCCGGCGGTGTCGAAGCGCCAGCCATGGTAACAGCATTCGATCGCATTGCCGTCGAAGCTGCCGCGGCTTAGAGGGATGGCCCGATGCGGGCAGATGTCGCGCAGGGCGAAGACGCCGCCCTCGGCGGCGCGCCCGAGGAGCACGGGCTCGCCGAGCAGCGTCTTGGCGAGCATCCGGCCGGGCGCCAGGCGCCGTCCGGGCAGGGCGTAATACCACATCTCGCGCAATGGCGCGGCGCTGTTCGCTTCCAATTCCCCTCGCTCTTCCGCCGACACGCGCAAGCTTAGCGGTCCGCCTTGACGCACGGAAGGTTGCCGTCCCCGGCTGCCGCCGCCTTCGCTAATGCGAACGGATGCTCCCCATCAACCTTCGCTTCATCCGGAAGAGCTAGGATTTTCTTGCCCATTGTGACATCGCAGGCTAACGTGCGCCGCACAATTCGGGGGGAGATCTCGGGCGATACGGGTTCCTTTGGTTGCGAGGTGGTTAATGCACGACGTTCGAGATCTACAGATCCAGCGCGCGGGCTATGCGCTCGAGGATTTGGCGGTCGGCATGACCGCGGCCTATCGCCACACCCTCACGGATCGCGACATCCACGCCTTCGCGGACTTGACAGGCGACCATAACCCCTTGCATCTCAACGAAGACTTCGCCCGGCAGACGCGCTTCAAGGGGCGCATCGCGCATGGCATGCTGTCGGCGAGCTTCTTTTCGACCGTGCTGGCGATCCTGCCCGGCCCCGGCACCATCTATTTGGGCCAGACTTTGGCCTTCAAGGCGCCGGTGCGCATCGGCGACACGGTCGAGGCGCGGGCGACGATCATGGACATTCTCCCGGAGAAGGCGCGGGTCCGGCTCAAGACGGTTTGTACCGTGGGCGAGACGGTGGTGATCGACGGCGAGGCAACCGCCATCGTGCCGCGGCGCGGCTGAGCCGGACCGCGGCTTAGCCGGACCGCGGCTTAGCCGCGGTCCCTTCTATCCACCGACCAGCCGGCGCATTATCTTGCCGCCCGTTACTCGGGAGGGGCCGCGCCGGCCATGCGTATTTTCCGCCATGCCAGGGCGGTCGGGGACGACCGCGGCGCCGTCGTGGCGATCGGCAATTTCGATGGCGTGCATCTCGGCCATCAGCGGGTGATCGGCGAGGCCGGCGCCGCGGCGCGGGCAGCGGCAAGGCGTTTCGCCGTCCTGACCTTCGAGCCGCATCCCCGCAGCGTCTTTCTGCCGGCCGCCCCGCCCTTCCGCCTGACTCCCTTTCGCAGCAAGGCGCGGCGCGTCGCCGAGCTTGGCGTCGAAATGCTCGTCGCGCTGCGCTTCGATCTCGGCTTCGCCCGCAAGAGCCCGGATGATTTCATCCGCGAGGTTCTGCTCGACGGCTTGGGCGTATGCGAGGTGGTGATCGGCTACGATTTCGTCTTCGGCAATCGCCGGAGCGGGACGGCGGCGGTGCTGGCCGAGCGCGGCGCCGCTTTGGGCTTCGGCGTGCGCACCGTCGTGCCGGTTGCGAGCCCGGCCGGGCCGGTCTATTCCTCGACGCGGATCCGCGAGCATCTCGTAGGTGGGCGCGTGCGCGAGGCGGCGGCGCTGTTGGGCCGCGCCTGGGAGATCGAGGGGCACGTCCAGCAGGGCGACCGGCTCGGCCACAAGCTGGGCTTTCCCACCGCCAATCTCGGCCTCGCCGATTACCTGCGGCCGGCGTCGGGGGTTTACGCGGTGCGCGCCGGCCTCGGCGAGGGGGAGGGTGTGCGCTGGCTCGGCGGCGCCGCCAATCTCGGCTGGCGGCCCACCGTCGGCGGCCGCGATCTGCGGCTCGAAGTGCATCTTTTCGATTTCGATGGCGACATCTATGGCCGCCATCTGCGCGTCGCCTTCATCGAGCATCTGCGGCCGGAGCAGCGTTTTTCGGGACTGGATGCGCTCAAGGCGCAGATCGCCGAGGATTGCCGGCGCGCGCGGAAGGTGCTGGCGGCGTCGGCCGCGCAAGCCGGTTGATCCGGGCGCCGGTCGCCGCCTATGATCGCGGCGATGGTTCCCCTCTAGGGATCAAAAGGGAACGCGGTGCGGATCTCCGATCCCAAGCCGCGGCTGCCCCCGCAACTGTAAGCGGCGAGCCGAGCGCCCGAGTGCCACTGGCGAAAGCCGGGAAGGCGACGCAAGGCCAAGACCCGCGAGCCAGGAGACCTGCCATCGCCGTGGTCACGCGCGGGCGCATCGAGCGGGGTGTCTCGGTGGGGAATCGGTCCGGCGCTCGCGCGCCCCGATGAAACCGGTTCCTTCGTTCGCGGTGACGGGCAGCAGGCCCATCCGCGTTCGGGGGGAACATGGATTTCGGAGAAACTTGCGGCAAGCCGGCGTGGCGCGCGCCGGTGGCGCTGGCGCTGGTGCTTGGACTGACGCGCGCCGCCGCGGCGCAAATCCTAGACGAAGTAGTCGTTACCGGTTCGGCGATCGGCGCCGCCGATACCGCGACGCAAGGCGCGGTGGGCGCGCCGCAGCTCGAGGAATTTCCCACCTATCGCGCGGGCGAACTGCTCGAGACGGTGCCCGGCCTGATCGTCACCCAGCACAGCGCCGAGGGCAAGGCGAACCAGTATTTCATGCGCGGCTTCAATCTCGATCACGGCACCGACATCGACATTACGCTCGGCGACATGCCGGTCAATCTGCGCACCAACGCGCACGCGCAGGGCTATTCCGACCTCAATTTCATGATTCCCGAGCTGGTGAGCGGGCTGCGCTACAGCAAGGGACCCTATTTCGCCGATCAAGGCGATTTCGCCACCGCCGGCGCGGTGAGCATCGAATATGTCGATACCCTCCCGCATGACCTCGCCTCCATGAGCGCCGGCACGCTCGGCGATTACCGCGGCTTCACTGCGATGGCGCGACCCTGGGCCGCCGGCAATCTCCTGTTGGCCGCGGAATACGACCATGTCGATGGGCCGTGGGCCATTCCCGACAATTTCAACAAGGGAAATCTGCTCCTGCGCTACAGTCGGGGCACGCGGGAGAACGGCTTCTCCGTCACCGGCATGTTCATGGACGATGCCTGGCACGCCACCAACCAGATTCCCGAGCGCGCCGTCAGCGCGGGCCTGATCGGCGTCTCCGGCACGATCGACCCGAGCGACGGGGGCAGCTCGGAGCGCTACAGCCTGTCGGCGAAATATGTCGATACCGACGCGGCGGGGCAGTTCAAGGCGAACGCGTATTTCATCGGCTCCGCCCTCCAGCTCTTCAACGATTTCGATTTCTACGTGACCTTTCCGCCGCCGGTCGGCGACCAGTTCGAGCAGCAGGAGCGCCGTCACATCTATGGCGGAGACGTCAGCTACACGGTGCTCGATCAATTGATGGGACGCGAATCCGACACCACCGTCGGCGTTCAGACGCGCACCGACGTCGTCAATCTCGGCCTCTTCGAGACCACCGGGCGTGTCGTGCATTTGACCGTGCGCGACGACAATGTCGTCGAGGCGAGCGGCGGCGTCTATGCCGAGAACCGGACCCGATGGCTCGACAAATTCCGCACCGTCGCCGGGCTGCGCGAGGACGTCTTTTGGGGCGACGACCAAAGCACGCTCGCCGCCAATTCCGGCGTGGCGCGGATGGGGATGTTCAGTCCCAAGCTGAACGCGATCCTTGGTCCCTGGGACAACACCGAGTTCTATTTCAGCGGCGGCGAAGGCTTTCACAGCAACGATTTGCGCGGCGCCGTATCGACCGTAAATGCGCTGCAGACCGAGCTTACCGGCAGCACCGTGAACCAGCCGCGGACGCCGCTTCTGACCAAGGCCTACGGCTACGAAGCGGGCATACGCTCGGCGATCGCGCCGCAGGTGGAGGTCTCGGCGGCGCTCTTCGAGCTCGACCTCGGCAGCGAGGCGACCTTCGATGGCGACGCAGCCGGCACCTCGGTGGGCCGGCCGAGCACCCGCCGGGGCATCGAGCTCACCGGCAGCTATACGCCTCTGCCCTGGCTGGTCTTGAGCGGCGATTTCGCCTTCACCCGGGCGCGCTTCGCCGACACCGATACCGGCGCGGCCGATGTCGAGCCCGGGCATCCCGGCAGCTATATCCCGGAGGCGGCGAAGATCATCGCCTCGGCCGAAATTGCGGTGCAGAATCTCGGCGCCTGGGACGGGGGCTTGCGCTTCCGCTATTTCGGCCCGCGGCCGCTGCTCGAGGACGCCAGCGTCCGCTCCGGCCCGACCGCGCTCTTCGACGCGCGCATCGGGTACAGGATCAACGACCGGCTCAAGACCCAGTTCGATGTCTTCAACCTGTTCAATTCCCATGCGCATCAGATCGACTATTGGTACCCTTCGCAGCTCGCGAACGAGACGAGCCCGGTCTATGACATCCATTTCAAGCCGGTCGAGCCGCTGTCCTTCCGCCTGACGGCCGCTTTGACCTTCTAGGCTTGCTATAAAGCGGGACATGGCGCGGCACTTCACCAACATCTTCAGCGACGGGGCGGCTCATTTGCGCGGCAAGATCCTCGGCATCTATGGCTTTTTGCTGGCGGCCAATGTCGTCGCCTGGGCCTGGGCGCTCATCGCCTTCCAGGCTTATCCGGTGCTGCTCGGCACGGCTTTCCTCGCCTACAGCTTCGGGCTGCGCCATGCGGTCGATGCCGACCACATCGCGGCGATCGACAATGTGACGCGCAAGCTCATGCAGGAGGGCAGGCGGCCGGTCGCGGTGGGCTTCTATTTCTCGCTCGGTCATTCGACCGTGGTGGTGCTGGCTTCGGCCGCCATCGCGCTGACGGCGTCGGCGCTCGAAACCCGATTCCAATCCTGGCGTGCGATCGGCGGGCTCGTCGGCACCAGCATCTCGGCCCTGTTCCTCTTCGCCGTCGCCGGCGCCAATCTCCTGGTGCTCGCCACGGTCTATCGCGCCTTCCGTCGAGTGCGGCGGGGCGGCGGGCTCGCGGCCGAGGATCTCGACCATTTCCTCGACCGGCGCGGCCTGTTGGGCCGGCTCTTCCGCCCGCTCTTCCGCCTCATCCGCAAGAGCTGGCACATGTATCCGCTCGGATTCCTCTTCGGGCTGGGCTTCGACACCGCGACCGAGATCGCGCTTTTGGGCATCGCCGCGGCCGGAGCTGCGCGCGGCATGGCGATCTGGTCGATCCTGATCTTTCCCGCGCTCTTCACCGCCGGCATGTCGCTGGTCGACACCACGGACAGCGTGCTGATGGTGGGCGCCTATGGCTGGGCCTTCGTCAAGCCGGTGCGCAAGCTCTACTACAATCTCATCATCACCTTCGTCTCGGTGGTCGTGGCCTTCGTCGTCGGCGGCATCGAATTGCTCGGCATGCTTGCCGACCGGCTCGCGCTCGACGGGCCGTTCTGGCGCTTCATCGCCCTGCTCAACGACAATTTCGGCAGCCTCGGCTACCTCATCATCGCGATCTTCGTCATCGCCTGGATCGTCTCGGCGGTGGTCTATCGCATCCGGCGCTACGACGAGCTCGAGCCCGCCGAAGGCTGAGCCGGGCCGTTGACGCTCGCCCGCCGCTCCCGTAAGACCAAAGCGCCATGGCCATCGACTACCGAGCGACGATCTTTCTGCCGCAAACCGCGTTTCCGATGCGCGGCGATCTGCCGAAGCGCGAGCCCGTCCTGCTCGAGCGCTGGCGCAAGATCGGCCTTTACGAGAAGCAGCGCCACGCCGCCAAGGGGCGCGAGAAATTCATCCTGCATGACGGCCCGCCCTATGCCAACGGCAATCTCCATATCGGCCACGCGCTCAACAAGATCCTGAAGGATGTGATCAACCGGGCGCAGCAGATGCAGGGCTTCGACGCCAACTACGTGCCCGGCTGGGACTGCCACGGCCTGCCCATCGAATGGAAGATCGAGGAGGAGTATCGCGCCAAGAAGCGCTCGAAGGACGACGTGCCGATCATCGAGTTCCGCCGCGAATGCCGCGATTTCGCCGCGCATTGGATTGTGATCCAGCGCGAAGAGTTCGAGCGTTTGGGCGTGCTCGGCGATTGGCAGCATCCCTATACCACGATGGCATTCCATGCCGAGGCGCAGATCGTCCGCGAGATCGGCAAGTTCCTGATGAATGGCGGCCTCTACAAAGGGTCGAAGCCGGTGATGTGGTCGGTGGTCGAGCAGACCGCCTTGGCCGAGGCCGAGATCGAATACGACGATCACACCTCGACGCAAGTGTGGGTGAAGTTTCCCGTCCAAAAGCCATCCTTGCCACAGATGGAGCTGGCCTCGGTCGTCATCTGGACGACGACGCCATGGACACTGCCGGGCAATCGGGCGATCGCGTATGGAGCTGATCTCGATTACCTCGTCGTCGAAGTCACCAAGGTCGAGGAAGGAAGCCTCGCCCAGGTCGGTGAGCGGTTGGTGATTGCCGAGAACCGTCTCGCCGCAACTGAGCAGGCTACACGCATTTCGGGTCACCGAATCCTCGCTAGTCTCAAGGGACGCGCATTAGACGGAACCGTTTGCCGTCATCCGTTGGTGTTGCAGGGATATAACTTTCACGTCCCGCTTCTGCCCGGCGATTTCGTCACCGAGGAAGACGGCACCGGGTTCGTCCACATCGCTCCCGGCCACGGCGCCGACGATTTCGAGCTGGCGCAGAAATTCGGCATCGCGGCGCCGCAGACGGTGGCGGGGGACGGGACCTATTATCCGCATGTGCCGCTCTTCGCCGGGCGCCATGTCTATTGGCCCAACGGCAAGACCGGCGATGCCGACAAGACGGTGATCGCGGCGCTGCGCGAGGCGGGCGCGCTCTTGGCCGAGGGCAAGCTCGTTCACTCCTATCCGCATTCCTGGCGCTCCAAGGCGCCGCTCATCTTCCGCAACACGCCGCAATGGTTCATCAGCATGGAGCGGAATGGCTTGCGCGAATGCGCGCTCGCGGCGATCGAGGCGACGCAATGGATCCCGCCGCAGGGCAAGAACCGAATTCGCGCCATGATCGAAAGCCGGCCCGATTGGTGCATCTCGCGCCAGCGCGCCTGGGGCGTGCCGATCGCGGTCTTCGTCGACAAGCAAACGGGCGAGCCGCTGCGCGACCAAGACGTCATCGATCGCATCGCCCAATCCTTCGAGCGCGCGGGATCGGATGCCTGGTACGTCGAGGACCCCGCGATCTTCCTCGGTCCGGGCCGCGATCCCGCGGATTACGAGCAGGTCAAGGACATCGTCGATGTCTGGTTCGACAGCGGCTCGACGCACAGCTTCGTGCTGGAAGAGCGCGCCGATCTCAAATGGCCGGCCTCGCTTTATCTCGAAGGCTCGGACCAGCATCGCGGCTGGTTCCATTCCTCGCTCCTCGAATCCTGCGGCACGCGCGGGCGCGCGCCCTTTGAGGCCGTGCTGACGCATGGATTTTTGCTCGACGAGCAGGGCTTCAAGCTGTCGAAATCCGCCGGCAACGCATTCTGGCTCGCCGACACGCTGAAGGATCACGGCGCCGACATCCTGCGGCTCTGGGTGGTGGGATCGGACTATACCGAGGACCTGACCTTCGGCCCCGAAATCCTGAAGCACCACACCGAAGTCTATCGCCGGCTCCGGAACACGCTGCGCTATCTCCTCGGCGCGCTTGCGGGATTCAGCGCGGCGGAGCGCATCGCCGAGGCGGAGATGCCCGAGCTCGAGCGCTTCGTGCTGCACCGCCTGGCGGAGATCGACGAGATCGTGCGGCGGGACGCCGAGGCTTACGATTTTCACGGCATGTTCACGGAGCTCCACAATTTCTGCGCGGTCGATCTCTCGGCCTTCTACTTCGATGTGCGCAAGGATTCTCTTTACTGCGATGCGCCGGCGGCGCCGCGGCGGCGTGCCGTGCGCAGCGTGCTCGATCGCGTCTTCGAATGCCTGGTGCGCTGGCTCGCGCCGGTGCTGTGCTTCACTGCCGAGGAGGCCTGGCTCGCCCGCCACGGCGACGGCGCATCCTCGAGCGTTCATCTCGAGCTTTATCCGGAAGTCCCGGCGCGCTGGCGCAATGACGCGCTTGGCGCCAAATGGGCGCGGATTCGCGAGCTGCGCCGCGTCGTCACCGGCAGCATCGAAGTGGCGCGGGCGCAGAAGCTCCTGGGCTCGAGCCTCCAGGCGAGCGTCGAAATCTTCGCCGAGGCGGCGCAGGCCGCGGCGCTCGTCGGTCTCGATCTCGCGGAGATCTGCATCGCTTCTGCCGCCGTGGCGCAGATCGGCGCGCCGCCCGAGGGCAGCTTCACCCTGCCCGAGCATCCCGGCATCGGCGCCGTAGTCGCGCTGGCGCCGGGCGAGAAATGCCAACGCTGCTGGAAAGTGTTGCCCGAAGTGGGCACGGTCGCGGCGCATCGCGATCTCTGCCGGCGCTGCGCCGATGCGGTCGACAATCTGGCGCCCGCGGCGGCGGGGAATTGAGCGATGCGGCTCGGCCTGGGCGTGGCCGCCGGCACGGCCATCGCCGATCAGCTCTTGAAGGCCTGGGTGCTGAGCCTCTTCGCCGCCGCGCCGGCCGGGCCGCGGCCGCGCGAGATCACGCCCTTCTTCAACTTGGTCCTCACCTGGAACCGCGGCATGAGCTTCGGCCTCTTCAACACGGGGGCGGCGCTCAACACGTTGGTCTTCACCGCGGTGGCGGCGGTCATCGTCGCGGGCTTGCTCATCTGGCTGCGCCGGGTGCGGGAGCCGCTCTTGGCCTTGGCGATCGGCCTGGTCATCGGCGGCGCCATCGGCAATGTCATCGACCGTCTCGCGCGCGGCGCCGTCGTCGATTTTCTCGATTTCCATTTAGGCGAATGGCACTGGTTCGCGTTCAACCTGGCGGATGCGGCGATCTGCGTGGGCGTCGGGCTGATGGCGATAGACAGCTTGCTTGGCCGGCGCGAAGCGCCTAGTTAGAATGCCCTTGTCGGCGGGTGGCGGAGTTGCGGGTTTGACCAGGAGACCAACGTTATTGGCTTGCGCCGCGCTCGCAGCGAGCGCTCTGTCAGTGGCCGGCTGCGGCGATTTCAAGCGCGCGCTCGGCATGGAAAAGGTCGTGCCCGACGAGTTCGCCGTGACCACGCCGGCGCCGCTGGCGCTGCCGCCGGATTATGCGCTCCGGCCGCCCAAGCCGGGCGAGGCGCGGCCTCAGGATGTGTCGCCGATCGACCAGGCCAAGCAAACCGTCTTCCGCGCCGTGCCGCAGCAGGCATCGCTGCCGGCGCCGGCGACCGACCGCAGCCCGGGTGAAGGCGATTTCCTGCGCCAAGCCGGCGCCGCCAATGCGCCCGCCGACATTCGCCAGATCGTCAACGCCGACGCCGACAACGCCGGCAATTACAGCCCGACCTTCGTCGACAAGCTGCTCTTCTGGAACCAGAAGACTGCCAAGGCGCCGCCCGACGAGACCATCGATCCCGGGCAAGAGGCGGCGCGGATCAAGGCGGCCAAGGCCGCGGGCGAGGCGGTCGATTCCGGGCCGCCGTCCAGCCTCACCGGCACGCCGATCATCAACCGCGTCTCCAGCAAGTCGTTTTTCGACTGGCTCTTCTGAATCGGCGTGGCGCGGCGCCGAAAGGAATCAGGATCATGACGGCGCAATCGGTGCGGGCAATTGTGCTTGTGGCGGCCTTCCTCCTGCCGCTTGCCGCGGGGGCGGCGCCGGCCAAGCTCTTCGATGCCGAGAGCTTCGCGCTCGGCAACGGACTTCAGGTCGTGGTCATCCCCAATCACCGCGCGCCGGTGGTGACGCAGATGATCTGGTACAAGGTCGGCGCCGCCGACGAGCCGCGCGGCAAGACCGGCGCCGCCCACTTCCTCGAGCATCTCATGTTCCGCGGCACCAAGGAGACGCCGCCCGGCGCCTTCTCGCGCATCGTCGCGGCGAATGGCGGCAATGACAACGCCTTCACCACGCATGACTACACCGCCTTCTACCAGAACGTCGCGGCGGACCGGCTGGAGCTGGTGATGAAGCTCGAAGCCGAGCGCATGCGCGACCTCGTCATCTCCGACGCCGTCGTCGAGCCCGAGCGCAAAGTGATCATCGAGGAGCGCCACTCGCGCATCGACAACAATCCTGCCGCGCTGTTGAACGAGCAGACCGACACCGCGCTCTTCCTCCATCACCCCTACCGCAACCCGGTGATCGGCTGGGAAAGCGAGATGCGCGGCCTCAGCGCCGATGATGAGCGCGCCTTCTACCGGACCTGGTACGCGCCCGGCAATGCGGTGCTGGTGATCGGCGGCGACGTGACGGCGGCACAGGTTCGGGCGCTGGCCGAGAAGTATTACGGCCCGATCCCGCGGCGCGATGTGCCGGTGCGGCGGCGCCTCGACGAGCCGCCCAAGGTGGCGGCGGCGCGGATCACCATGAAGAGCGACCGCGTCGCCGAGACCAGTTGGAGCCGCACCTATCTTGCGCCGAGCTACACCGCCGGCGAGAGCCGCTATGCCTATCCGCTGCAAGTGCTGGCCGAAGTCTTGGGCGGCGGCGCCACCTCGCGGCTCTATAAGGCGTTGGTCGTCGATCAGGGCTTGGCGCTGTCGGCCGGTGCCTTCTACGATCCCGACGTGCGCGACCTCGCGAATTTCGGTTTCTACGGCGCGCCCACGAAGGGCGTGCCGCTCGCCGATTTCGAGGGCGCGCTCGAGACCATCGTCAAATCGGCGCTCAAGGACGGCGTCACCGCCGCCGAGGTCGCGCGCGCCAAGGAGCGCATGCAGGCCGAGGCGATTTATGCCCGCGACGGCCTCGACGGTCCGGCGCGCATCGTCGGCGCGGCGCTCGCCACCGGGCGCAGCCTCGAGGAGGTCGAGAGCCGGTCCGAGCGTCTGGGCGCGGTGACCGTGGACGAGGTCAACGCCGCCGCACGGCTCGTCATCCACGACGAGACCGCGGTGACCGGCGTGCTGCTGCCGGAGCCGACCTCGTGAAGCGGGCGGGTTTCATCGCCGCCGCCGCAATGGCGCTAGTGCTGCTCGGCGCGGCGCCGGCGGCGCGTGCGGTCACCGTCGAAAGCGTCACCAGCCCCGGCGGCATCACGGCCTGGCTCGTCGAGGATCACACGCTGCCGGTGGTGACGATGAATCTCGGCTTCCGCGGCGGCGCGGCGCTCGATCCGCCGGACAAGGCCGGGCTCGCCACGCTCACCGCCGACCTCCTCGACGAGGGTGCGGGCGAGCTCGACAGCACCGGCTTCCAGGGCCGGCTCGAGGACCTCGCAAGCTCGCTCTCCTTCGACGCCGGCGAGGACGGCATGGGGGCCGCGCTGCGCACCATCACCGCCAATGTCGGCGCCGCCTTCGATCTCCTGCGCCTGGCGCTGACCCAGCCGCGCTTCGACGATGCGGCGGTGGCGCGGGTCAGGAGCCAGCTCCTCGCCGATGTGGCGCGCGACGAGCGCCGGCCGCGCTTCATCGCCTTTCGGCTGTGGCGCCAGAACGCGCTGCCCGACCATCCCTACGGCCGCATGGCGCAGGGCCGGCCCGAATCGATCGCGCGCATCACCGCCGCGGATATGCGCGCCTTCGTGCAGGCGCGCTTCGCCAAGGACGCGCTGATGATCGGCATCGTCGGCGACATCACGCCCGAAGCGTTGAAGCCGCTGCTCGACCGCACCTTCGGCGATCTGCCGGCGCATGCCGAAGCGGGCGCGGTGGCGGAGGCGAAGGTGGCGGATGCCGGCCAGCTTTTGCTGGCGCGCCTGCCCATTCCGCAGAGCGTCGTCACCTTCGGGCAATGGGGCCTGAAGCGCGACGATCCCGATTGGTATGCCGCGCTCATCGACAATTACGTCTTGGGCGGCGGCGGCTTCGATTCGCGCCTGACCCATGAAGTGCGCGAGAAGCGCGGCCTCGCCTATTCGGTCTACAGCTCGCTCGACCCACGCCAGCACGGCGGCTTCGTCATCGGCGGCGTCGCCACCGAGAATGCGCATGTCGGGCAGTCGATCGACATCGTCCGCCAGGAGTGGCAGCGCATGCGCGACGATGGGCCGAGTGCCAAGGAAGTGGCGGACGCCAAGACCTATCTCACGGGATCGCTGCCGCTCAACCTCGATTCGACCGCGCGCATCGCCGGGACTCTCGTCGCCATCGAGCGCGACCGGCTCGGCATCGACTATTTGGGCCGCCGCAATGCGCTCATCGACGCCGTCACGCTCGCAGACGCCAAACGCGTCGCCCAGCGGCTCTTCGATCCGGCGGCGCTGTCCTTCGTCGTGGTGGGAGCGCCCGAGCAACTCGCCGGCGCGCGCGAGGTGCCGACCGGAGTGAGCGAGGCGCCGCCGCCGCCCGCCGCCGCGCCGCCGGCGCCGCCGAGCACGGGGGCGAGGCAAACCGTGCACTGAGCGGCGGCCTTCTGGCGCGCCGCGCCGCGCTCGGGCACAATAGGACCATGCTCCTGCGCCAGCTGCCGCCCGTCATCGTCAACCGCATCGCCGCCGGCGAAGTGGTCGAGCGCCCGGCCGCGGCGGTCAAGGAGCTGGTTGAGAATGCGATCGATGCCGGCGCCACGCGCATCGACGTGACTTTGGGCGAGGGCGGGCAAAGCCTCATCATTGTCAGCGACGACGGCGAGGGCATGTCGGCGGAGGAGCTTGCGCTCGCGGTCGAGCGCCACTGCACCTCGAAGCTCCCCGACGACGATCTCCTGTGCATCAAGAGCCTCGGCTTCCGCGGCGAGGCCTTGCCCTCGATCGGCGCGGTGAGCCGGATGCGCCTTGCGAGTCGCCGGCGCGGCGCCGCTTCGGCCTGGTCGATCACGCTCGAAGGCGGGACCAAATCCGCAGTCGAGCCGGCGGCGCAGCCGCAGGGCACGCGGGTCGAGGTCCGCGATCTCTTCTACGCGACGCCGGCGCGGCTCAAATTTCTCAAAAGCGTGCGGGCCGAGCGCGAGCAGGCGGTCGATGTCATAGCCCGCCTCGCCATGGCCTATCCCGCGATCGCCTTCGCCGTGAGCGACGGCGATGGCCGCGCCCTGTCGCGCCTGCCGGCGATTCCGGGCGAGGATCGCTTGGGGTTGCGGCGCGCGCGGCTTGCCGCGGTGCTCGGCCGCGACTTCGCCGACAATGCGCTCGCCATCGATGCAACGCGCGCGGGTTTTCGCCTGACAGGGTTGGCCGGCCTGCCGACCTTGAACCGGGCGACGGCCAAGGACCAGTATCTCTTCGTCAACGGCCGGCCCGTGCGCGACAAGCTCCTGGTCGGCGCGGTGCGCGGCGCGTATCAGGATTTCCTCGCGCGCGACCGGCATCCGATGGTGGCGCTGTTCCTCGACTGTCCGGAGGACGCCGTCGACGTCAACGTTCATCCCGCCAAGGCCGAGGTGCGCTTTCGCGATGCCAGTCTGGTGCGCGGGCTCATCGTCGGCGCGTTGCGCCAGGCGCTCGCCGCGGCCGGGCATCGCGCCGCGACCACGGTGGCGGGCGAGGCGCTCGCCGCCTTCCGTCCCGGCGGCGCGCTGGGCTATGCCTATCCCGCCGGCCTCGCCGAGACCGCCGCGCAGTATCAGGCGCCGCTCGGCACCGACGGCGCCTTGGCGCTGGCGCCGGGGGCGCGGCCGGCGGCGGCGGTCGAGGAGGATGCCGCGCGTTACCCCTTGGGCGCCGCCTGCGCCCAGCTCCACGACACCTACATCGTGGCGCAGACCGCGGCGGGCATCGTTATCGTCGATCAGCACGCGGCGCATGAGCGGCTGGTCTATGAGCGCATGAAGGAAGCGCTCGCCTCGACCGGCGTGCCGCGCCAGATCCTGTTGCTGCCGGAGGTGGTCGAGCTCGATGAGGGTGCTGCGGCGCGGCTCGGCGCGCGCGCCGCCGAACTCGCAGAATTGGGCCTGGTGCTCGAGCCCTTCGGCACCGGCGCGGTGGTGGTGCGCGAGGTGCCGGCGCTCATTCCCGATCTCGATGTCGCCGGCCTCGTCCGCGACCTCGCCGACGAGGTCGCGGAACTGGGCGATGCGCTCGGCTTGAAGGAGCGGCTCGAAGAGGTCTGCGGCACCATCGCCTGCCACGGCAGCGTCCGCGCCGGGCGGCGGCTCGCCGCGCCGGAGATGAATGCGCTCTTGCGCCAGATGGAGGCAACGCCCCATTCCGGCCAATGCAATCACGGCCGCCCGACCTATGTCGAATTGAAGCTCGCCGACATCGAGCGCCTGTTCGGAAGGCGGTAGCTGGATTACGTCGGTGCGTCCTTCGAGACGCCGGCTTCGCCGGCTCCTCAGGATGAGAATCTTTCTTTGTGCAACCAAAGTTTTTCCTCGTGCTGAGGGGCGACCGCATGCGGTCGCCCGAAGCGGCCGTCTCGAAGCACGCATTGCATCCACGCAGTCGGGAATGATCTAAGCTTCGACTGTCCGCCGCAGCAACACGATCCGCGCGGCGCCGTAGCGGCGCTCTTCGAGCACCGTGAATCCCGCCGGCGCGGCGAAGGGCGCGCGGGCGGCGATCTCGACGACAATGAGCGCGTCTGCCGCGATCCAGCCCGCAGCGGCCAACGCTGCCAGCGCCGGCGCCGCGATGTTTTCGTCATAGGGCGGGTCGAGAAAAACAAGATCGCACGGCCCGCTCGGGCGCGGCGGCTTGAGCGCGTCGGCGGCCAGCACAATCGTGCGCGGCTCCTCCTTCAGCGCCGCGACATTGGCTTCGAGCGCGCGCCGCGCCTCGCGATCCTTCTCGAGGAAGCTCGCATGCCGCGCGCCGCGCGACAGCGCCTCGAGGCCCAAGGCCCCGGTGCCGGCAAAGGCGTCGAGCACGCGCGCGTCCTCGTAAACTGGGCGCGGGCCGAAGCGGCCATGGGCGAGAATGTCGAACAGCGCCTCGCGCGCCCGCTCGCCGGTCGGCCGCACCACCGCTCCCGGCGGCGCCACGAGGCGGCGGTGGCGGTGCCTACCGGCGATGATGCGCAAGATGCCCGCTCCCGAGCTGATCGCGCAGCACGCGGCGCGTCACTTCGGCAACCTCGCCGCGCGGCAAATGGCCGAGTTGGAACGGGCCATAGGCGATGCGGATGAGCCGCGTCACCGGCAATCCCAGATGCTCCATGACGCGGCGGATTTCGCGGTTCCTGCCCTCGGCGAGGCTGACGACGAGCCAGGCGTTGCTGCCTTGCTGGCGCTCGAGCCGCGCCTCGATCGGCCCATAGGCGACTCCGGCGATGGTGATGCCCTGCTCCAGCGCCGCGAGCTGCGCCGGATCGGGCGTCCCATGCACCCGCACGCGGTAGCGCCTGAGCCAGCCGCGCGCCGGCAGCTCCAATTCGCGCGCGAGGCCGCCGTCATTGGTCAGCAGCAGAAGCCCCTCGGACGCAAGATCGAGCCGCCCGACCGAGATGAGCCGCGGCAGATCGGCAGGAAGACGCGCGAAGACCGTGGGCCGGCCCTTCTCGTCGCGATGCGTCGTCACCAGGCCGGCCGGCTTGTGATAGCGCCACAGCCGCGCCGGCTCGGGCGCCGGGATGGGCTTGCCGTCGATGCGAATGTCGCTCGTCGAATCGACGGTGACGGCCGGGCTCTTCAGCACCGCGCCGCCGAGCGCGACTCGGCCCTCGGCGATCCAGCGCTCGGCCTCGCGGCGCGAGCACAAGCCGGCGCGGGCGAGCACCTTGGCGATGCGCTCTCCCTTGGCCGCGGCCATCACGGGCGTGCGGCGGCGGCGATGAAGGCCAAGAAGATGCGGGGATCGCCCGGGCTGATGCCGTATTCGGGATGCCACTGCACGCCCAGGCAGAAGCGGCGGCGCGGGTCCTCGATGCCCTCGATGACGCCGTCGGGCGCCACCGCATCGACGACGATGCCGGGGCCGGGATTCTTCACCGCCTGATGATGCGCGCTGTTGACGGCAAGCTCGTCGGCGCCGGTGATGCGGTGGAGCAGCGTGCCCTTCGCGATGCGCACGGCATGGCCGGCCTCGGTCCGCGGATTGGGCTGCTCATGGGCGAGCGCGCCCGCGACCTCGTCGGGAATGTGCTGGATGAGGGTGCCGCCGAGAATGACGTTGAGGAGCTGCTGGCCGCCGCAGATGCCGAGCACCGGCACATCGGCGGCGAGCGCGGCGCGGGTGATGCCGAGCTCGAATTCGGTGCGCCGATCCTTGGTGGTGACGCTCTTGTGCCGGCTCGCGGCGCCCCACAGCGCCGGATCGACGTCGAAGGCGCCGCCGGTGACGATGAGTCCGTCGAGCAGCGCGAGATAAGCCTCGGCCCGCTCCGGCTCGTGCGGCAGCAGCACCGACAGCCCGCCCGCCGCGGCGACGGCGCTGCAGTAATTCTCGCGGAGCGCGTACCAGGGATGGGTCTTCGAATAGCCGCCGGGCGGCTCGTGATCGAGGGTGAGGCCGATGACCGGTTGTGCCATGGGGGCTGGAAGAACTGCGAGGCCGGCAACAACTTTAGGTCGCGCTCCCGGTTCCGGCAAGCCGGCCGGCCGCCGTCAACCAATTCTTAACGTCCCGCTAAGGAATGCGCAGGCAAGATTGCCGCATGGCGACGAAGCCGGGTTGCGAGCTGACCATCTTGATGCCCTGCCTCAATGAGGCGGCGACCCTGGCGCGCTGCATCGCCAAGGCGCGCGATTTCTTGGCGCAGAGCGGCATCCTGGGCGAGGTCGTCATCGCCGACAACGGCAGCACCGACGGCTCGCAGGGCATCGCCACCGCGCATGGCGCGCGCATCGTGCCGGTCGAGGCGCGCGGCTACGGCAATGCGCTCATCGCGGGGATTCGCGCGGCGCGCGGCCGCTACGTCATCATGGGCGACGCCGACGACAGCTATGATTTCGGCGCGCTCGCCCCCTTCGTCGAGAAGCTGCGCGAGGGCTGGGAGCTGGTCATGGGCAACCGCTTCCGCGGCGGCATCGCCCCGGGCGCCATGCCGCTCTTGCACCGCTATCTCGGCAATCCCGTGCTGACCGGGCTCGGCCGCATGTTCTTCCGCAGCCCTTGCGGCGACTTCCATTGCGGCCTCCGGGGCTTCCAGCGCGCAGCGATTTTGGCCCTCGATCTGCAAGCGGAGGGCATGGAATTCGCCAGCGAAATGGTGGTGAAGGCGACGCTGCACGGCCTCAAGATCGCCGAGGTGCCGACGACCCTCGCGCCCGATGGGCGCGGCCGCGCGCCGCATCTCAACAGCTGGCGCGACGGCTGGCGCCATTTGCGCTTCCTGCTGCTTTACAGCCCGCGCTGGCTCTTCCTCTATCCCGGCGCCGGGCTGTTCGTGCTGGGACTCGCGGTGATGGCCTGGCTCATTCCAAAGCCGGGCGTCGTCGGCAGCATCGCCTTCGACATTCATACCTTATTCTATGCCTCGGTCGCGGTGGTGGTGGGCTTCCACTCGATGCTGCTCTGGGTCTTCGCCACGGTCTATGGCTCGCGCGAGGGGCTGGTCGAGGAGGACCGCTGGTTCCGCTCGATGATCCGGGTGGTGAAGCTCGAAGCGGCGCTCGCAGCGGCGGGCGTGCTGTTGCTGCTCGGGCTGGCGCTGGCGGCATACGCGCTCGGCTCCTGGGGCGCCGCGGCGTTCGGCGCGATCTCGCCGGAGCAGACCATGCGCCTCGTCATCCCCTCGGGCACCGCCATCCTGCTCGCCTTCCAGATCGCCTTCGGCGCCTTCTTCATCAGCGTCTTGCAGATCCGCGCGGGCCGCACGGAGAGCGAGGAACAGCCGCAATCCCGGGCGCGCGCGGCCTGAACCGCCGCGCGATTGAGCCGTCGCGCGCTCGCGCTATGCTCGGGCGGTGGGAGCAGTGCGCCAAAATCCTTCGCCGATGGAGCTTGCCCTCGCCGAGGCCGAGCGGGCGGGCCTGCGCGGCGAGGTGCCGGTGGGCGCGGTGCTCGTCGAGGCGGCGAGCGGCGCGGTCGTGGCGTCTTGCGGCAACCGGGTCGAGGAGCTTGCCGATCCCACGGCCCATGCCGAGCTCTTGGCGATCCGCATGGCGGCTAAGCGCCGCGGTGCGCCGCGGCTTGTCGATTGCGATCTTTATGTGACGCTCGAGCCCTGCGCCATGTGCGCCGCCGCGATTTCTTTCGCGCGGCTGCGCCGGCTCTATTTCGGCGCCTCCGATCCCAAGGCCGGCGCGGTCGAGCACGGCCCGCGCTTCTTCCAACAGCCGACCTGCCATCACCGCCCGGAGATCTATGGCGGCATCGACGCGACGCGCGCCGGCGAACTGCTCCGGCGGTTCTTCAAGGAGCGGCGTTAGGGCGATTCCGGTTGGATTGAATTCCGTGCGTCCTTCGAGACGCCGGCTTCGCCGGCTCCTCAGGATAAGGCTCTTATCTTTGTGCCACCAAAGATTTTCCTCGTGCTGAGGGGCGACCGCATGCGGTCGCCCAAAGCGGCCGTCTCGAAGCACGCACGCCATCGATGCAGTCGGCAACCGGTTCAGAAGGCGCCGCTCGCCAATCCCAATTTGGCGGCGGCGCGCTTGGTGGCGGCGAGGCGCGCGCTCTGGCGCTCGGCGGCGGCTTGGGTCAGTTGTGCGACGAGCACGGGGCCGGCGCGCTCGGGCGAGCCACAATCGAAAGGCGGCTCAGCGTCGTATTCGAGATTGAGCTGGATGCGCTGCGCCAACTCGGCGCCGCACAGCTCGGCGACCAGGCTCAAGGCGAAATCGATGCCGGCGGTGACGCCGCCGCCGGTGATCCGGTTGCGGTCCTTGACCACGCGCTCGGCCACCGGCGTTGCGCCCAAGAGCGCAAGCTGATCGCGCGACATCCAATGACACGCCGCGCGATAGCCGCGGAGCAGGCCGGCCGCGCCTAGCACCAGCGAGCCGGTGCAGACCGAGGTGACGTAGCGCGCGCCGGCGGCCTGGCGACGCAAGAAGTCGAGCGTTTCCTCATCCTCCATGAGCGCGATCTGCCCGGCGCCGCCAGGCACGCAAATGACATCGAGAGGCGGGCAATCGGCGAAGCTGGTGGTCGGCACGATCTGCCAGCCCTTGCTGGTCGCGACCGGCGCGCGGTTCTTCCAGACGAGGTGCAGCTTGGCATTGGGCACCGCACCGAAGACTTCGGCCGGGCCGGTGAGGTCGAGCTGCATCACATTGGGAAAGAGCAACAGGCCGATTTGCCAAGTTTCGGGCATGGGAGATCTCCTCACAGCGCGCGCCAGCCGATGTCGCGGCGGCAGAAGCCCTCAGGCCATTTGATGCGGTCGACAACCGCATAGGCGCGCGTCTGCGCCTCGGCCACGGTCTTGCCGCGGGCAACGACGTTCAGGACGCGGCCGCCATCGGCGACGAGCTTGTCGCCGACGCGCTTGGTGCCGGCGTGGAAGATCTGCACCAGCGGATCACTCGCCGCCGCCTCGGTGAGACCACGGATCTCGCTGCCGCGTGCGACCTCGCCGGGATAGCCCTTGGCCGCGAGCACGACGCAGAGCGCGAATTCCTCGTGCCAGCGCAGATCGAAGTTTTCGAGCACGCCATCGCGCGCGGCGATGAGCGCCGGCAACAGATCGCTCTTGAGCCGCGGCAGCAGCACCTGGCATTCGGGATCGCCGAAGCGGACATTGTATTCGATGAGTTGCGGCCCTTCTGCCGTCAGCATCAGCCCGGCATAAAGCACGCCCTTGTAGGGCCGGCCCTCCGCCGCCATCGCCGCGACCGTGGGCTTGATGATGCACGCCATGACCTGCTCTTCGAGCGCCGGCGTGAGACACGGCGCCGGCGAATAGGCGCCCATGCCGCCGGTGTTGGGGCCGGTATCGCCTTCGCCGACGCGCTTGTGGTCCTGCGCCGAAGCGAGCGGCAGCGCGTCTTTGCCATCGACCAGCGCGAAGAAGCTCGCCTCCTCGCCGACGAGTATCTCTTCGAGCACGATGTCCGCGCCGAAGCGCCGGGTCCCATCGATTGCGGTGAGCGCCGCCGGGACGTCCGGAGGCACGGTGACGCCCTTTCCCGCGGCGAGGCCGTCGGCCTTGACCACCAAGGGCACGCCGCGTTGGCGCACATAGTCCTTGGCCGCGTCGGGATCGCGGAAGCGCCGGAATGGGGCCGTCGGGATGCCGTATTTGGCGCAGAGCTCCTTGGTGAAGCCCTTCGAGCCTTCGAGCGCGGCGGCGGCGGCAGAGGGGCCAAAAGCGGCGATGCCCTGGGATTCGAGCCGGTCGACCAAGCCCAGGACCAGCGGTGTCTCCGGGCCGACGACGACGAAGTCGATGCGCTCGGCGCGGCACAGCGTCAGAAGCCCATCGATGTCATTGGCCGCGACATCGGCGCAGCGCGCCTCCGCGGCGATGCCGGGATTGCCGGGCGCGCAGATAAGCGCGTCGCAGAGCGGAGAGGCGGCAATCGACCAGCACAGCGCATGCTCGCGCCCGCCCGAGCCCACGACCAGAACCCGCATGCCCACTCCGCTTCTGCTCCACTCACCCTTCGAGACGGCCGCAATGCGGCCTCCTCAGGGTGAGGAAAGATTAAGTCCTCACGCTGAGGAGCGCCCGAAGGGCGCGTCTCGAAGCGTGAGTCGGGCAGCCGCACCCGCTGCCCTTTCCCGCCCGCGCTTTGTATCATAGCGGGCGATGACGGAAAGTCCTGTCGCGACATCTTCTGCGGCGCGGCCCAATTTGCCGGAATACACGGTCGGCGAGCTCTCGGCGCTGCTCAAACGCACGGTCGAGCAGAATTTTTCTTACGTCCGCGTGCGTGGCGAGATCTCCGGCTTCAAGCGCCATTCCTCGGGCCATTCCTATTTCGCCTTGAAAGATGCGGATGCGCTGCTCGACGCCGTGAGCTGGCGCGGCACGCGGCTTACGATCAAGCCCGAGGACGGGATGGAGGTCGTCTGCACCGGAAGGCTCACCACATATCCCGCCCGCTCGCGCTATCAGCTCGTCGTCGAGAGCATGGAGCTGGCCGGCATCGGCGCGCTCCTGAAGCTCCTGGAGGAGCGCAAGGCGCGGCTCGCCGCCGAAGGCCTCTTCGCCGAAGCGCGCAAGAAGCCGTTGCCGTACCTGCCCGACATCATCGGCATCGTCACCTCGCCGACGGGCGCGGTCATTCGCGACATCCTGCATCGCCTCGCCGACCGCTTTCCGCGCTACGTGCTCATTTGGCCGGTGGCGGTGCAGGGCGAGGGCGCGGGGAGCCAAGTCGCGGCGGCGATCGAGGGCTTCAATCGGCTCCTGCCCCAGGGCACGCCGCCGCGGCCCGATCTCCTCATCGTCGCGCGCGGCGGCGGCAGCCTCGAGGATCTCATGGCCTTCAACGAGGAGATCGTCGTGCGCGCCGCCGCCGCTTCGGCGATCCCGCTCATCTCCGCCGTCGGCCACGAGACCGACACGACGCTCATCGATTTCGCGTCCGACAAGCGCGCGCCGACGCCGAGCGCGGCGGCGGAGATGGCGGTGCCGGTGCGGCTCGAACTCCGCGCCGAGCTGGGCGGCAAGGCGCTGCGGCTGGCGAATTCCGCCGCGCGCCTCATCGCCGAGCGGCGCCTGCGCGTTGAAGGCCTGGCGCGCGGCCTGCCCGCGCCGCGCAGTATCCTCGAAGCGGCGATGCAGACGCTCGATGACCGGGCCGAGCGGCTCGATGGCGGCCTCAGGCGTCTCGTCCTGCTCGGCCGCCAGCATGTCGCGAAGGCGGCGGCGCGGCTCGATCCCGTCCTGTTGACGCGGCAAATCGCCAAGGGCCGTGACGCGCTCGACCATGCGCAAAAGCGCCTCGATCACGCGGTGGCGCGCCTCGTCGCGCAGCACCTTCGCGCGCTCGAGGCTTGCGCGGGGCGGCTTTTGGGCTGGCAGACGGCGCAGCAACAGGTGATGGAGCGCGGCTATGTCCGCGTGCGTGACGAGCGCGACCGCGTCCTCACCGCCGCCGCCGATGTCGCGCCGGGCGCGGCCTTGTCCCTCGAATTCCACGACGGCCGAGTCGCGGCGGTTGCCTCGCCCGCGCCGAAGAAGCGCGCACGGGAAGCGGCCGGGAAGAAACAGGGCGAGCTGCTGTGAGTTCGCCTACTCCGGCCAACGCCGATGCAGCCAAAACCATTGCTCCGGCCGGGCGCGGATCCAGCGCTCGATGGTAGCGTTGACTTCGGTCATCAGCGCGAGCGTGTCGGCTTGCGTATTGCCGCTCTTCGGCAATGCCAAGGCCGGATCGCAGACGAGGCGAAAATGCGCGCCCTTCACCCGCTCGACCCGCGTCGGCACGACGATGCAGTCGAAACGCAGCGCAAGCCGCGCCAGCGCCGGCGCCGTCATCGCGTCGCGGCCGAAGAAGGGCACGGCGATGCCGTCGTTCATCTTCTGATCGACCAGCATGCAGAGATGGCGGCCTTCTTGGATCGCGGCTATCGCGCGCCGCGCGGCGATGCTGCCCTTGGGGATGAGCTCGGCGCCGGTGGCGCTGCGCGCCCGGTTGATGAGGTCATCGACGAAGGGATTGTTGGCGGCGCGGTAGATCTCGGCGATGGCGAATCCGGCCTGGGCCGCCGCCAGGCCCGCGATCTCCCAATTGCCGTAATGCGCAGAGAAGAAGATGTAGCGCTTGTCGGGCGAGCGGTTCATGCGGATCTCGTCGGTGCCGATGACTTCGACCCGGCCGCCGGGCGCGTAGATGTCGAATTCGTGCAGATGCGGATATTCCGCGACGACCCGGCCCAAATTGTCCCACATGCCGCGGACGATGCGCTCGATCGCCGCCTGATCAAGCGCGGGCATGGCGCGCGCGAGATTGAGCCGCGCGCGCTTGCTGGCGCCGAGATGTGGGCCGATGCTGCGCGCGATGCGGCCGCCGAGATCGGAGGCGCGGTCCAGCGGCAGCGCGCGGAACAGCGCGAAGACGAGCCGCACGCCCAGCCCCTCGAAATAATAACCGATCCGGCGCAGCCACGGCCGGCGGCGCTCAGCCATTGCGCGCCTCGGGCCGCGTCAGACCGTCGAAGAGCGCCGCCGCCGCCGCTTCGTCCTGCCAGCGGATTGCGACCTTGAGCGCGGCGATGCGGCCGCGCCAAGCGGGCGGCAGCCGCACCCAATCCTTCTCCGTGGTGACGAGACGCGCGGCCAAGCGCTCGGCCTCGGCGCCGAGGCGCTCGAGCTCGTCCTCGCGCCAGAAATGGTGATCGGCGAAGGCGTGGCACGCTGCGAGCTTGGCGCCTAGCGCCTCGAGCGTGCGGAAGAATTTCTCGGGCCGCCCGATGCCGGCGAAGGCGATGACCGTCGCGCCGCGCAGCTCCGTTCCGCCAAGAGGGACGAGACTCGCGCGCAAGACCGGCGTTGCGCCCAATTGCGGCAGCACCTGCGCCTCGTCTTCGCCGAGCAGCACGACCGCATCGGCGCGGGCAAGCGCCGCCGCCACGGGCTCGCGCAGCGGCCCGGCCGGGATGACCCTGCCATTGCCGAAGCCGTAGCCGCCATCGACGACCAAAAGCGAGCGATCCTTGGCCAAATCCGGATTCTGGAAGCCGTCATCGAGGATGATGATCCCGGCGCCGGCCGCCGCCGCTTCGCGCGCGCCGGCGACTCGGTCGCGCGCGATCCAGGTCGGCGCAACGCAAGCGAGCAGGAGCGGCTCGTCGCCCACCGCGCGCGCATCGTGGCGGGCGGGATCGACGGCGATCGGACCGGAAATTCTGCCGCCATAGCCGCGGCTTAAGACATGCGGATTGAGGCCCCGCGCCGCCGCCATCTGCGCCAGGCTCATCACCACCGGCGTCTTGCCGGCGCCGCCCGCCACCACATTGCCGACGCAGACCACCGGGACCGGGGCATGAAACGGCCGCGCCAGCGCGCGCCTTGCCGCGCCTGCCGCCCAATGGCCCAAGGCCAGCGGCCGGAGCAGATGCGCGGCAAGCCCGCCGCGCGTCCAGAATTCAGGCGCTGATAGCGGCGGCATTGGGCGACAGGCGGTCGAGCCAGGGCTTAAGCCGCGCCATCACCGCATCGAGCACGTCGCGATTATGCGCGGCGACACCGGCGGCGGCGGCGGCGCGCGCGGCGCGCTCCAAGGGATCGTCCAAGAGCCGCCCGACCGCCGCGGCGAGGCTCGGCCCGTCGGTGACGGTGAGGGTGGCGCCGGCGGCGGCGAGGGCGCGCGCCATCGCGGCGGCGTTGCTCATGTCGGGGCCGTGCAGGATGGCGCAGTCGAGCAGCGCCGCTTCGAGCGGATTGTGGCCGCCCTTGCGCGTGAGCGAGCCGCCGACGAAGGCGATGCCGGCGAGGCGGTAGAACAGGCCGAGCTCGCCCAAGGTGTCCGCGAGATAGATCTCCGTCGCCGCCGTCACCGTCTCGGCGCGCGTGCGGCGGGCGATGCGCAAGCCCCGCCCGCGCAGCAGCGCCTCGATCGCATCGCCGCGGCCGGGGTGGCGCGGCGCGATGATGGTCAAGAGCCCCGGCCGCGGCAGCGCGAGCATCCGATGCACCGAGGCGACGATCTCCTCCTCGCCTTCATGTGTGCTGGCCGCGAGCCAGCGCGGGCGGTCCTTGATCGCGGCGGCAAGCGCGGCGAAATCGCTTTCGTTCACCGGCAAGGGCACCGCGGCGGATTTGAGATCGCCGACCGTCGTCGCATCGACGGCGCCCAGGCGCAGGAAGCGGTCCGCCTGCACGCCGTCCTGCGCCAGGCAGAGATCGAAGCTCCTAAGCAGCGGCGCAATGAAGCTGGGCAGTCGCTGCCAGCCGCCGAAAGAGCGCAGCGACATGCGCCCGTTGAGCAGCAGCAGCGGAATCCCGCGCGCCCGCGTCTCGGCAATGAGATTGGGCCACAGCTCCGATTCGACCCAGAGCGCCAGATCGGGCCGCCAATGGGCGAGGAAGCGCCGCACATAGGATGGCCGATCGACCGGCACGTATTGATGCCAGGCGCGGTCGGCCGGAAGCCGCGTCGCCAACAGGCGCGCCGAGGTGACGGTGCCGGTGGTGACGAGAACGCGAAGCCCCGGCCGCTCGACCAGCAGGCGGTCGATCAGCGACAGCATGGAGACCGCCTCGCCGACGCTCGCGGCATGGACCCAGACGAGCGGACCCGCCGGACGCGTCCGGCTGGCGATGCCGCGGCGCTCGGCGAAGCGCTCCGGCTCCTCCTTGCCGCGCTTGAGGCGGCGGGAGAGGTAGAAGCTCACCGCCGGACCCAAGACGACGGTGAGGCCGCGATAGCAGGCGAGCCAGCTCATCCGCGCCCGCCCGCGGCGCGCCGGCGGGCGCGCCATTCCTGCCGCGCCAAGGTGCCGGGCGCCGTCGCCTCGCAGCCGACGCGCCGGTCGGCCTCGGCGGTGAGATCATTCATCCGGCGCTCGATCAGGCGGCGCCATTGCTCGGTCGCGCCATCGTCGAGATGGCTCGGCACATCGATCGGCTCGCCCCACAGGAAGACCCCGCGGCTCAGCGGCAGCGCCAGGTGGAAGCGGTCCCAGCTGTCGAGAATGCGCCGCCGGCTGGTGGCATAGGTCATCGGCACGACCGGCACTTGCGCGAGCCGCGCCATGCCGACAATGCCGACGCTCGCGCGCATCGCTGGGCCGTCGGGGCCGTCCGGGGTGATGCCGACGCAAACGCCGGAGCGGATGCTGCGCACCATCGCGCGCAGCGCCGCCGCGCCGCCGTCGCTGCTCGAGCCGGCGATCGAGCCGATGCCGAAATAGGCGACGGCGCCGGCGATGATGCGGCCGTCGCGATGGCCGGACATGAGCATGTTGAGCGGCGCGCGCCGGCGCCACATCAGCGGCAGCATCAAGAGCCGGCCGTGCCAGAAGGCGATGATGAAGGGCCGGCGCTGGGCCTCGAGCGCAGCAGGTATCTCGCCGCCCTGGACGGTCCAACGGCTCGTCCGATAGACCAGGCGGATATAGATCTGGACGAGCCAGCACAGCACCCAACGCAGGGCTTGGCTGCGCAGCGCCCGGTGCCACAGCCGCATGGCTCAGGCCCGCGCCTCGATCGCCCGCGGCGCCACCGCAACCGCCTGATCGGCGAATTGGAGGGCATAGAGCCGGGCGTAGATGCCGTCGCGGCGGATGAGCTCGGCATGGCTCCCCGACTCGACCACGCGGCCGGCATCGACGACGTAGATGATGTCGGCGTCGATCACGGTCGAAAGGCGATGGGCGATGACGACGGTGGTGCGGCCGCGCATGAGGAGTCGGAGCGCCGCTTGCACGTGGCGCTCGGATTCGCTGTCGAGGGATGAGGTCGCCTCGTCCAAGAGTAGAATCGGCGCGTTCTTCAGCATGGCGCGGGCGATCGCGAGGCGCTGGCGCTGGCCGCCCGAGAGCTTGATGCCGTGCTCGCCCACCGGCGTATCGTAGCCCTGCGGCAGCGCGCGGATGAACTCGTCGGCCGCCGCTGCCTTGGCGGCCGCGACGACCTCCTGGTCGCTGGCGCCGAAGCGGCCATAGGCGATGTTGGCCCTGACCGTGTCGTCGAACAGCGTCACCTCCTGGCTCACCAGCGCAATGGCCGCGCGCAGCGAGGCGAGCGTCACTTCGCGCACATCGGCGCCGTCGATCCGCACCGCGCCGGAAGCGACGTCGTAGAAGCGCGGCACCAGGTTGAGAATCGTCGTCTTGCCCGCGCCGGACGCGCCGACCAGCGCCACCGTCTTGCCGGCGGGGACGGTGAGCGACAGCCGCTGCAGCGCCGGCGCGCCATTGCCATAGACGAAATGCACATCCTCGAAGCGGATCTCGCCGCCTTTGATCCGCAAAGTCTCGGCATGCGGCTTGTCGCGGATCGCGGGCTCGATGTCGAGCACGGTGAAGATGCGCTGCGCCGCGGCCAGCCCTTCCTGCAGGCTGGTATTCAACCCGGCCAGCGTTTTGAGCGGCTGATAGGCCAAAAGCAGCGCCGTGACGAAGGAGAAGAACGTGCCGGGCGTGCGCGCGCCGCTGATCACCTGATGGCCGCCATAAAGGATGACCAGGGCGACCGCGATTCCGCCCAGGGTCTCCATCAGCGGCGAGGCAATGGAGCGCACGCGCGCCGCGCGCTCGACCAGGTCGAAGAGGCGCTCGACCAGCCGGCCCGCCCGCTTGGTCTCGTAGGATTCCATGCCATAGGCCTTGACCTGGCGCGCGCCTTGGAAGGTCTGGTCGAGCAGGGTCATGAACTGGCCGAGTTCGGCCTGCGTGTCCGCCGACACCCGGCGCATCCGCCGCCCGACGCTGGCGATGGGCCGCAAGGCCACGGGAAAGACGACGAAGGCGATGAGCGCCAGGACCCAATCCTGGTAGAACATGAGCGCGACGAGAAAGGCCGCCGTCACCGCTTCCTTGCCGATGCCGGCGAGCACCGTGGTGGCGGCATTGCGCAGCAGCCCCGCGTCGTTGACGAAGCGCGAGATCAGCGTGCCCGTCGGATTGGCATGGAAGAACGCGAGATCGGCGCGCATCAGCCGCGCGAACAGCGACAGCTGGATGTCCGCGACGATGCGCTGCCCCACCCGGGTCATCAGCACGACCTGGGCATAGTTGGCGATGCCCTTGACGAAGGCCAATCCCACCACCGCCGCCGGGATGATCAGCAACAGCCGCTCGTCGCGCGCGACGAAGACGCGATCGAGCATCGGTTGCATCAGCCAGGCATTGGCCGCGGTGGCGGCGGCGACGAGGCCCATGGCGAGGAACGCGAGCCCCATGCGGCCGAGATGCGGGCGCAGAAACTCGCCCACCAGCCGGCGCGTGAGCGGCCAGGTATCGTGGCTGAATTCGGGCTGCCGCGCCGCCGCCGTGGGCAGCGCGCCCGCCGGCTTACTGGTATCGGCTTCGGCGCTCAAGACGGCTCGGTTCCTCCGTGGGGCGATCATAGCGAGCAGCAGCCGGCGCTGCCAGGCACGCGGGCCAGGGGGGTGGTTGGGCGGCCCATGATGGTTAAACATATTGACTCTGTATCAAAAACAAATAATATCTGTATACGATACAGATTGGAAATGCCTTTCCATCAGTGAGGCGAAAATGCTTTTTAGGACCCCGGAGTTACGCCCAGACGAAGAAACGGCAATTAAACGGATCAATGAGCTACGTACCCAACTGAAATACGCTACGTCAGCGCCCAAAAGGTGGACGGGCCTCTTGCGTCGTGATGCATTCGCTCGCGCTATACGTGGCTCGAATACCATCGAAGGATACAATGTCACAATTGATGATGCTGTCGCAGTAGCGGAGGATGAAGAACCACTCGACGCAGACGAAGAGACCCGCGCCGCGATCATCGGCTACCGTGATGCGCTAACCTATATCCTTCAACTCGAAAACGACCCTCATTTTGAATACAGCGCAGCCTTAATCCGAAGTCTGCATTACATGATGATTAAATACGATCTGAGTAAGCGACCGGGCCAATGGCGACCAGGCCCAATCCGTGTCGTGGATGAGAGAAAAAAGCAGGTGGTTTACACCGGCCCTGATGCTGACAAGCTTCCATCGCTAATGCGGGAACTCATAAGCTCTCTCAATGAAAAGGACGCTTCGCCAGCGATGATTCGCGCCGCCATGGCGCATCTGAATCTAACGATGATTCATCCCTTCTCCGACGGGAATGGGCGGATGGCGCGGGCACTGCAAACGCTCGTACTCGCGCGCGAGGGAATCTTAAGTCCGACTTTTTGTAGCATCGAAGAATATTTGGGCCGTCATCAAGACGACTACTACAATGTCCTAGCCGAAGTTGGCAAAGGCAGCTGGCACCCGGAATGTGATGCGCGGCCATGGATAAGGTTCTGTCTGCTTGCTCACTATCGCGGAGCGACGAATCTCTTACGACGGACCAGAGAATTGCAGATTCTGTGGGACGAGATCGAACTACAAAGGAAAAAACTCGGCTTGCCGGAGCGCGTGGAAGTAGCGCTCGTAACCGCAGCATTTGGGCGGCGAGTCTACAATTCGCTGTATCGGAAGATGTCCGAAATTTCCGATCAAGTCGCAAGTCGCGATCTCAAAAAGCTTACCGATCTTGGGCTCTTAGTGCCACACGGTGAAAAACGAGGCCGGCTTTACATGGGATCTAAGAAATTGCTCGCGGCAAGGCAGCGACTCAAAGAAATACGAATCGAAGACGATCCCTTTGCGATGGATAAGCCGAAGCAACCAAGCCTACCGGGGCTTTCTGCGGAGTGATTTTCGAGTGTCATTTGGTTCACCGGCGTGACGGCGCGGCGTCTAGTCCGTCACCTTGCCAGCAGCAGTGTTGCCGATCGGCTTGGCGAACTGCATGGAATCGCTGGGTCGTTTGGGGCGCTTTATCGGCACCTAACTGCCCTTCATAACTCGCAGTTGGCCTATGTCGGTGATCATCAGGCCGCCTAGCGCGTCCTTCGCGTACCCCAGATTTATAAGCTTGGCCTGATGCTTCGCTGGGGTCGTCCCGCGCAAAGTCCCTTTTGAGAGTTCCTTAAGGGACTGAAATTCGGCGGTCGAAAGGGGGACGTTCAGATTAGGAAGTACCATAAAACCATTATGGCATGCTCCGAAAAAAAGCAAAAGAGACCTGCAGATTGAAACTGACCCCGGCACCCGCTGGAAGCTTGAATTATGGCGCCGTGCTGCCGAAGATGCGCGCCGACTCGCGCCCGACCCCAACGATCCCCGCTCTCATGGACCGCGACCGGACAGCCAAGCCGCGGCGGCTGCTCATCCTCTACAACCCCGTCGCCGGGCGGCGCGCGCGGCGCCAGCTCAATGCCTGGCTCGGGCATTTGCGCGGTCTCGGAGTTGTGGCGCGGGTCGCCGAGACCGCCGGCCCCGGCCATGCCGAGGACCTGGCGCGCGCCGCCGATGCCGCCGAATTCGATGCCGTCGTCGTCGCCGGCGGCGATGGCACGGCGAACGAGGCGCTGAACGGCCTCGCCGATTCGCCTTTGCCCTTGGCGCTGCTGCCGCTCGGCACCGCGAACGTGCTGGCGAACGAGCTGGGCCTGCCGCGCCGGCTCGATGCGCTCGCGCAAATCGCCGCCTTCGCGCCGGCGCGTGCCGTGCGTCCGGCCGAGGCGGTGGCACCCAACGCGGTGGCCGGGCGGCGCTTTCTGCTGATGGCCGGGATCGGCTTCGATGCCGCGGTCGTGGCCGGACTGAACGAGCGCCTGAAGCGCCGCTTGGGCAAGGCCGCCTATGTCGCGAGCATCTTGGGCCGTCTCGGCGATTACCGGCCGTTCGTCTTCCCCGTGCGCATCGACGGCATCGCCGCCGCGCCGGCTTCGCTCGTCGCGGCGCGGGCGCATTTCTATGGCGGGCGGTTCGTGCTGGCGCCCGAGGCGCGGCTCGATGTGCCGCGTCTCGAGATCGTGCTGTTCGAGCGGCCGGGCCGCGCCGCGGCGCTTGCTTATCTCGCCGCGCTCGCCTTGGGCAGCCTGCCGCGTCGGCGCGATGTGCGCATCCTCGCCGCGCAAAATGTGGAGGTGCTCGGGCCCGCGGGGTTGCCGGTGCAGATCGACGGCGATGTGCGCGCGCGCCTGCCGGTGATCCTGCGTCTCGCGGCGACGGCGCAGGCCATCATTGCGCCGCCGGCTTAAGCGCCCGCCACCGTCATGCTGTCGATGCGCAAGGTCGGCGCGTCGATGCCGGTGCGGAAGACGAGGTCGCTCGCCGCGGTGATGTGCTGATACATGTCCTTCAGATTGCCGGCGATGGTCAGCTCGCTCACGGGATAGGCGAGCGCGCCGTTCTCGATCCAGAAGCCGGCGGCGCCGCGGCTGTAATCGCCGGTCACGCCGTTGATGCCCATGCCCATGAGCTCGATGACATAGAATCCGGCGGCGATGTCGCCGATCAACTCGCCCGCCGTGACCGGGCCGGGCTCGAGCCACAGATTGGTCGGCGACGGACCCGGCGGCCCGCCGGTGCCGCGGCTGGCATGGCCGGTGGTGTGGAGGCCCAATTGCCGCGCCGAGGCCGAATCGAGGAGCCAGGTCTCGAGCACGCCATCGGCAATGAGCGCGCGGCGGGCATTCTTGACGCCCTCGCCGTCGAAGGGCTTGGAGCGCAGGCCGCGCCGCCTGTGCGGATCGTCGATCACCGAAACGCCGGCGGGAAAGATGCGCGCGCCGAGCTTGTCTTTGAGGAAGCTCGTCCCGCGCGCGATGGCGGGGCCGCTGATCGCGCCGACGAGATGACGCAAGAGCGAGCCGGCAACGCGCGGGTCATAGACCACCGGCACGCGGCAGGTCGGCACCTTGCGCGAATTGAGCCGGCGCACCGCGCGCTCGCCGGCGCGTTTGCCGACCGTGGCCGCATCTTCGAGATCGCCGGCATGGACGGCGGTCGAATAATCATAGTCGCGCTCCATGCCCGTGCCTTCGCCGGCGAGCACGGCGACGCTGACGCTATGGCCCGTCCCGCCATATGAGCCGGCAAAACCGTTCGATGCCGCAAGCGCCACGCGCGAGCGGCTCCAGCCGGCCTCGGCGCCCTCGGAGTTGGTGACGCCCTCAACCGCGCGGGCCGCGTCCTCGGCCGCGGCGGCGCGGGCGATGAGGGTCTCGGGCGCGGGCTCGACGGGGTCGTTCAGATCGAGATCGGGCCATTCCCGCGCGAGATCCTCGGGCTCGGCCAGGCCGCAATAGGGGTCCTCCGGCACCGCCCTCGCCATGGCGATGGCGCGGCTGACGATTTCGTCGAGCGCCGCGGGGCCGCGGTCGTTCGAGGCGACGAAGGCCTGGCGCCGGCCGATGAGGACGCGCAGGCCAAGATCATAGCTCTCCGAGCGCTCGAGCTTCTCGACCCGGCCCAGGCGCTGCGCATGCGACAGCGACGCGCCCTCGACGAGCAAGGCGTCGGCCGCATCGGCGCCGGCGCGGCGCGCCCGCGCGATGAGATCGCCGAGGAGCGAGAGCGCGTCGGTATCCTGGCTCATGGTGAATCCTCGTGCGATTGCTTTGACGCCGTCCCCTCACCCTCCCAACGTTGACACATTGAGTCCCTCCCGCTCCCCAACGGGGAGAGGGTTGGGGTGAGGGGGATGCAAAGCCGCGACAAACTCGATGCTCAATATAGGATGCGCCGCCTCGTCACCGCCAGATCGGCTTGCCCGAGCCGGGCAGGCCATAGCTCGGCCATTTCGCCGTGACCTCGGCGATGATCTCATCGCTCATGCGCAGCTTCCTGCCCCATTCCCGCGTCGTCTCGCCCGGCCATTTGCCGGTGGCGTCGAGGCCGAGCTTGCCGCCTAAGCCCGCGATGGGCGAGGCGAAGTCGAGATAGTCGATCGGCGTGTTCTCGACCACCGTGATGTCGCGCGCCGGGTCCATCCGCGTCGCCACCGCCCACATCACGTCCTGCCAATTGCGCGCATCGATGTCGTCGTCGACGACGATGACGAATTTGGTATAGACGAATTGGCGCAGGAACGACCACACGCCCATCATCACCCGCTTGGCGTGGCCGGGATAGGCCTTCTTCATCGTCACCACGGCAATGCGGTAGGAGCAGCCTTCGGGCGGCAGCCAGAAATCGACGATCTCCGGGAATTGCTGCTGGAGGAGCGGAATGAACACCTCGTTCAAGGCCTGGCCCAGAACCGAGGGCTCGTCCGGCGGGCGACCGGTGAAGGTCGAGAGATAGATCGGATCGCGCCGCATGGTGATGGCGGAGATGCGGAAGACCGGAAAGCGCTCGACCGCGTTGTAATAGCCGGTGTGATCGCCATAGGGACCTTCCTCGCCGTACTCCTCGAGCGCGACATGGCCTTCGAGAACGATCTCGGCCTCGGCCGGCACCTTCAAGGGCACGGTGCGGCAGGAAACGAGATCGAGCTTGCGCCCGCGCAAGAGGCCGGCGAACTGGTATTCCGACAAGGTGTCCGGCACCGGCGTCACCGCGGCGAGGATGGTGGCGGGATCGGCGCCGATCACCGCCGCCGCCGGCAGCGGGTCCTGGTGCGTGGCGCTCCAGCGCCGGTGATGCTGCGCGCCGCCGCGATGCGCGAGCCAGCGCATCAAGGTCGTGTCGCGGCCCGTCACCTGCATGCGGTAGATGCCGAGGTTGAAATCGTCCTCGCGCCGGTCGCCGGGGCCTTTGGTCACCACCAGCGGCCAGGTGATGAGCGGCGCCGGCTCGCCCGGCCAGCAGGTCTGGATCGGCAGCTCGGCGAGATCGATCGCGCCGCCTTCGTGCACGATGTCCTGGCACGGCGCGCTCGACACCGTGCGCGGCTTCATCGCCAGCACCGTTCGCAGCAACGGCAAAAGCTCGAGCGCCTCGCGCCAGCCGCCGGGCGGCTCGGGCTGCTTCAGGAAGGCCAAAGTCTCGCCGACCTCGCGCAGCCGGTCGGGCGTCCGGTCCATCGCCAGCGCGACGCGCTCGACCGTGCCGAAGAGATTGGTCAGCACCGGCATCGCGTAACGCCCGCCAGCTTCGCGCGTGACGTGCTCGAACAGCACCGCCGGCCCGCCCTCGGCCAAGAGCCGCGTGTGGATCTCGGTGATCTCGAGAACCGGCGACACCGGCGCCGCGACGCGCTTCAAGCGCCCGTCGCGTTCGAGGCGCGCCATGAAATCGCGGAGCGAGGCATAGGGCATGAAGGGACTCGGTGAGCGCAGGGATCGGGCACTATAAATCGCCGCGGGCAGCGAGGCTACCGCCGCGCCGGCAGCGCGGCGCGCGAGGCTAGCCAGTAAGCCGCCATACCACGGTCTCGCGCGCGGCGCGGTCCTCGAGGTCGAGCGGCGTCGGCACGGTGTGGCGCGCCAATTCGACGAGGCCGGAGCGCGGCAAGTAGGCACGGCCGGGGTCGCCGAGCAGCACCACCGCGCCCGCAACCGCGAGCCGCCCGAGCCAGCGCGTCAATCGTTCGGCGAGCGGGCGCTCGTAGCACATGTCGCCCGCCAGCACGATCTGCCAAGGCACGGTCAGGCGCCCGATCACATCCGCGGTCTCGACCGCCACCACGACGCCGTTCAAGCCGGCATTGAGCGTGATCGCCGCGGCGGCGATCGGATCGATTTCGGCGGCCGTGACGCGGGCGGCGCCGGCGCGCGCAGCGGCGATGGCGACGAGGCCCGAGCCGGCGCCGAAATCCAGCACGTCGCGGCCCTCGACCAGCGCGGGATGGTCGAGCACATGCCGCGCCAGCGCTTGTCCGCCGGCCCAGGCGAAGGCCCAATAGGGCGGCGGCAACTGAGTCTGGGCAAGGCTTGCCTCGGTCGCCTGCCACAAGGGCGTGATCTCGCCGGCGAGGTGCAGGCGAATCTCCGGCACCAGCGGCGGCGCGGCGATGGCGGTGTTGGCGCGGATGAACGATCGGGCGTCGCCGGCGACGGCAGCCGTCACTGCGGTGTGTGGCGGCGCATGAATTCGCGCTGGTCGGGCGTCAATTGAAAGCCGACGAGAACGACGTAGTCGCCGCCCGCCGCGGGCGAGTTCACCGGCAGACGCACCGTGAACTCCTCGTTGACGCTGCGATAAGGCTCGCCGCCGACGAATTGCACGGTGTCGTTGAACGGCTGCTTCGTCAGGATGTGCTGCCGCGCATCGGCGACGGCGATAAAATAGGGGAGGCGCGTCTCCTTGACCTGCAGATAGGCGCGCCGCGCGGTGATCCCGACCGATGTGTGAATGGTGATGCCGCCCTCGGCGCGCTCGCAGGCGGTCTTGACCGAGGTGATGATGCCGGAGGCCTGGACATCCGCGACGCCCTGCCCGGCGCCGGCGCCAAATTGCGGAATCATGTTGAGCTCGGGCGCGATCGCCGCTGGCGGGCAGACCAGATTTGCCCCCTTGCCGCCCGACGAGCACGCCGCCGCCAGCGCGGCCGCGGCGAGCGCCGCGCCGCCGGCCGCGACTCGGCCCGCCTTTCGCAAGAGTTTGGCCAGGCTCATCTCTCTCTTCCCTGTGCGTTGCGGGTGTACTAACGTCATGCTGCGAACGGTGCGAACTCTATTCGACGAGGGCATGCCGCACAAGCGCCCGCCGCCATCTCTCGCAGCGCCGGAGCACGCGAAGATCGCACCGCGGCCGCGCCGCTCGCGACCGGCGATCGGGCAACGCTGAGCCCGATGGCGGTTTACACCGATGTCCCCGATGACGAGCTGCGAAGCTTTGTCGCGGAGTACGACATCGACGAGGTCGTCTCCTGCAAGGGCATCGCCGAGGGCGTCGAGAACTCGAACTACCTGCTGCGCACCGAGCGCGGCCTCTACATCCTGACGCTCTACGAGCGGCGCGTCGATCCGGCCGACCTGCCGTTCTTCCTCGCGCTCATGGATCACCTGGCGGCGCAGGGCATCGCCTGCCCGACGCCGCTCCATGGCCGCGACGGTATGGCGCTCCGCCGGCTGTGCGGCCGGCCGGCGGCGATGGTGAGCTTTCTCGACGGGATGTGGCCGCGCCGCATCCTGCCGCGCCATTGCGCCGCGTTGGGCGGCGCGCTCGCGCGCCTGCATCGCGCCGGCGCCAGCTTCCCGCTCGTCCGGCCGAACAATCTCTCGGTGGCGGGATGGCGCAGCCTCTATCAATCCTGCCGCGCCGGCGCCAACGAGCTGCGCGCCGGCCTCGCCGAGGAATTGGGCCAGGAGCTCGCTGCGCTCGAGCGGGAATGGCCGGCAGATCTGCCGAAGGGCGTGATCCACGCCGATCTCTTTCCCGACAATGTGTTCTTCCACGGCGAGCAGGTCTCGGGCCTCATCGATTTCTATTTCGCCTGCACCGACGCTCTCGCCTACGACCTCGCCATCTGCCTCAACGCCTGGTGCTTCGAGGCCGATGGCAGCCTCAACGTCACCAAGGCGCGGCTCTTGATCGCGAATTACCGGGCGGAGCGGCCGCTCGAGACCGCCGAATTGGCAGCGCTGCCGGTCCTGGCGCGCGGCAGCGCGCTGCGCTTTCTTCTGACCCGGCTCTACGATCTCCTCAATCACCCGCCCGGCGCGCTGGTGCGGCCGAAGGATCCGCTCGAATATTTGCAGAAGCTGCGCTTCCATCGCGGCGTGACGCATCCCCGCGAATACGGCATCGACGCATGGTAAGCGCCGGCGCCGGCACGCGCAGCGTCGTCGATGTCTTCAGCGATGGCGCCTGCAGCGGCAATCCCGGGCCGGGCGGCTGGGGCGCGCTGCTGCGCTATGGCGGCCACGAGAAAGAGCTGATGGGCGCCGCCAATCCCACCACCAACAACCGCATGGAGCTGATGGCCGCCATATCCGCGCTCGAAGCGCTGAAGCGGCCGAGCCGCGTCCGCATCCACACCGACAGCCAGTACCTGCGCGACGGCATCACCCGCTACATCCATGCCTGGAAGGCGCGCGGCTGGAAGACGGCCGATAAGAAGCCGGTGAAGAACATCGATTTGTGGCAGCGGCTCGAGGCGGCGCTCGAGCCGCACGAGGTCGAATGGTTCTGGGTCAGGGGCCATTCCGGGCACCCCGAGAACGAGCGCGCCGACGCGCTCGCCCGCGCCGCCATCGCGGCGGCGCGAAGCGGCGCGGGCTAAGTCATTCCGGCGAAGCGGCGATGCTCAGAGCGCCTTGAGGATGGCGTCGGCGCTCGAGACCTCGAAGGCGCCGGGCTGCTCGACGTTGAGCGTCTTCACTGCGCCGTTGTCGACGACCATGGCGTAGCGCTGCGAGCGCGTGCCGAGGCCGAAGCCGCTGGCATTGAGTTCGAGCCCCACCGCCTTGGCGAATTCGCCGTTGCCGTCGGCCAGCATCATGACCTTGCCCTCGGTCTTCTGGTCCTTGCCCCAGGCGCCCATGACAAAGGCGTCGTTGACCGCGATGCAGGCGATGGTGTCGACGCCCTTGGCCTTGATCTGCGCCGCCTTCTCGACGAAGCCCGGCAGATGCTTGGCCGAGCAGGTCGGGGTGAAGGCGCCGGGAACGGCGAACAGCACCACTTTCTTGCCTTTGAAGATATCGTCGGTCGAGATCTCCTTGGGACCCTCTGCGGTCATGTGCCGGAGCTTTAAGGATGGGATCTTGTCGCCAACCTTGATCGTCATCTGCCTGGCCCTTTCTTGCTTGGAGCGAAACGTGATTTCTATCGCGGGCTAACCATAATCGCTCGCCTCGGGAAAATCATCATCGGCCGCTGGCGACGACGCGGGTCTCGGCCCGGCGCAAGGCCGCGACGACGCGCTCGGCGGTCAGGATCTCCGGCAGCACCAGGCCCGACGGCGCCCCCGGCCCATAGACCGCGTTGAAGGGAATGCCGTAGCGGCCGAAGCCGCGGAGATAGTTCGCGATCGCCGCGTCGGGCCGCGTCCAGTCGGCGCGCATCGGCACGATGACGGGCGCGGCGAGCCGGTCGCGCACCGGCGCGCTGTCGAGCACCAAACGCTCGTTGACCTTGCAAGTGAGACACCACTCGGCGCTGACATCGACGAAGACGACATGCCCGTCGCGCACCAACTCGCCGATCGCGGCCTGGTCGAAGGGATGCCAAAAGGCGTCGTGGCTCGCGCGCGGCACGACCCGCGGCGCCGCCACCGGAACCAGCAGCGCTGCCAACAGCGTCGCCGCCACCGCGCCGCGCCGCGCCATCGGCGTGCGCAGCAGCGCCAGCGCCGCGACCGCCGCCGCCAGCAGCGCCGCGATCGCCAAGCCTGCATCCGCGCCGGTCTCGGCGGCCAAGACCCAGAGCAGCCAGAGCGCGCTGACGCCGAGCGCCACGCCGAGGATGCGGCGCAGCGCCACCATCCACCGCCCCGGCCGCGGCAAGGCCAGCGCGAGACGCGGGACCGCCGCCACCAACAGATATGGCGCGGCGAAGCCCAACCCCAGGGCGAAGAATATGGCGAGGATCTCAACCGGCCCGGCCGCCAGCGCGAAGCCGATTGCGGTGCCGAGGAACGGCGCCGAGCAGGGCGTGGCGAGAAGCGTGGCAAAGGCGCCGGTCGCGACGCTGCCCAAGAGTCCCTCGCCGCGGGCGCGGCCGGCGAGACCGGTCAGCGTCTCCGGCAGCGGCACCTCGAAGAGGCCCCAAAGATTGGCGGCGAAAAGCGTGAGCAGCGCCGCCATGGCGGCGAGGAACAGCGGATCCTGGAACTGAATGCCCCAACCGACCGCAATCCCGGCTGATCTGAGCCCGATCGCCGCCAGCGCCAGCGCCAAGAAGGAGAGCAGAATGCCGCCTGCGGTGGCGAGGAAGCCGCGCCGCACGGACCCTTGCGAGCGCCCGGCATGGCTGATCGCGCCCACCAGCTTCAGCGCCAGAACCGGCAGCACGCAGGGCATGATATTGAGGATGAGGCCGCCCAAGAGCGCCACGGCCAGCATCGGCAAGAGCGCCGCGAGATCGACCGCCGGGGATCCCAACACCGGCGTCACCACGGCTTCCATCGCCCGCCCGCCATCGACCAGGGTCACGGTCAGATTCCTGCCCGGCAGCGCCGCGAGCGCCGCTGGCGCGCCGCTTGCGTTGAGCCGCAGCACGGCCTCGCCGGGGCCGGCGCCCGCCACGGTCCGCGGCGCGCCGAAGACGACGGCTCCGGCGCCTTCGATGAAGGCGTCCGGGGCGACCAGCGGCGGGTCGCTCGTGACCGCGAGTTCGAGCCGCCCTGCGCGGCCCGGCCGCCAGGTGGCGCCCGTGACCGTGACGCCCGCGCTTCGGCCGTCGCTCGGCACTTGGGCCGCATAGCGCGCGATGAGGGCGCCGAAGCCGGTCGCGCCCGCCGCCGGCGGACCGGCCGGCAGATCGAGCGTCAGCGTCGTCCGGTAGGGAATGCAGATCTCGCTGCAGGTCAGATAGTCGAGGCCCAATCGCAGCGCCAAGGGCGTGCCCGCCTCATTGAGCCGCGCGATGATCGGCAGGACGATCGTGCCGGTATAGCCGACCGTCTCGAGGCCGAGCACCGAGAAGCGCTGCGGCGCCGGCCATTCGACTTGCGCCGATTTCAGGTTGCGCGAGCCCGTCCAATCGAGCCGCGGCGGATAGCCGGCGTCGCCGGGCGAGCGCCAATAAATCTTCCAGTGCGGCTCGAGACGAAATTCGAGGCCAAGCTCGACCTCATCGTCCGCGGCGACCGCAGGCTGCGCCGCGAGGAGCCGCACCTCGCCCTGCTCGGTCTCGAACCAGGGCGAGGCGGCAAGCTCGGCGCGCGCGGGTAGCGCGGTGGCCAGAACCACTGCCGTCACCGCGGCGCCGAGCCATCCTGCGCGTTGGTAAACCATGCGTCTCCACAGGCCGAACCAATGGTGCAGCCGATCCGGACCGTCTGACCCTGCCGCAATCATCCTGTTCATATAGTAATCCATCGCCGGCCCGACCGGGCAAATGCCGGCTTGTAAGGGCCGGAGGGCCGGCCTATGTCAAGCCGAAGAGGGAAGGTGTCGATGTGACCTCGCTTGCCGGTCAGCTCCTGGTCGCCATGCCGCAGATGCAGGACCCCCGCTTTGCCCGGTCGGTCATCCTGCTCTGCTACCACAACGAGGAAGGCGCCATGGGTCTTGTGGTCAACAAGGTCATCGACCAGTTGACCCTGCCCAAGCTCCTGGAACAGCTCGACATTGCCGCCGAAGGCGTGAAGGGCGCGCCGCAGGTGTATTTCGGCGGCCCGGTCGAAGAGGGCCGCGGCTTCGTGCTGCATTCGGCGGATTACGTCGAGGACGGCACGATGATCATCGCGGATTCGCTGGCGCTGACCGCGACGCTCGACATCCTCCGCGCCATCGGCCGCGGCGCCGGGCCGCGGCGCTGCCTGCTCGCCTTGGGCTATGCCGGCTGGGGGCCGCAGCAGCTCGACGCCGAGATCCAGGCGAACGGCTGGCTCAACGTCGCGGCCGACGAGGACATCGTCTTCGGCACCAGCCTCGACGACAAATGGGCGCGCGCGCTCGCCAAGCTCGGCGTCGATCCGCGCGCGCTATCGGGCGACGCCGGCCACGCCTGATCTCGGTTTCGCGCCTGCGAAGACGGCAGACCGGGGGACACCCATGCTCACCGCCACCAAGGACCGCCCCCTGGCGACGACCATCACCGGCTCTTTGCCGCGGCCGCGGTGGTTCGTCGCCAATCTCGGCGGACGGCCCTTTCGCGCCGCGATCGGCGGCGACCTGGCCTATCGCGAGCAATATTGCGACGCGGTTGCGACCTTGATCGCCGACCAAACGCGCGCCGGCCTCGACATCGTCAGCGACGGCGAGATGCGTTTCGACATGGACGCCGCCGGCCGCTCCTGGATGGGCTATGTCTTCGACCGCCTCGAAGGACTGGGGCACGGCGACATGCGCCCGCTCGGCATCCGGCCGGGCATGCAGCGCGGCTTCGGCGAGCCCGGCCACATCCTGCATGATTTCCTCGAAACCAAGATGCCGCCGCTCATCATCGGACCGATCGGGCCAGGCACCTTGCAGTACGACAGCGTGTGGAAGCTCGCGCAGCGGCTGACCGAAAGAGCCGTCAAGATGGGGGGCTGCTCGGCGCAGCTCGTCGAGACCCATGTCGTTTCTCAATCGCCGACGAATCCCTACAATGACCGACATGCGGCACTGATGGCGTTCGCCGACGCGCTCAACGAGGAGTACCATCGCCTCGCCGATGCGGGCTGCGCCATCATCCAGGTGGAAGAGCCGTGCCTGCACTATGCCGCCGATGTCGGCTGGGAGATCCCGGTCGAGACTTATGTCGAAGCCTTCAACCGCGAAGTGCGCGGGCTTCGGGCGAAGACCGAGCTGTGGTGCCATAGCTGTTGGGGCAATCCGCTCGCCCAGCGCGTCCAGCTCCATGCCTCATATCGCCCGGCGCTCCCTTGGTTCGACCGGCTCGATGCCGACGTCCTCACCTTCGAGACCGCCGAGAACGACGGCGCCGAGCTTGCCGAGATCGCGGCCGCGATCGGCAAAGACAAGAAGATTTGCATCGGCGTCGTCAGTCATCGCGCGCTTCAGGTCGAGACGCCGGAGCAGGTGGCGGCGCTTATCCGCAAGGCGCTGAAGCACATCGCGCCGGAGCGACTGATCCTCAGTTCGGACTGCGGCTTCGGCCGGCAGGGCATGAGCCGGACGCACGCCTTCTATAAGATGGTGGCCATCGCGCGCGGCACGAACATCGTGCGGCGCGAGTTGGGCCTGCCGGAGGCCCCGGTCCGCGCGGCCGAGCCGCGTTATGCGCTCATTTGATTGACTGGCGGGCGGCGCGGGCGAAAATCGCAGCCGGAGCGGAAGAAGGACGAGGAGGTTCGAGATGGCGAAGTTCAACGGACTCGGCGCGGCGCTCTGTGCGCTGGCGATCGCGGCGTTGTCGGCTGCCCCTGCGCCCGCCCTGGCGGCAGACGACAGCCATAGCCTGACGGTGCGTCTCGATTGGCTGCCGGCGGGCTATCACGCGCCGATCTGGCTCGCCGTCGACAAGGGCTGGTTCAAGAAGGCGGGGATCGAGGTCGCGGTTGCCGACGGCAATGGCTCGGCCACCACCGCGCAACTCGTCGGCGCCGGCCAGGTCGACATCGGCTGGGCGGCGCTCTCCAACATGGCGTTCGCACGCAGCAAGGGCATCCCGCTGATCTCGGTCGCCGGCTTCTTCCGTAAGGGCGACCTCGTGCTCATCGTCCCCAAGGACTCGCCGATCCAAGGCCCCAAGGATTTGCGGGGCAAGAAGCTCGTTACCACGCCCGGCGCGCTCGAAGCGCCCTTCCTCGACCCATTCTTCGCCATCGGCGGGCTCACCCGGAGCGACGTCAATCTTCTCAACGTCGATGCCAGCGCCAAGGTCTCGACCTACATCACCTCCGATGCCGACGGCGTCTTCACCAGCACGGCGTTCACGCTGCCGGTGGTCAACCCGAAGCGTCCCTCCCGTCCGCTGCTCTTCGCCGATTTCGGCCTCAACGTGCCGAGCTTCGGCCTCTTCACCAGCGAGGCCGTGCTCAAGCAGAAACCCGATGCGGTGAAAAAATTTGCCAGCATCGTCGCCGGCGCCTGGGCTTATGCGCTCAATGGGCACGAGGATGAGGCGGTGCAGGCGGTCCTCAAGAGCCGACCGCAGGCGCGGCTCGATGCGACGCTGCTGACCGCCCAGCTCAAGGCGTCGGAGCAGTTCCTCTACACGCCCACCACCAAGGACCAGCCGATCGGCGTCCAGACCGACCAAGATTGGGCGGCGGCGATCAAGGCGATGGAAGAGGCGAAGATGATCGAGCCAGGCTCAAAGCCCAAGGACTACTACACCAATGCCTATCTCGACATGAGTCTGCTGAAGAACCCCGCCGGCGGCTGAATGCCGGCGCCGCCAGCGCGACGGCGCTCAGCGCCGCGCCGCCTCAGCGCCGCTGCGCCTCCCACTCCTCGCGCAACAGGCCGAAGAGCAGATGATCCTGCCAGCGGCCGTCGATGCTGAGATACTCGCGCGCATAGCCTTCCTCGCGGAAGCCGCTCTGCAAGAGCAGGCGGCGGCTGGCGAGGTTGTGCGGCAGACAGGCGGCCTCGAGACGATGAAGCCGCGCCCGCTGGAAGGCGAAGATGAGGGTCAGCCGCAGCCCCTCCGTCATGTAGCCCTGGCGGGCGTAACGCTCGCCGATCCAATAGCCGAGGCTGCCGGTTTCGGCGACGCCGCGCCGCACGTTGCTGATGCCGATGCCGCCGACGAGCACATCGTCGCCGAGGCGGAAGAGCAGAAAGCTGTAGCCCAGGTCGCTGCGCCATTCGACCGCATAGCGCGCCAGCCGCCGGCGAAAGGCGCCGCGGGTCAGCGCATCGGCGGACCAGCTCGGCTCCCACGGGCTGAGGAAGTCGCGCGATTCGGCCCGGAGCCGCGCCCACTGCGCCCAGTCGCGCCGGTCCGGCGCGCGCAGCACGACGCGCTTGCCGTCCAGGCGGAAGGGCGGCGGCTGCGTGGCGAAGAAGCGAGGCAGGGCGACGAGCTCCGACGGCACGACCGCCCTCACACCAGGAGACGCTCGGCGAGCCGGCCGTATTGTTCGAGCTGTCCGACCGGGCCCAAGGCCGCAAGCGTCGGACGCGCCGAGACGAGCCGCCGCGCCACGCGCTCGACGCCGCCGGCATCGACCGCGTCGATGTGAGCGACGAGTTCGGCAAGCTCGAGCGGCCGGCCGAAGATCAGCATGTGGTTCGCCTGCTGCTCGCAGCGCGCCGCGGTGGCTTCGAGCGACATCAACAGCCCGGCCTTGAGTTGCGCCCGCGCGCGCTCGAGCTCGGCCGGCGCCAGGCCCTCGCCGAGCCGGCGGATCTCGCGGCACAAGGTCGGCATCAGCTCGGCCGCCTCGGCCTCGCCGGTGCCGGCATAGACGCCGAAGATGCCGCCGTCGCTGTAGGAATGGGTGAAGGAGTAGATCGAATAGACCAGGCCGCGCTTCTCGCGGATCTCCTGAAAGAGGCGCGACGACATGCCGCCGCCGAGCGCCGCCGACACCACCGCGGCGGCGTAATAATCGGGATCGGCGAAGGCGAAGCCGGGGAAGCCGAGGAGGATGTGGACTTGCTCGAGCTCGCGCATCTGCCGCAGCTCGCCGCCGACATAGCGGGCGGGCTCGGTCTTGGCCGCGCTCTCCGCCGGAAGCTGCGCGAAGGCGCGCCGCGCCAGCGCCACCAGCTCGGCATGATCGACATTGCCCGCTGCCACCAGCAGCATTCCTGGCGCGGCGTAGTTGCGCTTCAGGTATCCCGCCACGGTGTCGCGCTCGATGCGGCGGATGATCTCGGCCCGGCCGAGCACGGGCTGGCCCATCGGCTGGTCGGGAAAGGCCTGCTCCTGGAAGAGATCGAAGATGATGTCGTCCGGCGTGTCGTAGGCCTGGCCGATCTCCTGCAGGATGACGGAGCGCTCGCGCTCGAGTTCCTGCGCATCGAAGGTCGAGTTCTGCAGGATGTCCGCGAGGATGTCGACGGCGAGCACCATATCCGCCTTCAGCACCTTGGCGTAATAGGCGGTGTGCTCGCGCGAGGTGTAGGCGTTGAGATGGCCGCCGACCGCCTCGATCTCGGCGGCGATCTCGAGCGCCGAGCGCCGCGTCGTGCCCTTGAACGCCATGTGCTCGAGCAGATGCGCGACGCCATTGATTTGCGCCGCCTCGTGCCGCGTGCCGACGGCGACCCAAACGCCGATCGAGACGGTCTCGACCGAATCCATGCTGTCGGTCAAGACGCGCATTCCGTTCTCGAGCGTGGTCAGCTGCACCGTCACGGCGTCGCATCCTCACAAGCGGCCCGCGCGCGCTCGCGGATGAAGCGCTGGACCGCCGCAATCTGGTTGGGAAGAACGGCGAGGCGTTCCGGCCGCGCCATCAGATCGTCGAGCCGCGCCGGCAGCGAGGGCCGGACGCCCGTTGCGCTCTCAACCGCGTCGGGGAATTTGGCGGCATGCGCGCAGGCGAGCGCCACCATCGGCACCGCCTTGTCGCGCCGTGCCGCCTGCGCCGCCGCCAAACCGATGGCGCTATGCGGATCGACCAATTCGCCGGTCGCGCGATAGGTCTCGGCGATCGAGCGGCTTGTGCCCTCGTCATCGACGCGATAAGCCGAGAAGAGCGCGCGCGCCTCGTCCCACAGCGCCGGCGTTGCGGGCAGCGTGCCGGTCGCCCGGAAGGCGCGGAAGGCGTCGGCGACAAGCGCGCCGTCGCGGCCGGCGAGCTCGAAATAGAGCCGCTCGAAATTGCTCGAGACCTGGATGTCCATGCTCGGGCTCAGGCTCGGCTCGACCGCGCCGATGGTCATGCGGCCCTCGTTGATGAAGCGCGCCAGGATGTCGTTGCGATTGGTGCCGATGACCAGTTGCGCGATCGGCACGCCCATGCGGCGGGCGACATGCGCGGCATAGACATTGCCGAAATTGCCGGTTGGCACCGCGAAGGCGATGGCGCGGTCGGGCGCGCCCAAGGACACGGCCGCCGCCACGTAATAGACCACCTGTCCGACGATGCGCGCCCAGTTGATCGAGTTGACCGCCGAGAGGTTCATCGCTGCGCGGAACGATTTATCCGCGAACAGCGCCTTCACCAGATCCTGGCAGTCGTCGAAATTGCCGGCGATGGCGACGGCGTGAACATTGGCCGACGGCACCGTGGTCATCTGCCGCCGCTGCACTTCCGAGACGCGGCCCTCGGGATAGAGGATGAAGATGTCGATCCGCTCGCGATCGCGGCAGGCGGCGATCGCGGCCGAGCCGGTATCGCCCGAAGTCGCGCCGACGACGGTGACCCGCTCGCCGCGCCGCTTGAGCATGCGGTCGAACACCAGGCCCAAGAGCTGCAAGGCGTAATCCTTGAAGGCGAGGGTCGGACCGTGGAACAGCTCCATCAGCCACAGCCCGGGGCCGAGCTGCTTCAACGGCGCCACCGCCGGGTGGTCGAAGCCGCGATAGGCCTCGGCCACGAGATCCCACCATTCGTTCGCGGTGAAGGCGCCCTCGACGAAAGGCGCGGTCACCGCGGCGGCGATCTCGGCATAGCTCTTGCCGCGCAACGCCGCGAGGCGCGCCGCGTCGAGGCGCGGCCAGACGTCGGGGACGAAGAGCCCGCCATCCTCGGCGAGGCCTTTCAGGACCACGTCTTCGAAATTCAAGCGCTCCGGCGGCTTGCGGCCGTCGCGCGTGCTGACATAGGGCACGGGCATCCGGGGAAAAGGGTGACGATTGGAGGGCAGCCTATCGCCCCCGGCCCGGCCCCGCAACTAGGGCGAATAAATGTGTAGAATCAATAAGTTAATGTTGATCTAACCGGGCCGCGCTAGGCCAGATAGCGGGCGCGCAGATGGCGCTCGTAGATGGCGCTGTCGAGCGCGCCGCCGGTCGCCTGCGCGATGATCTCGGCTGTGGAGAAGCGCGAGCCCTTGTCATGCACGTTGCGCGCGAGCCAGGCGAAGAGCGGTGTGAAATCGCCACGGGCGATGCCGGGCTCGATCGCTGGGTCGGCGCGCTTGGCGGCGGCGAAGAGCTGCGCCGCGGTCATCGCGCCGAGCGTGTAGGTCGGGAAATAGGCCCAGGCGCCATCGTACCAGTGCTGATCCTGCAGGCAACCGCGGCGGTCGTCGGGTGGGGTGATGCCCAACAGGCTCTTCATGCCGTCGTTCCATGCTCCCGGCAGGTCTTCGAGCGTGAGATCGCCGGCGAGCATCGCGCGCTCCAGCCGATAACGCAGGATGATGTGCGCGGGATAGGTCACTTCGTCGGCGTCGACGCGGATGAAGCTGCGCTCGACCCAAATGTTGAGACGGTAGAGATTGTCTGGTTCCCACGCCGCGCCCGCGGCGCCGAAGATCTCGCGCAGGATGGGTCCCGCGAATTCGAGGAAGGCGCGCGAGCGGCAGACCTGCATCTCCACCAGCAGCGACTGGCTCTCATGCAGGCTCATGCCGCGGGCCGATCCCACCGGCTGGCGTCGCCACGCAGCGGGCAGGCCGCGCTCGTAGAGCGCGTGCCCGGTCTCGTGCAGCACGCCCATGAGGGCGCGCCCGAAATCCGCCTCGTCGTAGCGCGTGGTGATGCGCACGTCGTCGGCCGTGCCGCCGCAGAAGGGATGGAGGCTGACATCGAGCCGGCCATGCGCGAAATCGAAACCCAGGCGCTCCATCAGAGCGAGGCCGGCCTGGCGCTGTGCGGCGACCGGAAACGGCCCTTGCGGACGCAGCGGCGGCGGGCGTCGGCTCTGCCGCGCCAGCGCCTCTTCGGTGAGGCCGGGCAGAATCGCCGCCAGACGGTCGAACAGCCCATCGATGGCGGCGACGCTGCCATCGGGCTCGTATTCGTCGAGCAGCGCTTCATAGGGGCTCTTGCCGAGCCGCGCCGCCTTCGCCGCCGCCACGTCGCGCACCAGGCCCAAGAGATGGCGTAAGGACGGCAGGACCGCGGCGAAGTCGCTCGCCGGCCGCGCCCGGCGCCAGACCATCTCGCAGGCGAGGCAAGCCTTGGAATGAGCCTCGACGAGAGCGGCGGGCACCGCCGTCGCATGCAGCCAGTCGCGCCGCATCTCCCGCAGATTGGCCTGCTGCCACGGGTCGAGGCCGCCCGCCTGCTCGGCCGCCGCAAAGCGGTCGGGCAGCGCCGGATCGCTCAAGAGCTCGTGGCAGACGACACGCAGAGTGGCGAGCTGCTCCGCCCTGGCATCGGCGCCGCCTTCGGGCATCATCGTCGAGCTGTCCCAATGCAGGACCGCGGCCGCTTCCTGCAAGGCGCCCAGGCGGCGGAAGCGGGCCTCGAGAAACGAATAGGGGCTCGCCGTCACTTGTGATCTCCCACACGCCGGTGGCGCAGCACCAGGAGGATGTAGAACACCAAGAGCGTCCCTGCCAGGCCGTACCAGGTAAGCGCATACTGCAAATGATCGTTCGGCAGGGCGATGGGCGTCTGGCCGCCTTGCGGATAGCCGCCGGGATTGGGCGTCGCGTCGGCGTCGATGAGGAACGGCAGCATTGCGCCGATTCCGGCCGCCGCCGCCATGGAAGGCAGGTCGATCCAATACCATTCGTTCCGGTCCGGCCGGTTATCGGGCACGAACCAACTCGATTTGCCCGCGGGCGGCAGGCGCAAAAGGCCGGTCACCGTGACCTCGCCTTCGGGTTCCCCGGCGGCGCGGCTCGCCGGCGCCTTGCGCTCGCTCGGCACGAAGCCGCGATCGACCAGCACGGCCGCGCCGTCGGCCGGCAGGAGCGGCGTCAGCACCTGGAACCCGGCATCGCCGCGCTCATTGATGGCGGCGAGATAGAGCTCGCGGTCGTTGCGAAAGCGGCCGGTGACGCGCACCGGGTGGAATTCGAGCGCCCGCGCGGCGGCGAGGCTCGTCGGCAGCGTCACGGGCGGCGCCGCAAGGGCCGCCTGGCGCTGCGCGATCAGCCTTTCCTTCCAATGCAGCCGCTGCACCTGCCAGGTGCCGAGTCCGCTGAGCAGGGCGAGACCGAATAGGGTGAAGAGCGTCGGCGCGACGAGAGATTTGCGGGACATCCGCCGCGCTCAGGCGGCGGGGCCGCCGAGCGCGCGGTGGCGGTATTGCAGCGCGATCAATCCCGCCTTGAACGGCCGCAGCAGGAGAATGGCGCCGCCGAACACCACCGGCGTCCACACCACGACGTGAACCCAAAGCGGCGGCGCGAAGATGGATTCGAGCAGAATGGCGCCCAGGACGACGATGGCGCCCAAGATAAGGACGACGAAGACCGCCGGCCCGTCGCCCGCATCTTGCGCCTTGAGATCGAGTCCGCAGTGGCCGCAGCGCGGCGCCACCGACAGCAGCCCGTCATAGAGCCGGCCCTCGCCGCAACGGGGGCAGCGGCACAACAGCGCCGCGCGCAAAAATGACGTGCCGCCCTCGGGCGCCAGCGCCAACGACCTACTCGCCATAGACGGCGCCAAAGCCGCCCCACCAATAGACGCAGACGAACAGGAACAGCCAGACCACATCGACGAAATGCCAGTACCACGCCGCCGCCTCGAAGCCGAAATGGTGATCGGGCTTGAAATGCCCGGCAATGGCCCGCGCCAGACAGACCGTGAGGAAGCAAGTGCCGATGATGACGTGGAAGCCGTGGAACCCCGTCGCCATGAAGAAGGTCGAGGGATAGATGCCTTGCGTGAAGCCGAAGGCGGCGTGGGTGTATTCATAGGCTTGCAGCGAGGTGAAGGTGATGCCGAGGACGACGGTGATGGCGAGGCCGCGGATGAGGTTCTTGCGGTCGCCTTCGATGAGCGCGTGATGCGCCCAGGTCACGGTCGTGCCCGACAGCAGCAGCACCAGCGTGTTGAGGAAGGGGATCTCCCAGGGATTGAAGGGATGCATGCCCTTGGGCGGCCACACCCCGCCCACCGGAAACAGCGCCGAGCTGAAGAAGGCCCAGAAAAAGGCGGCGAAGAACATCACCTCCGAGGCGATGAACAGCGCCATGCCGAAGCGCAGCCCGATTTGCACCACGGGCGTGTGATAGCCTTCGTATTCGCCCTCGCGGATGACGTCACGCCACCACACCCACATGGTGATGAGAATGCCGACGAAGCCCAGGATCATCAGCCACGGGCCGCCGTCATGCATGAAGATGACGCCGCCGCCCGTGGCGAAGCCGGCCGCGATCGCGCCGACGATCGGCCAAGGGCTGGGATCGACGAGATGGTAGGGGTGCTTGTGTCCGCCGTGGCTCGTGGTCTCGTGGCTCGTCGTCATGCTGTGCTCTCTACCGGAAAGTTCTGCCGTCGCGGGTTCAGTGATGGGCGCCCATGCGCACCAGTGTGAGAACGTAGAAGAGCGCCACCAGCGCCAAGAGCACGCCGAGAAGCGCCAGGTTCTTCGCCCGTTGTCGCCGCTGCCGCTCGTTCAAACGCGCCGCCCGCATCGTCAACTCGAAACGCGATCCACGACCATCATCGCGAAGAGCAAGGAGAGGTAGAGGATCGAAAATCCGAACATCTGCCGCGCGCTGCGCTCGCTCCGGTCACGCAGCACGCGCAGCGCCGCCGCGGTGAACAGCGCCGAAAGCATGAGCGCGGCGCCGCCATAGATCCAGCCGGTGACGCCCAACACCGTCGGGGCCAGCGCTATGGGCCACAGGATCAGCGTGTAGATGAGCATCTGCCGCCGAGTCTCTTCCGGCCCTGCGACCACCGGCAGCATCGGCACGCCCGCCTTGGCGTAGTCGCCGGCGCGACAGAGCGCCAGCGCCCAGAAATGCGGCGGCGTCCAGAAGAAGATGAGACCGAAAAGCGCCAGCGCCGGCAGGCCGACATCGCCGGTCGCCGCCGCCCAGCCGATGAGCGGCGGAAACGCGCCGGCCGCGCCGCCGATGACGATGTTCTGCGGCGTTCGGCGCTTGAGCCAGATGGTATAGACGAAGATGTAGAAGGCGATGGTGAGCGCCAGGAGCGCCGCCGCCGTCCAGTTGAGCGCGAGGCCCATCAGCAGCACCGAGCCGCCGGCCAGCACGCAGCCGAAGCCCAGCGCGTCGCCCGGCGCCATGCGGCGGTCGGGCAAGGGCCGGCCGCGCGTGCGCGCCATCAACGCGTCGATGTCGCGCTCGTACCACATGTTCAAGGCGCCCGCCGCGCCCGCGGCCACGGCGATGCACAGCACCGCCACCGCGGCCAGCACGGGATGCAGGTGCCCCGGCGCGAGATAGAGCCCGACGAAGCCGGTGAAGACCACGAGCGACATCACGCGCGGCTTCAACAGCGTGACATAGTCGCCGAGGCCCGGGCCGTCGAGCGAAACGGCGGCGCGAGGCGGGGCGGCGGAGAGACCGGCCACGGGCATGCCGCTCAATGCGCAGCTTCGGGCGCGATGTGCGGAAGCTCCTCATAGGAGTGGAAAGGCGGCGGCGAGCTCACCGTCCATTCGAGCGTCGTCGCTCCCGGGCCCCAGTAATTGGCGCCGACGCGCTTTCCCGCGAAGAGCGTGTGGAAGATGATGAAGACGAAGAACAGCGTCGCGCCGAAGGAGATGTAGGAGCCGATCGACGACACCATGTTCCAGCCGGCATAGGCGTCGGGATAATCGCTGATGCGCCGCGGCATGCCGGCCAAGCCCAGGAAGTGCATGGGGAAGAAGGTGAGGTTGACGCCGATGAAGGTGAGCCAGAAATGGATGCGGCCGAAGGTCTCGTTGTATTGCCGCCCGCTCATCTTGCCGATCCAGTAGTAGAAGCCGGCGAAGAGGCCGAACACGGCGCCCAGCGACAGCACGTAGTGGAAGTGGGCGACGACGTAATAGGTGTTGTGTACCGCCATGTCGACGCCGGCGTTCGCCAGCACCACGCCGGTGACGCCGCCAATGGTGAAGAGGAAGAGCAGGCCGATCGCCCACAGCATCGGCGTCTTGAATTCGATCGAGCCCTCCCACATCGTCGCGATCCAGGAGAAGATCTTGATGCCGGTCGGCACGGCGATGACCATCGTCGCCGCGGTGAAATAGGCGCGCGTGTCGACGCTGATGCCGGTGGTGAACATGTGGTGCGCCCAGACGACGAAGCCGATGACGCCGATCGCCACCATCGCATAGGCCATGCCGAGATAGCCGAACACCGGCTTCCTCGAGAAGGTCGAGACGATCTGGCTGACCATGCCGAAGCCCGGCAGGATGAGAATGTAGACCTCCGGATGGCCGAAGAACCAGAACAGATGCTGGAACAGGAGCGGGTCGCCGCCGCCATGCGGATCGAAGAAGGTGGTGCCGAAATTCCGGTCGGTGAGCAGCATGGTGATGGCGCCGGCCAGCACCGGCAGCGCCAACAGCAAGAGGAATACCGTCACCAGCTGCGACCATACGAACAGCGGCATTTTGTGCATGGTCATGCCGGGCGCGCGCATGTTGAAGATGGTGGTGATGAAGTTGATGGCGCCGAGGATCGACGAAGCGCCGGCGAGATGCAGCGACAGGATGGCGAAATCCATCGCCGGGCCGGGATGGCCGGAGGTCGACAAAGGTGCATAGATCGTCCATCCGGTTCCGGCGCCCAGCGTGCCGGGTTCGCCCTCGACGAACATCGAGATCAATAGCAGGGCGAAAGACCCCGGCAACAGCCAGAACGAAATGTTGTTCATGCGCGGGAATGCCATGTCCGGCGCGCCGATCATGAGCGGGACCATCCAATTGCCGAAGCCGCCGATCATCGCCGGCATGACCATGAAGAAGATCATGATCAGACCGTGCGCGGTGACGAACACGTCGTAGGTGTGCGTCTCATGGAAGATCTGCAGGCCCGGATACATCAGCTCGGCCCGGATCGC
>DATNIY010000103.1:0-25337 GCA_035604195.1 Allostellaceae bacterium
AAGGGCTTGATCTCGACGAAGAGCGGCAACCCCGGCGCCGAGACCAAGGTCGAGCCCGAGCCGAGCCTGCCGTTCTTCGTCGAGATCAAGCCCTTCGTCGTGACCATGCCGAACGCCGAAGGCCAAATGCATTACGTCCAGCTCGGCATCAATCTCAAGATGACCGGGGCCGCGGCCGGCGACGCGGTCGCCGCGGTCCTGCCGGAGGTGCAGGATTCGATCCGGCAGGCGGTGCTCGGATACAAGCTCGAGGACATCCAGACCGCCGACGGCGTCGACAAGATGCGCCAGCTTCTCGTCGCGCGCGTCAACGGCGTGCTGGAGCAAGCGCTCGGCAGAGAGCGGGTCAAGCGGCTCAGTACCCGCGGCGACGGCGCGATGGTGCAGAACATCTACTTCACCACGCTCGTCATCGAATGAGCGGGGAGGTGCTGCATGCCCTACGACATGGACGGGCTGGCATCGCTCTCGCTGGGCATCGCCGCGATCGTCGTTCTGCTGGGGGGTGCGGTGTGGCTGCTCAGGAAAGCGCGGCCGGGGCCGGCGATCTGGGGCGGGCGCGATTGCGCGGTGGTGCGGTCCCTGGCGTTGGGGCCGCGGGAACGGCTCGTCGTCGTGCGCGTCGGCAAGCGACATCTGGTGGTCGGCGTCGGCTCGGCCGCCGTTTCGCTCTTGTGCGAACTCGACGAAGCCCTGCCGCCCGCGGCGGAGGCGCACGAGAAATTCGGCGAGATCATTCGGAAGGCGGTGGGACGATGGCGCGGCTCTTGATGCGGTGGCTTCCGGCGGCGCTCGCCGTCTTCGGCCTTCTCCTATCGTCCGCGGCACATGCCGCCGGCATCGGCGCGCTCGACATGCAGCCCGACGGGCATGGCGGGCAGACCTTCACCGTGCCGATCCAGATCCTGCTGTTCATGACGGGACTGGTGTTCCTGCCGGCGGTGCTGCTGACGATGACCTCCTTCACCCGCATCATCATCGTGCTTTCACTCCTGCGCCAGGCGCTGGGACTGACGCAGACTCCGCCCAATCAGGTCCTGATCGGCCTGGCCTTGCTGCTCACCATGTTCGTCATGGGCCCGGTCTTCACGCGGGTCGGCGCCGACGCGCTGCAGCCCTTGCTCGACAACAAGATCTCGGTGACCGATGCGGCCGAGAAGGCGCAGGCGCCGCTCAAGGACTTCATGCTGAAGCAGACGCGGCGCGACGACATGGGCCTGTTCTTGAAGCTCGCGGGCGGCGAGACCTATCCGACGGCGCAGGATGTGCCCTTCCGCGTGCTGGTGCCGGCCTTCGTCACCTCGGAGCTCAAGACCGGGTTCCAAATCGGCTTCCTCATCTTCCTGCCGTTCCTGGTGATCGACATCGTCGTCGCGGCAGTGATGATGTCGCTCGGCATGATGCTGCTGTCGCCGGTCAGCGTGTCGCTGCCCCTGAAGCTCGCGCTCTTCGTCCTGATCAATGGCTGGACCCTGGTGATCGGCTCGCTCGCCGAGGGCTTCATCCGATGACGCCCGCGGACATCGTCGGGGACGCGCACCGGATGCTGATCTTGACCTTGCTGCTGGTCACGCCTTTTCTCGGCGCGGCGGTGCTGGCGAGCCTGGTCATGGGATTGATCCAGGCGAGCACGCGGATGACCGATCTGACCTTGAGCTTCGTGCCGCGCTTCGTCGCGGTGCTGCTGGTGGTCTATATGGCCGCCTCGTGGATGAGCGCGCGCATGCTGGCTTCGATCGAGCAAGCCGCCGCCCAGATGCATGAAGTGGTCGAGTGACGCCGTGCTGAGCTTCGGCAGCGCCGATGTCGCGCGCTGGCTCGGCGAGTTCTTCTGGCCGTTCGTGCGCACGCTCGCGCTCTTCGCCGCCGCGCCGGGCTTCAATTCCGTCGCCATTCCGGCGCGGGCGAAGGTGGCGCTCGCCTTCGTGATCGCGCTCTTGGTCGGCGGCATGGTCAACCAGTCGGCGCCGCTCGAAATGAGCGCGGCCGCCGCCGTCCTCGTGGTCGAGCAGATTCTCGTCGGCCTCGCCATGGGCTTCGCCATGCAGCTTGCGCTCGCGGCGATGGCCTTTGCCGGCGATTTCGTCGGCATCCAGATGGGCTTCGGCTTCGCCAGCCTGTTCGACATCCAGAGCGGCTTCAGCGTGCCCGTGATGTCGAATTTCTTCAGCCTCGTCGGCCTCACGCTGTTCTTGACCTTGAACGGCCATCTCGTGCTGCTGGGCGCGCTGGTCAAGAGCTTCGAGATCGTGCCGGTGGCGGTCGGCAGCGGCATCGCGCATGTCGGTTGGGGTACGCTCGCGGGCGCCGGGGGCGTGCTGTTCGAGATGGGCGTCTGGCTTGCGCTGCCGGTGATCGCGGTCCTGCTGGCGGCGCATCTCGCCATTGCCATGGTCTCGCGCGTCGCGCCGCAGATCAACGTCATGTCCGTGGGCTTCTCGGTCTTCCTCTGGGTCGGCATCGCCGCGACGGTGACGCTGGTGCCGTATTTCGTGCCGGCGGTCGAGCACATGATCGCGACCGGGCTCGCGCTCGCCGGCGCTGCCGTGGCCGGACGCTAGGCGGTGTCGGACACTTCGGATCGCGAGAACCGCACCGAACAGGCGACGCCGCGGCGCCTGCAAAAGGCGCGCGAAGAGGGCTCGGTCGTCCGCGCGCACGGACTTGCGGCGGTGGCGATCATGATCTGCGGCGCGTTCGCGCTGACCGTGGGCGGCTCGGCGCTCGTCGATCTCCTGGAGCGCTCGCTTCTGGCCGGACTCCGGCTCGATGCGGCGGCGATGCAGGACCCGGACCGGCTCTTGGTCGCCGCCAAGGATATTGTGTTGCCCGGGCTCGAGATCGTCGCGCCGTTCCTGTGTCTGATGGCGGTGGTCGGCTTCTTTGCCGACACCCTTGTCGGCGGCTGGGTCTTCTCGACGCAACCGCTCGCCCCGGACGTCTCGCGCATCGATCCGCTCAAAGGCTTCGCCCGGCTCTTCTCGCTCAACGGATTGGTCGAGATCGTCAAGGCGTTGGCCAAATTCCTAGTGGTGGCGGTGGTCGCGTTCTGGCTCATCAGGAGCCGGGCGCCGACCTATATCGGACTCGCCGCCGAGACCTGGCCCGCGGCGGCGCGCCACGCCGCGGAATTGTCGACGCATGTCTTTCTCGTGCTGGCGGCCGCGCTCGCCGCGGTCGCGGCGCTCGAAGTGCCCTATCAGCTCTGGTCGCACCGCGACCGCCTGAAGATGACGCGGCAGGAACTCAAGGACGAGGTGCACCAGCTCGAAGGCAGCCCGCAGACCAAACGCCGGATCAAGACGCTCAGGCGCAAGCTCGCGCGCATGCGCATGATGTCGGAGGTGCCGAAGGCGGACGCGGTGGTGGTGAACCCGCAGCACTACGCCGCCGCCTTGCGCTATCAGGAAGGGCGCATGCGGGCGCCACGTCTCCTCGCCAAGGGCACTGGCCTCATCGCCCTGCGCATTCGCGAGGTCGCCGAGGAGCACGGCGTTCCCGTCATCGAGGCGCCGCCGCTGGCGCGTGCGATCTGCCGCTATGTCGAGCTCGAGGACGAAATCCCCGTCGGTCTCTATCAGGCGGTGGCCGAAGTCCTGGCCTATGTCTATCGGCTCAAGGCCGCGCGCGAGACGCGACGGTCGCCGCCGGACCTGCCGCGGGACGGTCGCTTCGATCCGCCGCCGGAATACGACGCTTGATCGGCAATCTCAGGCGGCGCCAAGCGGGCGCTGGCTCGGCGGGCTCTGCTCGGCGCCGTCCGGCCCGTAGGAGCGGTGCGGATCGCGCTGACACAGCTTGTCGAGCGCTCCCGTCAAATGGCGCAGCATGGCGGCGCAGATGATGGAATTCTCGCGATTGAGCCGCGCCAGCCGCGCGACCTCGTCGCGGGCCGGCATGGCGCCGCCGCCGTGGCCGTCGATGGCTTCGGCGAGCGCCATCTTGCGCCGGGCGATGGCGGTGATCTGTTCCGAATTGCCGGCGAGCAGAATGCTGCGCTCCTCGTCGAGGGCCTGGCCGAGCGCCTCGAGCAGATCGGAAAATTTCATAGCGCCGGCTGTCATGGCGGTCGCTCGCTCGCGTTCAAAACTTCATCTCGGCGGTGCCGTCGCCGGCGACGGTGGCGCGGATGGTCTTCTTGCTCTCGGGATTCTGCAGCATGATGCTTTGGCCGACGCGGCCGTCCTCGAGCGCTACGGCGATCGCCTTGATGGTCATGATGCTATCCTCGAGCATGAGCACCACCTTCTGGCCGCGGTGGACGGCGATCGGCAGGTCGAGGAGTTGCGTGCGCAGCGGCGTTCCCGCGGACAATCCGGTGCGCAGGATCTTGCCCTCGGCCGCGTTGCGGTCGGTCACGACCGCGCCGGCGCCGGCGAAGAGATCGACCCGGCCGATGGCGAGATTCGCCGCCGTCAGGTTGGTGTTGGGGGCGAGATTGCCGGCGGCGACGACGGCGTCGACCCAGGCCTGGACGCGGACCGGCACATAAATCGTCCAGGCCGGCTCGTCGCAGGCGACCTTCGCCGTCATCGTCGCGGCGTTCATCGGCGGCAGCGTGACTGCGAGGGCCGGACAGGCCGGCAGGTGCAGCCGGGGATCGATCTCGCCGACATCGATCGCGAGACTCGCGTCCTTGAAGGCATCGAGCCGCGCCGCGGCCGCCGCTTGGATGGCGGCGCGGATCGCCGCGGCATCCTGCTCCGGGGGCGCCGGGCTGGCGAAAGCCGCGGATGCGTAGAGACAAAAACAGAAAAATAGGAAACTCGCGGCCTCTTTCTTAACTATTCGTTTAAGGCTCTGACCTAACATCCCGATATTCCAGTTGCTTTTTTAGTAGACGCCTTATATCGTAAAAACGCAAAAACGGCAAGTCCGGACAGCGGCACCCCCTCGGGCGAAGCGATCCGGACGAAAGCCGGACCCTGAAGACGAGCGGCGCCGTGCCCGGCGCCCACGCCACGAGGAGCGGATCGGCGGTGGTTGGACCGGTTGACATGGGGCTCGATTTCTATCGCCAGGTCCTGAACCTGCGCGCCTACCGCCAGCAGATTCTGTCCGCCGATATCGCCAATGCCAGCACGCCCGGGTTCAAGGCCGTCGATCTCGACTTCAAATCCGCCCTCGCCGCGGCGGTTGCCGCGCCGTCCGGCGGAACCGCACCGTCGGCGCGGCCGCTTTGGCTGGTCGATTCGCCCGCGCATATGACGCCGGCTTCGGCATCCTCGGCTCCGGCCTCGGCGGCGGCCTTTGTCAAGTATCAGCTCGGCAGCGAAGTGACGCTCGACGGCAACAGCGTCGATCTCAACCAGGAGAAGGTCAAGGCCGCCGAGAATGCGGTCGATTACGAGGCCGCGGCAACCTTCGCCACGCAGACCATCAAGCTCCTGATGACGGCGGTCACGGGATCGCAGTCCTCATCGTCGAGCGGAGGGTAAGGCATGTCGCTCTTCACGGTGTTCTCCATTGCCGGCTCCGGCATGGCCGCCGAATCGGAGCGGCTGTCGGCGGTGGCGAGCAATCTCGCCAACGCCAACAGCGCCACCAGTTCGGCCGGCCAGCCCTACCGCGCGCGCGAGGTCGTCTTCCGCGCCGTCCCCGCCGGCGACGGCGGCGGCCCGTCCTCGGTCGGCATGGCCGGCGTCGAGGTGGCGGCCGTGGTCGAAAGCAGCGAGTCGCTGCACAGCGTCTACGATCCCAGCAATCCGCTCGCGGGCGAAGACGGCTACACCCAGATGCCGAACGTCAATCCGGTCGATGAAATGGTCAACATGATTTCGGCCCAGCAGGATTATCAGGCCAATCTCGAGGCCTTCAATGTCGCCAAGACGCTGGCGGTGCGGACGCTGCAGATCTAGAGGGCCGCAGCGGGTTTCGGAGGATCAAGCGATGAGCGTATCGAGTGCGATGCCGGCGACAGTGGTCTCCCTGCCATCGGCCGACAAATTGCCGACCAGTTCCAGCGGCGTGAGCGCGGCCAATGCGACCCTCAACGAGAACGATTTCTTCACGCTGATGACGACGCAGCTCGAGAACCAAGACCCGCTCAACCCGATGAGCAGCACCGACTTCGCCGCCGAGCTGGCGCAGTTCTCGACCGCGAACGGGGTCCAGAACCTCGAGACCACGATGACCAGCCTGGGCACGCAGCTCGGCACCACCGGCGGCATCCAGGCGGCGAACCTGGTTGGGAAGAGCGTCGGGGTGAGCGGCAATTCCCTCGTCCTCGGTCAGAGCGGCACGGCGGCGGGGGCGTTCAACCTGCCCTCATCCGCCCAAGACGTCGTCGTGACTGTGAGCGACGCCGCGGGCAACGCGATCGGTCAGTTCGATCTCGGCGCCATGGCGGCGGGAACGCAGAGCTTCACTTGGAACGGGCAGGAAAGCGACGGCTCGACCGCGAGCGCCGGCGCCTACCAATTCAGCGTCAGCGCAACCAACGCCGCCGGAGCCGCGATCACGGCGGCGCCTCTGACCGTGGTTCCCGTCACCGGCGTCGCATTGGGCGGCACGAACGGGCCGATGCTGGATCTGGGCAACGGCCTCGCCCCGGTCGCACTGAGCAGCGTCCAGCAGATCTTCTAAGCATCTTTGAAGCGGAGCAGGAACGATGGCACTTTCAACCGAACTCTCGGGCGTGCAGGCGGCCCAGACCGACATCGACACGATCGGCAACAACATCTCCAACATCAATACGGTCGGCTTCAAGCAGTCGCTGCCGAATTTCGCCGATCTCTACGGCTCCTCGCTGCAGGGCGCCTCGGGCAATACCGCCTCGCCCGGCCAGGGCGTGACGACGACGAGCCTGTCGCAGCTCTTCTCCGAAGGCACCGTCAGCCAAACCGGGAATCCCCTGGACATCGCGATCAACGGTAACGGCTTCTTCCAACTGCAGACCGGCTCCGGCATCGCCTATAGCCGCGACGGCGCCTTCCAGCTCGACAAGAACGGCCATCTCGTGAACGACACCGGCGCGACCTTGATGGGCAACTCGACCGGCACCAGCCAGTCGAGCGGCGGCGGCTCGTCGAGCTTCCTCACGGCGATTCAGGTGAACGAATCGAACATTCCGCCGACGGCGACCACGACCCTCAGTCTCAATCTGAACCTGGCCGCGACGACCGCGCCGATCGACACGACGACGACGCCCTTCAGCCTGGCGAACGCCGCCAGCTACAACCAGTCGACCACCACCACGGTCTATGACAGTTTGGGCGTGAGCCAGACCATGACCAGCTATTTCACCGAGGTCAGCGGCTCGGGCAGCCCGCCGCAATGGGCCACGCATTACGCGCTCACCAACACCGCGGGCCAACTCGTCGCCTCCGGGTCGGGGCCGAGTCTGAGCTTCAACACCGCGGGCCAGCTCACCTCGGGCAGCGGCACCATCACGATCAACAATTTGCCGGACGGCGCGGCGCCGCTCAGCTTCACTTTGGACTTTACCGGCTCGACCGTGTCGAACGTCGCCTTCGGCGTCAATTCCATCGGGAATAACGGCAATGGCGGCGGTCAGTTCACCGGCATCCAGATCGCCGCCAACGGCCAGGTCTCTGGCCAATACTCGAACGGCGACACCAAGGTCTTCGGCACGATCGCGCTGGCGAATTTCGCCAATCCGCAAGGGCTCATCGCGACCAGCGACAATTTGTGGCTGGCCTCGGTCGCCTCCGGCCTGCCGACGGCGGGAAACCCGGGCTCGGCCGGCCTCGGCCAGCTTCAATCGGGGTCGCTCGAGGGCTCGAACGTCGATCTGTCCAGCCAACTCGTCAATCTGATCGTGGCCCAGCAGGCCTATCAGGCGAATGTCCAGGGCATCAACGTCGAGCAACAGGACATCCAACGACTGCTGACGATCCAATAGGCCGCGCGCCGCCGCAGGTGAGGGGAGAGCGATGAGCCAGCAAATGCTTTACGTGCTGCTGACCGGGCTCGGCGCGACGATGGATCGCATGACCGCGACCACGAACAATCTCGCCAATACCAACACGGTCGCGTTCAAGGCGCAGCAGCCGATGTTCCAGGCCCTGCCGCTCTATGGGCAAGGCCTGCCCGATCGCGTCGATGTCGCGGCGCGGGAGCAGGCGGCCAATCTCACCCAGGGCCCGCTGCAGCAGACCGGGCGCGATCTCGACATCGCCGTGAAAGGACCGGGCTGGATCGGTGTGCAGGCCAAGGACGGCTCGATCGCGCTGACCCGCAACGGATCGCTCACCGTCTCGGCGACCGGCGTGCTCGAGACCAGCGACGGGCACCCGCTCGTCGGGCAAGGCGGACGGCCCATCGTGCTGCCGCCGCTGCAGAGCCTGACGATCGGCGAGGACGGCACCATTTCCGGCGTGCTTGTGGGCCAGGAGGCCGACCAGATCGCGGCGATCAATCGCCTCATGCTGACCAACCCGCCGGCGGCCTCGGTCACGCGCCGCGGCGACGGTCTTTTTCAATCCTCGGCGAGCGGCGGGCCGGCCGATGCGAAAGTCCAGGTCCAGGTCGGCGCGCTCGAAGGCAGCAACGCGGATTCGGTCGGCATGATGATGAACATGATCGAGAACAGCCGCATGTACCAAATGCAGACCGAGCTGATGCATACGATCGTCGCGTCCGGGGATAGCCAGTCCACGCCCTTGACGCTCCCCTGAGACCGCAAGATTCCCGACGGAGGACGCCCCCAATGATGCAATCCCTGGCCGTGGTTCGCACCGGTCTCGAAGGCGAACAGACCAAGATGGACGTGATCTCGAACAATCTTGCCAACATCAACACGCCGGGCTTCAAGCTCATGCGGCCGATCTTCGAGGATTTGCTCTATCAGCAGGCGTTCCAGGCCGGCGGCTTCACGTCCCAGGCGACCAACTATCCCTCGGGTCTGCAGCAGGGCACCGGCTCGAACGTGGTCGCGACCGAACCGATCGTGACGCAAGGCAGCCTCGAGCAAACCGGCAATGCGCTCGATCTCGCCCTCAGCGGCCAGGGCTATTTCCAGGTTCTGCTGCCATCCGGACAGCTCTCCTACACCCGCGACGGCAGTTTCCAGGTCAACGCCCAGGGCCAGGTGGTGACCGCCAAGGGCTACACCTTGCAACCGCCGATCACCATCCCGCGCGGCGCGCAGAGCGTCACCATCGGCACCGATGGCACCGTCAGCGTCCAGCTCCAGGGCCAGTCGACGCCGTCGCAGGTCGGCATCATTCAGCTCGCCAATTTCGTCAACCCGGCGGGGCTGCAGAACATGGGCGACAATCTCGCGACCGAGACGCAGGCCTCGGGCGCGGCCATCACCGGCCAGCCGACGCAGAACGGCCTCGGCTCGGTGGCGCAAGGCTATCTCGAGGGCTCGAACGTCTCGGTCGTCGACGAGATGATCGACATGATCGCAACGCAGCGCGCTTACGAGCTCGATACCGAAGCAGCCAAGAGCGTCGACGGCATGCTCCAGAATCTGAACCAAGCGGCGCAGTAATGGCGTTGGGCCGAGTCTCTCCCGCTGCGGTCCTGCTCGCGCTCTCGGGCGGCATCGCCGGCTGTCAGAATGCCGGCCCGGCGCAAAATTCGAGCCTGGTCGGACAGCTCGATCATCTGCCCGGCGACGAGGGCACCGAGCTCCCGGTCACCAACGGCGCGATCTACCAGGGCAATGTGCAGGGCGGCGGCGGGCTCGAACTGGTCCGCGACCACCGCGTCTGGCAGATCGGCGACATCATCACCATCCAGATCACCCAGAGCGCGACCGCGACGAAGAATGTGAGCCAGAACATCGGCCGCACGGAAAACGTGTCCGCGCCTGCTGCCGGCACGTTGTTCGGCATTCCCTTGCAGCTCGGTCATGCCGGCTTGGGCAAGCTCAACCCGACCGCGGCCTATTCCAGCACCAATTCCCTGCAAGGGAGCGGCGGGACGGCGCAGAGCGACAGCTTCGTGACGACCGTCTCGGCGCTCGTGCACCGGGTCCGGCCGAATGGCGATCTGGTGGTCGGCGGCGACGACGAGGTGAAGCTGGTCGGCGGCAAGGAATACATTCGCGTCGCCGGCGTGGTCCGGCCCGAGGACATCCAGGCCGGGAACATCGTCCAGTCGACGCAGATGGCCGAAGCCCGTATCGAGTTCAGCGGCGACGGCGAAACCTATTTGGCGCCGAAGATGGGCATCATTCAGCGCTTGTTCCTAACGGTCAGCACGGTATGGCCCGGCGACTGGTTCTAGCGGTGACGCTCGCGCTCGCGCTGCTGGGTCTCGGCGCGGAAGGCGCGCGCGCGGATCGGCTCAAGGACTTGGTCCAGGTCGGCGGCACCCGCGACAATCAGCTTATCGGCTTCGGCCTCATCGCCGGCCTCGCCGGCACCGGCGACCAGACGACCCAGGTCCCCTATAGCGTGCAGGCGATCCAGAACATGATGCGCCAGCTCGGCCTGACGCTTAATCCGAGCGCGTTCCTCCAGCCCACCGCCATCGCATCGGTCATGGTCACCGCTAATTTGCCGACCTTCATCCAGGTCGGGCAGCGGATCAACGTCACCGTCTCTGCGCTCGGCAACGCCAAAAGCCTGCGCGGCGGCGTGCTGCTGATGACCGAGCTCAAGGGCGCCGACGGCCAGGTCTATGCCATCGCGCAAGGCTCGGTGCTGGTCAGCGGCTTCGAAGCGAGCGGCCAGGCCTCGTCGACTACGGTGAACGTGCCGACGGTCGCGCACATCCCCGGCGGCGCCACGGTCGAGCGGACGGTGAAGGCCGCCTTCGTCCAGGACGACACCATCCTGCTCAATCTCGACAAGCAATCCTTCGGCGATGCCGCCCGCATCACCGACGCGATCAATGCCCGCATCGGCCATGTCGCGACGGCGCTCGGCCCGGCCCAGATCGAGGTTCACGGACCGAAGGACCCGGTCGCGCGCGTCAAATTCGTCGGCGACCTGCTCGATGTCGAGGTCGTTACCGATGCGCCGCCTGCCGAGATCGTGATCGACGCGCAAAGCGGCACGGTCGTCATGGGCCAGGATGTCCGGATCGGACCAGCCGCCGTCGCCTATGGCAGCCTGTCGGTCACGGTGAACGAGACGCCGCAGGTCTCGCAGCCCGGTCCCTTCAGTACCGGCCAGACGCGGGTGGTGCCGCGCACCCAGGTTCAGGCGACCGAGAAGAAGCTGCAGGTCATCGAACTGCAGCAGGCGCCGCGGATCTCCGACATCGTCCGCAATCTCAACGCCATCGGCGCGACCTCCTCGGATCTCATCGCGATCCTGCAGGCCTTGCAGGGCTCCGGCGCGCTCCACGCCCGCATCAAGGTGATCTGATGGATGCCGGCATGGCAGAGCGGCTGGCCTCGTCGGCGGATCCGAAGGGCCTCACTGCGCTGTTGAATCATGGCAACGACCGCGCCGTCGCCAAGGCGGTCGCCGGGCAATTCGGCGCTTTTCTCATGCAGGGCCTGATGCAGCAGGCGGATGGCGGCGCCATGCCCGTGGCCGGCGGCGTCGGCGGCGCCACCGTGAGCGCGATGTTCGCCAGCGAAATGGGCAAGCTCGCCATGTCCGGCGACAAGCTCGGCCTCGCCGATTTTCTCTTGCGCTCGATCGACAAGCAGGCGGGCCCGGCATCCGGGCCGAACGCCGCGTCGGCGGCCGACGCAAAGGCGCCGGCAGCGGCATCGACGCCGACACCGCCCGCCGCCGCGGGTCCGGGCCTGCCGCTCGCGCCCTATTGGCAATTGAACGGCGTGCGGCCCTTCGGTACCGGCGGCGGCAGCGCGCCCAATCAGCAGAAATCTCTGCCGATGCCGAGCGCGCCCGCCACGCCGCCGCCGGCCGCGCCCGCGCCAACCGCGCAGCCCTCGGGCGCGATCTTGGCGCCGGAGCAGCGCGGTGCGCAGCTCGGACCCGGCGGCGCCGTGCCGGCGTCGTCTTCGACCAGCAGCATCCACGGGGCAGCGTCGCCGACCGAGATCGCCTCCTTCACCGCTGCTCTGGCGCCCGCCTTGCAGCAGGCGGCCGAGCAATTGGGAGTCTCGCCCCGAATCCTGCTGGCCCAGGCCGCGCTCGAGACCGGCTGGGGGCGCTCGGTGGTCGGCAACAACGTCTTCGGCATCAAGGCCGGGTCGTCCTGGTCGGGCGCGGTGGTGAAGGCGGCGACGCATGAAGCCCAGAACGGCGGCACCGTGACCCGCACCGACAGCTTCCGCTCCTATGCGAGCCTGCCGGAAGCGGTGCAGGATTTCGCGAGCCTGATCGCCGACAGTGATCGCTATCGCCAGGCGCTGGGCGCCGGCGATGACGCTGCCGCCTATGCCAGCGGGTTGGCGGCGGGCGGCTATGCCACCGACAGGGCCTATGCCGCGAAGCTCGCCGCTGTCGCAGCCAGTCCGATGCTCGCCACGGCGATGGCGTCCGCGGCGGCAGTGCCGCCTGCCGCGGCCAAGGGATGATCGGGGATGGCCAGCAGTTCCGCCGATCTGCCATGGCAGGTCTGCCGCGCGGCACGGCGGCTCAATCGGCTTTTCCGAATCGAGCGGGCGGGCGGCTTCGCCCGGCGGCGCGAGGATGTCGTCGCGCGTCTGCTGCGGCGGCGTCATGCGCTCGTCGACGAATTCCTGCGTCTCGAGACCGAGCGGCGCGCGCGATCGGCGACGCTGCCGCGCGAGCTGCGCGACGCGGTCAACGATCTTGCCCAAGAGGTCGAGCGATCGCGCCGGAAGACCGAGGATCGGGTCGAGCGGCTGCGCGCCGAGCTCCGCCTCCTGCGCGGCGAAGGCACGCCGACGGGCCTGCGCGGCAGCATGGGCGGCCGGGTGATCGGGCGAGGATGACATGACCGGGCTGTCGCAGCTCGTCAACATCGGTCTGAGCGGGCTCTCCGCCGCGCAAGAGGGCATGCAGACCGTCTCGAACAACACCGCCAATGTGAATACCCCCGGCTACAACGTCGAATCGATCAACCAGGTCGAGCTGCCCGGGACCGGCGGGCCCTCCGGCAGCGTCGGCGCCGGGACCGACGTGACCTCGATCCAGCGCGCCTTCGACCAGTTCGTCTATCAGGAGATGATCGGCGCCACCGCGACCAATCAGGCGGCGCAAATCATGCAGACCAATACGTCAAATCTGGCGTCGATCTTTCCGGTCGCTTCGGGCGGCGCGGGCGGACTCGGCGCCGCGCTCACCAACTTCTTCGCCGCCGCAAACCAGGTGGCGCAGAATCCGACGAGCGCGCCGAACCGTGCGGCGTTTCTCAGCAACGCCCAGTCCCTCGCCTCGCTCTTCCAATCGACCGGCAGCGAGCTCGCCACGAATCTGACGACGGACAACAGCCAGATCGCCGGCGCAGTGCAGCAGGTCAATGCGCTCACCCAGCAGATCGCCGCGCTCAATACGCAGGTCACGGCCCAGACCGGCGCCGGCACCACCGCCTCGAACAGCCTGCTCGATCAGCGCGATGCGCTGGTCCAGCAGCTCGCGCAACAAATCGGCATCGTCAGCATCGCCGGCACCAACGGCGCAGTCGACCTCTACACGTCTTCGGGCGCCGCGCTGGTCAACGGCGCCAGCTCGTTCAGCCTGGCGGTGACCTCGGGCGGCTATGGCGACGGCACCAGCGAGGTCACCTATGCGCCGACCGGCCAAGACCTGACCAACAGCTTGTCGGGGGGAACCTTGGGCGGCCTCCTCGCCTTCCGCAGCCAACTCGTCAGCGCGCAGGACAATGTCGGCGGTCTCGCCGTGGCATTGGCGTCCGCGGTCAATGCGCAGCAATCGCTCGGGCTCGATCTCAACGGCAATCTGGGCCAGCCGATGTTTTCCGTGGCCGGCCCGACGGTCTATCCCGCCGCCGCCAACACCGGATCGGGGACGCTCAGTGCGGCGATCACCGATCCGAGCAGCTTCGTGCCCGGCGACTTCATCCTGACCAAGACCGCGAGCGGCTTTAGCGCGACCAACATCGCTACCGGCCAGGTGACGACGCTCGGCAACGGTCCGACCCTCAGCCTCGACGGCATGACCCTGACGGTGTCGGGAACGGTGCAGACCGGCGACTCCTTCAAGCTCGAGCCGACCGTGGCGGCGCCGCAAAGCCTGACCGTAGCGCTCACCGACCCCTCCGGGATCGCGGCGGCATCGCCCTATGTCGTCACCGCCGGCGTGCTGACCAGCGGCGGCACCATCAGCGACCGGAATGTCGGGAATGTCCAGGCGACGGCGGGGGGACCGGCCGCGAGCGGCGGGCTCCCCGCCGGCACGGTCATCGTGCCCGCGAGCAATTTCGATCACAACCTGACCGTCGCCTTCACCTCGGCGACGAGCTTCAACGTGCTGTCGAGCAGCGGCTCGGTGATCGCCTCGGGATCGTTCAGCGCGAGCTCCGGCGCCGAAATCGCCATCGCCTATCCCGCGCCGGCGCCGGCCGGCGAGGTCGCGACCTTCACGCTTTCGCCGGGCACGGCGGTCACCGGCGACAGCTTCGTCCTCAGCCCCGGCGGCGTCGGCAGCAACGGCAACATGACGGCGTTGGCGGGACTGGCGACGCAGACTCTGCTCGCGGGCCAGACGCTCGGCAGCGCCTACGCGACTTTGGTGACAACGTTGGGGAGCCGCGGCCAGGAGGCGCAAGTGGCGGCGCAGGCGTCCCAGGCCGTGGTCAATCGCGCGCAAACGACGCAGCAATCGATCTCCGGCGTCAATCTCGATGAGGAGGCGGCCAACCTCGTCAGCTATCAGCAGGCCTATCAAGCGGCCGCCCAGGTCATCGCTGCGGCGCAGACCATGTTCAGTAGCCTGCTCCAGGCCGTCTAGCCGGACCGAGGCGGAGGCGATCATGCGCATCAGCACCAACGAGTTTCTGCTCGGCTCGCTCAACGACATGCTGGGGCTGCAAAGCAACATCAATACGCTCAACCAGGAGATCGCCACCGGCCAGTCGTTGGTCGATCCGACGACGGATCCCGCTGGCGCCGGATTGGCGCTCAACGTCGCCGGCCAACTCGGCCAGCTCACCTATGATTCGAGCAACGCGCAAAGCGGCACCCTGTCGATTCAGAACGGCCTCGGCGTGTTGCAGCAAGTCACCACGCTCATCAATCAGATCCGTCAGACCGCCGAGCAGGCCGCCAACGGCACGATGACGGCGCAGACCCGATCCTCGCTCGTGACCACGGTCCAGGGGGCGCTACAGGAGCTGGTGCAGCTCGCCAACTCGCAGACGGCGGACGGCAGTTATCTCTTTGCCGGCTCCAAGGCGAATTCGCAGCCGTTTCAGCTTCTATCCAATGGACAGGTGCAATACAGCGGCGACGGCGCGAGCAACCAGATCGAGATCGCGCCCTCGCTCAAGGTGCCCGTGACCATCTCGGGCCAGAGCATCTTCATGAATATCCCGGACGGCAATGGCAGCTTCTCCGTCGCCGCCTCGGGCTCGAATACCGGAGAGGCAGTGGCGGTTCCGGCCGGGGTGACGAGCGCGAGCCAGATCGCGGCGGAGAGTCAGGCGGGAACGCAATTCGAGATCGCCTTCAGCGCCGGCAGCGGCTTGGGCAGCTTGACCTATACCGTGACCAGCGGCACGGGCAGCCCTGGCAGCGCCGGCTTTGCCGCCTCTGAGGGCGTCGTCGCCTCCGGCAGCTACGCGACCGGCTCCGATATTCTGTTCGGCGGCATGGATGTCCGACTCCAGGGCACGCCCGCGGCGGGCGACGCCTTCACCGTCCAGGCCAGCCAGAACACGAGTCTGTTCGCGACGCTGCAGAGTCTGGTTTCCGCCCTCCAGCTCCCGGGTCAAGGCTCCGTCACCAGCCCGCTGGCGCAACAACAAATTCAGAATGTGCTGGGCGGGCTCGACCAGGCGCAGACCAGCATCCTGCTGGCGCAGGCGACGCTCGGCGCCAATCTCTCGGAAATCCAGTCGGTCCAGGGCCAGGACAGCACCCAGAGCAGCAACGCCCAGGTTCAGCTCTCGCAGTTGCAATCGGCCAACCTGCCGCAAGTGACCGCCAACTACAGCGAGAGCGTCACCGCGCTGCAGGCTGCCGAAACGGCCTTCGGCCGCATCCAGAACCTGACCCTCTTTTCCGTGATCCATGCCTGATGGTCGGGGCCCGCGCCAGGGAATCTCCGTCCCGCACACCAAATATTGACGAAAAATTAAAATTCGTGGAATTAGTAGTAGTGGGCGGACGGTGAGACGAGGGGTGTGCGGGGATGAGTGAGATCGCGGTGCCGCATCGGCTGACGACCGCATCCGATCCGGCGGCGGCGGACTTGGCCTACCGCGAGGCGGCGCTGCCGACGCTCGCCGGCACGGATGCAGTCATCGTCCTGGGCATGCACCGCAGCGGCACCTCCGCCTTGACCGGCGTCCTGCGCCATCTCGGGCTCGAGCTGGGCAGCCGGATGATGGCGGCCACGAAGGACAATCCGCAGGGCTATTGGGAGCATTTCGACGTCGTTCGGGCCGACGACGACCTGCTCCATGCGGTGGACCGGCGCTGGGACGACATCCGGCCGATGCCGCCGAGGTGGGAGCGCAGCGACGCGGCGTTGCGCGCGGCGACTCGTCTGCACGAGATTTTTGAGCGCGACTTCGCGGGCATTCCGCTCTGGGGCGTGAAGGACCCGCGGATGTGCCGGCTCATGCCGGTGTGGCTGCCGCTCCTCGACCGGCTCAAGGTCAAGCCGCGCTTCATCCTGGTTCTGCGCCATCCGCTGGAAGTCGCGGCATCGCTCGCCGCGCGGGACGGGCTGAGCATCGCCCATAGCAGCCTTCTGTGGCTGCGCCACCTCATCGAGGCCGAGCGGGCCACGCGCGATCGTCCGCGAACGATCCTGCGCTATGACGATCTGCTGGAGGGCGGGCGCTGGCGCCAAACCCTGGCGCGTCTGTCGCGCGACATCGGCGTCGAATGGCCGCGCGAGGGCGCCGCAGTCGAGGCGGCGGTCGATGCGTATCTCGCGCCCGCGCTGCGCCATCACCGCGCAATCGAGCGCGCGGCGCCGGGCGATGGCTGGCTCGATACGCTCTATGCCGCCGCCGCCGCCGGGCGCGAGCCGCAACTGAGCGAGCGCTGCGATGCAATCGGCGCCGAGCTCGACCACGCCGAGCCGATCTTCGGCGCTCTCGTCAGCGAGCTCGCGCGCGCGCTCCGCGACAGCCGCAACCGCGCTGCGGCGCAGGATCGCCGCTTGACCGAGCTCAATGAGGGCGCGACCCGCGCCGAGCACGAGGCGGCCGAGCTGCGCGCGCTCTTGAGCCGCAAGGATTTGGAGATCAAGGACCTCAAGCAGTCCAACATGGCGGTCACCGCGCAGGGCGCGCGGCTCAAGCAGCCGCTCTCGGTGGAGGACGCCTATCCGAAATGGATCGAGCGGCGGGCCTCGACCGCGGTTGCGCGCGCCGATTGGGTTGCCGAGCGGGTGGCGCAATGGCCGTTCATGCCCAAGCTCGCGCTCGCGGTGATCGTGCCGGCGGGCGGCGAGGAGCGCATCGCGCTGACGCTCCAATCGCTGATGACGCAGCAGGTCGGGACGTGGCAGCTCCATGTCCTCGCCGAGGGCGCGATGCCGGCGGCCTTCGCGGCGGAGAAGCGAATCTTTTGGTCGAGCGAGGGACGCGATTTCGGCAGGCTCAACCAAGCGCTCGCCGAGTCCAGAGCGCATTGGATCGCGCTCCTCGACGCCGGGGACCAGCTCGCGCCGCACGCGCTGTTCAGCGTCGCCGACGCTTTCTTCCGGCATCCCGAATGGTCGGCGCTCTACAGCGACGAAGACCGGATCGATCCGCGCGGCGCGCGCGGCTCGCCGCACTTCAAGCCGGATTTCAATCTCGATCTGATGCGCAGCATGCCTTATGTCGGCGGCCTGTTGGCGGTGAAGCGCGAACTCTTCGCCGAAATGGGCGGCTTCGATGCGCGCTGGGACGGCACCGAGGAATACGATCTCGCGCTCCGGCTCGCCGAGCGCCTGGGCGCCGCCGGCCTCGGCCATGTCGCGGACATCCTCTACCACCGCCTGACAATCTCCGGCCGCTCGAAGCGCTCGATCCAGGAGATTTGCGCGGACATGCCCAGGGTTCTCGCCGCTCACCTCGAGCGGATGGGCGTGACGGCGAGCGCCGAGGCGGGGGCGCAGCCGCATTTCTGTCGCACCGTGTACCACCACGACGGCCCCGAGCCGCTGGTCTCGATCATCGTCCCGACCAAGAACCAAATTGCGCTCTTGAAGCGCTGCGTCGAAGCCGTCTTGCAGAAGACGGAGTATCAGAATTACGAAGTGATCGTCGTCGACAACGGCAGCACCGACGAGGATGCCTGCCAGTTCCTGCGCCTCATCGAGGAAAAGGCGGCGGAGATCGGCGGCCGCATCCGCGTGCTGCGTCATCCCGGGCCGTTCAATTTCTCGGCCATGAACAACCGCGCGGTGCGCGAGGCCGCGCGCGGCGAGTATATCTGCCTCCTCAACAACGACGCCGCGCCGCTCGACGGGAAGTGGCTCGGCGAGATGATGATGCAGGCGCGGCGTCCGGAGGTCGGCGTGGTCGGCGCCAAGCTGTTCTATCCCGACGGCCAGATTCAGCACGGCGGCGTCATTCTCGGCGTGGGCTGGGGCTCGCCCGCCGACCACCCCTACAATCGCGACCCCGGAAACTCCTTCGGCTATTGGGGCCGGCTGCAGGTGGTGCAGGATTTCTCGGTGGTGACCGCGGCCTGCCTGGTGTCGCGCCGCTCGGTCTACGAGGCGGTGAACGGCCTCGACGAGGAGGCCTTCGCCGTCGCCTACAACGATGTCGATTACTGCCTCAAGGTCAGGGAGCGCGGCCATCTCGTGGTGTGGACGCCCTATGCCCGGCTGCTGCACGAGGCGAGCGCGAGCCTCAAGACCGATGTCGACGGGACCGCGGTGCGCGAGAAAAACGCCCGCTTCGCCCGCGAGCGCTCGGCCATGTTCGGGCGCTGGATGCCGCGCATCGCCTTCGATCCCGCCTACAACCGCAACCTCTCCTCCTTCGGCTTCGGCTTCGCGGTCGAGACCGAGGGCGGGCCGACCTGGGACCCCGAGTTCCGCCCGCGCGAGCGCGTGCTGGTCTATCCCGCCGACCGCGAAGGCTGCGGCGAATACCGCATCATCGCGCCGAGCCGGGCCCTCTTCCGCGCCGGCGTGATGCACAGCTACGAGACCATGCGGTTGCTCTCGCCGCCCGAGGTGGCGCGCATGGCGCCGGACAGCATCGTCTTCCAGCGCCAGCTCGAGTGGAACCAGATCGACTACATCGAACAGGTGAAGGACACCAGCAAGACCTTCCGCATCTTCGAGATCGACGATCTCATCACCAATCTTCCCATGAAAAGCGCGCACCGGCCGTCGATCGCCCCCGACATCGCCCAGCGGATGAAGAAGGCGGTGTCGCTGTGCGACCGGCTGGTGGTCAGCACCGAGCCGCTGGCGCGGCAATTCGGCAAGCTCTGCGAGGAGACCATCGTGCTGCCGAATCGGCTCGAGAAGGACCGCTGGCTCGGCATCACGCCGAAGCGGCGGGCCAACGGCAAGCCGCGCGTCGGCTGGGCCGGCGCGATCGGGCATCTGGGCGATCTCTCGCTCATCGCCGGCGTCGTCGAGGCGACAGCGAAGGAGGTCGATTGGATCTTCTTCGGCATGTGCCCGGACAAGCTCAAGCCCTTTGTCGCCGAGTTCCATCCCTGGGCGCAGCTTTTCGACTACGCCAAGAAGCTCGGCGCCCTCGACCTCGATCTCGCGGTGGCGCCGCTCGAGCACAACCCCTTCAACGAGGCCAAGAGCAATCTGCGGCTCCTCGAATACGGCGTGCTCGGATATCCCGTCATCTGCACCGACATCCTGCCCTATCAGTGCGACCTGCCGGTCGTGCGGGTCGCGAACCGGCACCGCGACTGGGTCAAGGCGATCCGCGACATGGCCGCCGACCGCGAGGCATGCCGCCGCGCCGGCGACGCGCTGCGCCAGGCCGTGCTCGCCGCGTGGATGCTCGAAGACCATCTCGAACAGTGGAAGAAGGCATGGCTGCGATGATCGCGATCGAACGGCTGGAGCTGCCGGGCGTCTTTTTGATCAGGCCGCGGCGGTTCAGCGACCCGCGCGGCTATTTCATCGAGACTTACAGCCGGGGCGAGTTCCGCCGCGCCGGCATTGCCCACAGCTTCGTGCAGGACAACGAGAGCTACTCGGCGAAAGCCGGGACGATTCGCGGCATCCACTACCAGATCCAGCCTTACGCGCAGGACAAGCTCGTCCGCGTGCAACGCGGCGCCGTGCTCGACGTCGTCGTCGATCTCCGCGTCGATTCGCCGAGTTTCGGCGAGCATGCCATGGTGCGGCTCGACGCCCAATCGGCGGCCGAGATCCTGGTGCCGACCGGCTTCGGACACGCCATGTGCACGCTCGAGGACGACACGATCATCCACTACAAGGTGTCGGCGGCCTATTCGCCCGCGCATGAGCGCGGCATCGCCTGGGACGATCCGCTGCTCGCGATCGACTGGCCGGTCGCGGCAGAGGCGGCGATCGTTTCGGACAAGGACCGCAGACTGCCGCGGTTCGAGGAGGTGCCGCGCGGCGAGCTGTTCCGGCTTCGCGACTCCGAGCCCGCACATAGCGCCGCCGCCGAGGCGGCGGCGGTCGACTGACGCGGGCGGGGGCAGCGTGAAAGGCATCATCCTCGCCGGCGGCAACGGCACGCGGCTTTATCCCGTGACCGTCGCGGTCAGCAAGCAGCTGCTGCCGGTCTATGACAAGCCGATGATCTACTATCCGCTGTCGACGCTGATGCTGGCGGGGATTCGCGACATCCTGGTGATCACGACGCCGCGCGACGCCGCGGCCTTCCGCGCCCTCCTCGGCGACGGTGCGCAATGGGGCATTTCACTCGCCTATGCGGCGCAACCGCGTCCCGAAGGCTTGGCGCAGGCCTTCGTCATCGCCGCCGGATTTGCCGCCGGCGCGCGCTCGGCGCTGATCCTCGGCGATAATCTGTTCTATGGCCAGGGGCTGCCGGAGCTGCTGCGCGCGGCGGCTCGCCGCCCGGCCGGGGCGACGATCTTCTGCTATCAGGTGTCCGACCCCGAGCGCTACGGCGTCGCCAGTTTGAGCCCCTCCGGTCAGGTGCGGGCACTCGAGGAAAAGCCGAAGCGGCCCTCCTCGCGCTGGGCGATCACCGGCCTCTATTTCGTCGACGAGCGGGCGCCTGACTTCGCGCGGGAACTGCGCCCCTCGCGGCGGGGCGAGTTCGAAATCGTCGATCTCTTGAAGCGCTATCTCGCTGCGGGCGCGCTCTATGCCGAACGGCTCGGGCGCGGCTTCGCCTGGCTCGACACCGGCACCTATGAGAGCCTGATCGAGGCCGGCGAGTTCGTCCGCGCCATCGAGCGCCGCCAGGGGCAGAAAATCGCCTGCGTCGAAGAGGCCGCCTACCGTATGGGGTTCATCGACGAAGACCAGGTCATGCGCTTGGGCTCGGCCGGCAGCGACGGCTACCGCCGCTATCTGCGCGAGCTGGTGGCCAGCGGACCGGGCGGCGGCGCGCTGGCGGAGGGCGCTTAATTTTTCCTCAAGAATCGCCGGCCGCGAGTCGAATTTTGCGAGAAATCTCGATGAATTATCGGAGGTGCAACAAATCCTGAAAGCGTCCGTCTTAATGGGGGTGAGAGGCCCTTTGCCGGCACCTGAAGACCTTTGCGACGGCAACGGGCCCGACGATCAACCCAATACGCGTCCGCCGGCCCTTCCCGAGCCGACGGCGCCAGGAGCCAGTCGATGCTATCAGGAGCCATCAATACGAACGTTAGTGCGCTCTTTGCGCTGAATTCGCTTTCCAATACCTCGAACACCACGTCGACTCTCGAGCAACAGCTCTCCTCCGGCCTGGCGATCAACAGCCCGGCGGACAACCCGGCCGGCTACATCGCCGCCCAGGGCTTCCAGACGCAAATCGGCGGCGTCCAGCAGGCCATCTCCAACTCCAACGAGGCGATCTCGCTGGTGCAGACCGCCGACGGCGCGATCACGCAGCAGGTGAACCTGTTGCAGCAGATCAGCGCGATCTCGGCGCAAGCGGCCAACGGCATCAACAGCGTGTCGCAATTGGCCTCGTTGCAGCAGGTGGTCTCACAGCTGCAGACCCAGGTCACCACGATCTCGACCCAGACCCAGTTCAGCGGCCTCAATCTGCTCGACGGCTCGTTCCAAGGCGTGCAGTTCCAGGTCGGCGCGAACGAGGGCCAGACCATCCAGCTTTCGATCGGCAATACCGGCGCCAACCAGCTCGGCGTCTATGATTCCGCAGCGGCGGGGGCCGGGCTTTATCACACCCACGGCAGCTCGGCGGGCGGCGTCGCCGACAACACCGGCGCGTCCTATGCGATCACCTCCGGCGGCGTCGGCGCGTTCACCAGCGGCAATATCGGCGTGTCGGGCTCGGCCGGCGCAGCCAACTTCAACGTCTCCTCGACGACCGAGGCGGCCAAGGACGCTGCGACCGCGATCAACGCCAATACCGCGAAGACGAATGTGACCGCGGTGGCCGACACCAGCGTCGCCTTCACCGTCACCTCGGGATCGATCTGGTTCACCCTTGGCAACGGCAATGGCGCGGCGCAGTCGAACAAGGTCAACATCTCCGCGACCGTGACCAGCGTCACGCCGAGCGGCCTCGCCTCGCTGGTCAATGCGATCAACCAGGAGACCGGTCAAACCGGCGTCACCGCCCAGGTCAATGCGGCGAACCAGATCGTCCTGACCCAGTCGCAAGGCGATAACATCTCGTTCGCGGGCTTTGCCGGAACCGGCACCTTGGCCGCCGGCGGCACCTCGACCGTGACGCTCGGCACCGCCGGCGGCGACGTGGCTTCTGCAACGATCCAGGGTCTCGTCACCCTGCAATCGAACCAGAGCTTCGCGCTTGCGGCCGCGGCATCGAACATCGGTCTCGCGACCAGCTCGTCCCTGTCTGCGTTGTCTTCGGCGAATGTCGGCACCACGGCCGGCGCCAACGCGGCCTTGAACGTGGTCAGTTACGCGATCCAGCAGTTGGAGAACATCGGCGGTCAGCTCGGCGCCGTTCAGCAGCGGCTCCAGGCGACCGTCTCGAACCTCCAGTCGACGGACACGAACCTGACCACCGCGCAGGGCGTCGTCCAGGACGCGAACATTCCGCAAGTGACATCGCAGTTGACGCAACAGCAAGTGCTGCAGCAGGCCGGCATCTCGGCGCTGGTGCAGTCGAACGCCCTGCAGCAAAGCTTCCTCAAGTTGCTGCAGTAGTGAGCTCGACGGCTGGCATCTGACGGGAACCGTCCCCAGGCGCGTGCCTGGGGACGGGTTCCGAGGGGGCAAGGGAATAGCGCATGTCGACGGTCAGCGGCGTCCTGAGCTCGAGCCAGATCACCACTCTCATTCAGCAAGCGAGCGCCGCCTACCAGGCGCCCGCAAATACCTTGCAGGCCCAGGAACAACCGATCCAGACGAAGATCTCGGCGCTGGGCAAGGTTCAGGGCGCGCTTTCGGGCCTGCAGTCCGCGCTTGCCGGTCTCGGCGACGTCCAGAACCTGTCGCAGCGCTCGGCGACCGTCTCGCCCGACGGCGTCGTTCAAGCCAGCGCGACCAACGACACCGCGACGGGAACCTACAGCCTCACCAACATCCACCTGGCGCAGGCGGAGACACTGAACTCCGCGGGCTTCACCAGCACCAGCGGTTCGCTCGGGGCGGGCTCCGTCGCGATCCAGGTCGGCACCAGCGCCGCCATCACCGTGACGGTGCCGGGCGGCCAAGACACCCTGAGCGGCGTCGCCGCGGCGATCAACCAAAGCGGCGCCGGGGTCACGGCCACGGTGGTGTTCGACGGCGCGAAATACCATCTGGTCCTATCCGCCGCCTCGACCGGCAGCGCCAATGCCTTCACCGTAAGCGGCAGCGGCGGGCTCGCTCAATTCAGCTATGGCTCCGGTGCCTCCGGCCTGAGCGAGACCGAGGCGGCGCGGAACGCCTCGCTTTCGCTCAACGGCATCGCCATCACCAGCGGCTCCAACACGGTGACGGGCGTGGTTTCCGGACTGACCCTGACCCTGGCCGCGAGCGGCGCGGCGACGGTCACGGTGAGCCAGAGCGCCTCGGGCTTGGGTCAAGCGGCGCAAAGCGTCGTGAGCGCGCTCAACAGCGCACTCGGCACCATCAACCAGTATTCCTCCTACAGCCCGACGAGCGGTGGCGGCCCGCTCCTTGGCGATGTCGGACTGCAGATTGTCCGGACCAACCTGCTCAACGCCATAAGCGGCCCTGCCACCATCGGGCTGCCGGTGAACACGCAATACAATTCGCTGTCCTCGATCGGCTTCAGCGTGACCAGCGGCGGCACGGTCACGCTCGACAGCACGACGCTCGACAACGCAGCCCAGACCAACTACGCCGCCGTCGCGGCGCTCCTCGGCAGCTTCGGCGTGACGACCAATTCGAACCTTGCGGTGCAGAGCACCGGCGGCGCCCAGGCCGGGGTCTATGCCATTGACGTGACCACCAATACGCCCTCTTCGATCATCGGTACGGTGAACGGCCAAACTGCCAGCGGCTCGGCCGGCGTCTTGACGGTGGGCGGGCCGGGCCCGGCGCACGGGCTGGCGTTGCAGGTCGCGCCTGGTCTCACCGGCGACCTCGGCTCGGTGAGCGTGAGCCAGGGACTCTATGGCCAGCTCACCAGCATTCTCAACGGCGCGCTCGCTCCTTCGACCGGCAGCGTCACGCAGGAATTGAGCGGCCTCAACAATAGCGTCACCTCGATGAACCAGCGGATCGCGGCGCTCGACCAGGAGGCGACCCAGCAGACCCAGGCGCTGACGCAGGAATACAGCCAGGCGCAGGCGACCCTGTCGCAGCTCGCGTCGGTCAGCAGTTTTCTCACTACCTATTTCAACTTGCCGTCCGGCGGATCGGGAGGGTGATCGATGGAGAGTCCAAGGCGCATGGCCGAGGGGGTCCAATCCTACCGCGCTGTCGAGGGGATGGGCGCCGAGCCCGAGGCCTTCATGAAGATGGCGCTTGACGCGGCGCGAATCCTATTGCTACGGGCTGAGGCGGCGATCAGGGCCGGCGATCGGCCGGAGAAAGCCAAGGCTTTGAGTTCGGCGGGCAAGATCGTCGAGTTCATGCTCGGGCTCAGCGGCGTCGAGCGCGGCGAGTTGAGCGACTGCCTGGCCAGCGTCTATCAATACGTCCTGGCCACGATCCTGAAGGGGAATGCCGGAGACGACCTCGAGGCCTTAGCGGCGGGGCGCATCGCGCTCGAACAGCTTGCCGCGATCTGGCGCAAGGTCTTCCCCGACGCCATCGCTAGTGAAGGGTGAG
>DATNIY010000104.1:0-2781 GCA_035604195.1 Allostellaceae bacterium
GTCCGGGGTGAAGCTCCAGACCGTCGTCATCGTCGACGACCGCGTGACCAATTTGAAGATTCTGGAACGGCTCGCGTGCTCGCTCGAAAGCGTCGAGGTCAAGACCTATGACCGGCCGCAAAGCGCGCTCGACGCTTTCGCGACGTCGCCGCCCGATCTGGTCATCACCGATTTCAACATGCCGGAACTCGACGGCGCCGCCTTCATCCGGCACATCCGCCAGATTCCCGCTTGCGTCGACGTGCCGGTGATCGTCATCACCGCCTATGAAGACCGCGACCTGCGTTATCAGGCGCTCGAGGCCGGCGCGACCGACTACCTGCTGAGTCCGGTCGATCACCATGAATTCCGCGTGCGCTCGCGCAACCTCTTGACGCTGCGCCGCCAGCAATTGCTGCTGAAGGCGCGCGCCTCCTCGCTCGAGGAGCAGATGGTCGAGGAATCGCGCCGCCACCAGGATGCGCTCCGGGAAAGCCACGAGCTGTTGCTGCGCGTCATCGACGCCGTGCCGGTGATGGTGGTCGCCACCGACCGCGACGGCCGCTACGTCTTCGTCAACGACTGGTTCGTGCGCGGCACCGGCAAGAAGGCGGCCGCGATCATCGGCCAGAGGCCGGACGCCGTGAGCAACGACCAGCACGCCCGCGAGGAAACCGAACGCGACCGCCGCATCATCGCGGGATTGGAGGAGCCCGGCTCCTGCGAGGAAACCGTCAGGACGCCCAAGGGCGAGGAGCGCGTGCTGCTCACCACCAAGGCGCTGTTGAAGGATCAGGCCGGCCGGCCGATGCTGGTGGTCACCGTCGCGCTCGACATCACCGAACGCAAGGAAGCCGAGCTGACCTTGGTCGCCGCCAAGGAAGAGGCCGAACTCGCCAGCCGCAGCAAGTCCGAATTCCTCGCCAATATGAGCCACGAATTGCGCACGCCCTTGAACGCCATCATCGGCTTCTCCCAGGTGATGGCCGAGGAGGTGATGGGCCCCATGGGCAGCCCGCGCTACACCGGCTATGCGCGCGATATCTGCGCGTCGGCCCAGCATCTTCTCGGCATCATCAGCGACATTCTCGACGTCTCCAAGCTCGAGGCCGGCAAGGTCGAGCTCGACGAGGAAGAGGCCGAGATCCCGCAGATCGTACGCGACGTGATGCAATTGGTCGCCGAGCGCGCCCGCGCCCTCGATATCGCCATCGACACCGATATCGCGCCCCGTCTGCCGCGCTACCGCGTCGACAGCTTGAAGCTCAAGCAGGTGCTGCTCAATCTCATCACCAACGCCATCAAGTTCAGTCACCCCGGCGGGCATGTCGAGCTCTCCGCCCGTCTCGCGAAGAATGGGCTCGAGATCGTCGTGTCCGATCACGGCATCGGCATGGACAAGACCGAGATCGACACCGCGGTCACCCGCTTCGGCCAGGTCGCCAGCACCTGGAGCCGCCGCCACGCCGGCACCGGACTGGGCCTGCCGCTTGCCATCGGACTGGTCGAGCTGCATGGCGGGCGCCTGACCATCGAAAGCGTGAAGGATGCCGGCACCACCGTGCGGGTCTTCCTGCCGGCCGAACGGGCATTGCCGTCCCCCGCCGCGGCATCCGCCTGACGATCCCGAGTCGTCCGGCCTTCAGGCCGACTCGAATTCCCGCCGAAGGTGGATTTTTCCCCGTCTTAGCGTCAGAATCCGCCCTGACCCGCCCGGCGATTCGCATGGCCGCGAACGGGCGGGGGAGGGTCCGTTGACGAGCGCCGCATGACCGAACGGCAAGAGGCACCGCGCCCGCCGGGCGCCCGCCGTATCGGGCGCAACGCGCGCGTCACCGCGTTGGCGTTGGCGCTCTTTGCCGTGCTGGCGCCGCTGGTCGTTGCCGGCATTGGCGCCTTCAAGCTGGGCGCGACGCTCGATCCGTTCCTGGGCGTGCTGGCCCTGGCGCTGTGTCTCGCCGGACCGGCGCTCGCCTTTGTCATCGTCGCGCTGAAGGGCCTCGGGCCGATCGCCGCCGAACTGGGCGCCCGCCCGGGCGGCGAGGCGCAACAGGCGATCATCCGCGTTTTCTTCACCGGCGTGGTGCTGCTCTACCTGGCGGTGCTTGCCGCCTGCGGCGTGGGCGGCGATCGGCTGCTGCCGCTCCTGGCGGTGGACGTGCCGGGAATGCTCTGCGCCTGGCTGCTGTTCGTGCACATGATGGCGGTGCCGCAGGTGGTGACGTTGCGCCGCGCCGCCGCGCTGGTGAGCGACGTCACCTTCGTTTCGGTCTTCCTGCACGTCGGCGACGGCTACGCCGCCCCATGGTTCCCGATCTATCTTTGGGTGATTTTCGGTTTCGGCTTCCGTTTCGGCCTGCAGGCGCTGGCCGCCTCGGCGGTGCTCTCGATCCTGGGCTTCGGCGCGGTGGTGCTCTCGACGCCTTATTGGCAAAGCCGTCCGGCCGAGGCCGCCGGGGTCTATGTCGCGCTGGCGCTTCTTCCGAGCTATGCCGCCACGCTGGTGCGCCGCCTGACCGCCGCCAAGGCCGCGGCCGAGGAAGCCAACGCCGCCAAGAGCCGCTTCCTCGCCATCATGAGCCACGAGCTCAGGACGCCGCTCAACAGCTTCATCGGCATGGGCGCGCTGTTCGCCCGCACCAACCTCGATGCCGAGCAGCGCGACATGCTCGCCACCATGCGTTTCTCTGCCCAAACCCTGCTGGGCTTGATCAACGACCTGCTCGATCTGTCGAAGCTCGAAGCCGGGAAATTGAAACCCGCGATCGAGAGCTTCGCGCTGCACGAGCTGCTGGGCGGCGT
>DATNIY010000105.1:0-33655 GCA_035604195.1 Allostellaceae bacterium
CGGATCCGCTCTTCCGCCCGGCCGACGAAGCGCACGCGGCCGGCGCGGAGATCCTTAAGCCCGCCGGCATAATCGAAAACCCGGCCGCCCTCGTCGAGGAAGAGCGCGTTCAAAGTGAAATCGCGGCGCGCCGCATCCGCCGCCCAATCGTCGGTGAATTCGACCCGCGCATGCCGCCCGAAGGTTTCGACGTCGCGGCGCAAGGTCGTGATCTCGAAATGCCGGGGCGGCGCCACCGCGGTCACCGTGCCATGCGCGAGTCCGGTCGGCACCGCCGCAATGCCTGCGGCAGCGAGCCGGCGCATCACCTCTTCGGGCGCGAGCGGCGTGGCGATGTCAATGTCGCCGACCGGCCAGCCCAGAATCGCATCGCGCACCGCGCCGCCGACGAAGCGCGCCGCGCCGCCGCCGCCCAACGCTGCGAGCACGGCGCGCGTGGCGGGCTCGACCATCCAGGGCTGCGGTGGAATGGAGGCGGCGGGCGCGGCGGGCGGCATCGGCGCTCAATGTTGCGCAGGCGCGCTCGGTAGGACGTGGCCGGGCACGATCCGGCCATCCTCGACATGCGGCGGCACATAGGTCCCGCCGCCCTGCCTGCCGAACGCGACGAGGACCAGCAATGCCGCGGCGGCGAGCACGATTCCGGCGAGGACGAGCCACAGCCAAGGCAGTCCTTGCCACGTCATCGCCGCCGCGGGCCTGGCGCGTCGGACGCTGACAACCCAGAGCAGGTAGATCGCGGTCGGCAACAGCAGCGGCACGATGACGGTCAGCACGACTCGCGTCATGGCGCGCCCTGGGTCACGCGGTCAGAACCTCCGCGAGATTGACCAGCATCGCGGCAGTGGCGCCCCAAATATGATGGCGCTCATAGGGCAGCACGAAGAAGGTGCGCGTGTGGCCGCGCAATTCGCGCGTCTGCCGCTGGTGATTGGCGGGATCGAGGATGAAGGACAGCGGCACCTCGAAGGCCTCGGCGACTTCGACCGGGTCGGGACGCAGAGACAAGGGCGCGCGCACCAGCCCGACCACCGGATAGATCTCGAATCCGGTGCCGGTGATGTAGGTGTCGAGCCGGCCGATCACCTCGACCTGGTCGGGCAGCAGCCCGACCTCCTCCTCGGTCTCGCGCAGCGCGGCCGCGACGCTGTCGCGGTCCACCGGCTCGACTCGGCCGCCGGGAAAGCTGACCTGGCCGGCATGCGCCGCCAAATGCGGCGTGCGCTGGGTCAGCAATACCGTGAACTCCTCCGGATGGTCGATGAGCGGCACCAGCACCGCGGCCTTGGTCAACGGGCGCGGCGCCGGCGGCGGGCCGGGGTCGAGCGAATGGTCGCCGCGCACGGCGGCCTCGACCGTCGGATCCGACCATCTGAGCCCGACCGGATGCGCAGCAAAGCGCGCGCGCACCAGTTCGCGCGTTAGGGATCTTCGAGCTGGCCCAGAGGGAAGAACTTGCCCTTGCTCCATACGCCCAAGACGGTCTCGTCGCCGACCCGCTCCTCGCTGGCGAGCTCGACAAGTTCGTAGAATACCGGGCGGGACAGCCGCGCTTCCAGCCCGTTCCGCACTTCGATATAAGGCCGCGGCGCGCCGGTTGCCACATCGACCGCGACGCGCAGCGGGTGATCGGCGTCGATCGTCACAAAGTCGTCAACATTGGTGCGCACCGTCAGCCCCTGGGCGCGCCCCGCGCCGACGATTCCAAGCTCAACCCCGAGGAAGGGCGCGTCGGCGACGGTGATCCTGCCGCGTTCCGCCGGCGTTATTAACCAGAAGGTGCCGGCCGCGTCACGGCGGAGCACCGTGCTGAAAAGCCGGACCAATGACGCGCGTTTGATTGGAGTGCCGCGATAGAACCAGCTACCATCCTCCGCAATGTGGATGTCAAAATGCCCGCAATCACGGGGCGCGGTCGCGCTCTCATGGTTAACCGCCGAAGCGCCCGATGCGATGCGCGCGAGCGGCGGCGGGGGCTCGCCGTGGGAGGATGACGCCTGGTCGATGATGTCTCGTCCCCCTTGGTCGCGAGAGGAGTAGCGTAAGTGAGCATTCCCGAATCCTTGGCGCCAGGCAACCCCGCCGATCTCGTGGCCGAGATCGAGGCGCTGGGCCAGCGTCTCAAGCTGGTGCGCGAGCGCATCGGCCGCGTCATCTTCGGCCAGCGCGAGGTGATCGACGAAGCGCTCATCACCTTGCTCGCGGGCGGCCATGCGCTGCTGATCGGCGTGCCCGGCCTCGCCAAGACCCGGCTGGTCGAGACCCTCGGCACCGTGCTCGGGCTCGAGGACAAACGCATCCAGTGCACGCCCGACCTGATGCCGGCCGACATCATCGGCTCGGAGGTGCTGGAGGAGAGCGACACCGGCCGCCGCTCCTTCCGCTTCATTCCCGGCCCGGTGTTCTGCCAGCTCCTGATGGCGGACGAGATCAACCGCGCCAGCCCGCGCACCCAATCGGCGCTGCTCCAGGCGATGCAGGAAGGGCGCGTCTCGGTCGCCGGCCAATATCACCCGCTGCCCAAGCCGTTCCACGTGCTGGCAACGCAGAATCCGCTCGAGCAGGAGGGCACCTATCCGCTACCCGAGGCGCAGCTCGACCGTTTCCTCCTGCAGATCGATGTCGACTATCCCGATCTCGAGGCCGAGCGCCAGATGCTGCTCGCCACCACCGGCATCGCCGAAGACAAGGCGATGTCGGTCCTGACCAGCGCCGAGCTGGCCCAGGCGCAGCGCCTGGTGCGCCGCGTGCCGGTGGGCGAGAGCGTCGTCGAGGCGATCCTGAGCCTGGTCCGCGCCGGCCGCCCCGACGGCGCCGCGCCCGAACTGCAGCACCAGATCGCCTGGGGCCCCGGCCCGCGCGCCAGCCAAGCGCTGATGCTGGCGGCGCGCGCGCGCGCGCTCCTCGACGGACGGCTTGCGCCCTCGATCGACGATGTCCTGGCGCTCGCCCCGCCGGTGTTGCGCCATCGCATGGCGCTGACCTTCGCCGCGCGCGCCGACGGCGTTACCCTGGCACAGGTCATCGATCGGCTGCTGGCACCGCTCCGCTGATGGCGCAATCGGTTCACCTGCGCCATCGCGCCGAGGCGGCCGCGGCGGGGTTGCCGCCGCTCCTGGTCGCGGCCGAGCGCGTCGCTTCCACCGTGGCGCAAGGGGTCCACGGCCGGCGGCGCGTCGGCTTGGGCGAGACCTTCTGGCAATTCCGCCAATACGCGCCGGGCGATCCGGCGCAGCGCATCGACTGGCGGGAGAGCGCCAAGACCCAGCGGCTCTACGTCCGCGAGATGGAATGGGAGGCGGCGCAGAGCGTCTATCTCTGGCGCGACACCTCGCCGTCGATGAACTACGCCTCCGACCGCGAACTGCCGACCAAGCGGGCGCGCGCCGATCTCTTGACCTTGGCGCTGGCGGCGCTGCTGCTGCGCGGCGGCGAGCGCACGACGTTCTTGGGCTCGGGCGTGCCGCCCTCGCACGGCCGCGCCGTGCTCGACCGCATGGCGCTGGACATCGAGCGCGCCGGCGCCGGCTTGAGCCTGCCCGGCTTCGAGCCGCTGCCGCGCCACGCCCATCTCGTCCTGATCGGCGATCTGCTGGCGCCGCTCGCCGACATTCATGCGCTGGTCGCGCGCTTCGCCGCGAGCGGCCTCAAGGGCCATCTGCTCCAGGTGCTCGATCCGACCGAGGAGACGCTGCCCTTCGCCGGCCGCGTGCGCTTCGAGGGGCTGGAGCAGGAGGCGCCGATTGTCATCGGCCGCGTCGAGACCGTGCGCGAGGCCTATATCGAGCGGCTGGCGCGGCACCGCGACGGACTGGCCGCCATCGCGCGCGCGACGCAGTGGAGCTTCGGCACGCATCGCACCGACCGCCCGCCGCACACCGCGCTGCTCGCGCTCTACACCGCGCTGGCGCCCGAGCCGGGCCGGAGATAGGCGATGCTGACGCTCGGCTCCCTCGCCTTCGCCGCACCCTGGCTTCTGGTCGGCCTCGCCGTGCTGCCGGTGCTGTGGTGGCTCTTGCGGGTGACGCCGCCGGCGCCGCGCCGCATTCGCTTCCCGGCGCTGGGCCTGTTGCTCGGCCTCGTGCCGCGCGAAGAGACGCCGGCGAAGACGCCGCTGTGGCTCATTCTGATGCGCATGGCGCTGGCGGCGCTCATCATCCTGGCGCTCGCCCATCCGCTCCTCAACCCCAACGCGCAGCTCGCGGGCAGCGGGCCGCTGGTGCTCGTGGTCGACGACGATTGGGCGGCGGCGCGGCAATGGGATTCGCATCGCGTGGCGCTCGACCGGCTCATCGACCAGGCCGAGCGCGCCGGCCGCCGCATCGTGCTGCTCGACACCGCGCCGCCGCCCGGCAATGCGGCGCCTCCCGACCTCTCGCTGCTGCGCCCGGCCGACGCGCGCGCCGCCATTGCCGAGCTGGCGCCGCGGCCGTGGCCCGCCGACCGCCGCGGCGCGCTCGACCGTCTCGACAAGATCGATCTCGGCGCCGGCGCCGACGTTCTATGGCTCAGCGACGGCGTCGAGGACGGCGACGCCGCCGCTTTCGCCGCGGCCTTGGCGCGGCGGGGCCAGCTTCGGGTGATGGCCGATGCCGGAGCCGAGTTGCCGCGGCTCTTGGCTCCGGCCGACACCGACGACAAGGATCTGACGGCGATGGTGCGGCGCGCCGATGCGGCGCTGCCGGGCGAGCTCGAAGTGCGCGCGGTCGGCGAAGACGGCCGGCTGCTCGCGCGCCAGCATGTCGTCCTGCCCGCCGGCAGTCCGAGCGCCCTCGCGCGCCTCGCCATGCCGAGCGAGCTGCGCAATCGCGCCATGGCGATCACGATCGAGGGCGAGGCCGCGGCCGGCGCGACGCTGCTGCTCGACGAGCGCTGGCGCCGCCGGCCGGTCGGCATCGTCGTTCCGGCGCGCCGCCCCGCCGAGCCGCTCCTGAGCGGCGCCTATTATCTCGACAAGGCGTTGAGCCCGTTCAGCGAGGTGCGCACGGGCGATGTCGCGACCTTGCTCAAGGGCGAGATCGCCGTCTTGGCATTGGCCGATGTCGCGCCGGCGGGCGCGCAGGAGCAGCAAGCGCTGACCAAATGGATGGCGCAGGGCGGCACCGTCCTGCGCTTCGCCGGGCCGCATTTGGCCGAGCAGCCGAACGACGATCTCCTGCCGGTGCGGCTCAGGGGCGGCGGACGCACGCTCGGCGGCGCGCTCTCCTGGGAGAAGCCGGCGAAGCTCGCGCCCTTCGCCGCCGACGGTCCCTTCGCCGGCATCGAAATTCCCAATGACGTCACCGTGTCGCGCCAAGTGCTGGCCGAGCCGGCGCTCGATCTCGGCAACAAGACCTGGGCGCGCTTGACCGATGGAACGCCACTGGTCACGGCGGAGAAGCGCGGCAAGGGCTGGCTCGTGCTGGTTCACACCACGGCCGACCCGGAATGGTCGAACCTCGCCATCTCCGGCCTCTTCGTCAACATGCTCCGGCGCATCGTCGCGCTGAGCCAGGGCGTGGCGGAGAGCGCCGACCGCGCGCTGCCGCCGGTCGAGACGCTCGACGGCTTCGGCCGGCTTCAGCATGCCCCGGCGACGGCGGCTACAATCACCGCCGGCGGCTTCGCCAGCACCGTGGCCTCGGCGCGGCACCCGCCCGGCTTCTACGGCACCGCCGATGCGCGGCGCGCGCTCAATTTGGCGCCGGCGGTCAAGACCTTCGCGCCCTTGGGCGAGCTGCCGCCCGGTGTCGCGCGCGAAAGCTATGCGAGCGAAGCGAGCGAGGTCGATTTCCGTCCTGGCCTCCTCGGCGCCGCGCTGGCGCTGGCGCTCATCGATCTCGTCATCGCGTTTGCGCTGCGTGGGCTGCTGCCGCGGCTGCCGCGGCGCGGCGCGGCGGCCGGCGCCGTGCTTTGCCTGCTTGTTCTCGGGCCGGCGGCGCGCGCCGCCGGGGACGATTCCTTCGCCATCAAGGCGACGAGCGAGCTTCACCTCGCCTATGTCCGCACCGGCATCGCCGAGGTCGATGAAGAGGCGCGCGCCGGATTGAGCGGCCTCTCCATGATCCTCAATCAGCGCACCGCGGTCGATCCGGCGGAGCCGATGGCCATCGATATCGAGCGCGACGAGATCATCTTCTTCCCGTTGCTCTACTGGCCGGTCGTCGAGGGCGAGCCGCAGCCTTCGGCGCAGGCGGTCGAGCGGGTCAACCGCTATCTCGCAACCGGCGGCACCATCCTGTTCGACACGCGCGACCAGGGCGAGAGCGCGCCCTTCACCGGGTCCGCGACGCAGGCGCGCCTGCAGCGGCTCGCCGCCGGGCTCAATGTCCCGCCGCTCGCGCCGGTGCCGCCCGATCACGTCCTCACCAAATCCTTCTATCTCATGCAGGAGTTTCCCGGGCGGTGGGCCGGCGGAAGGCTGTGGGTCGAGCCCTCCGAGGATCAGGTCAATGACGGCGTCTCCAGCGTCATCGTCGGCGGCAACGACTGGGCCGGCGCTTGGGCCATGGGCGCCGATGGCCGGCCGCTCTATCCCGTGGTGCCAGGCGGCGAGCCGCAGCGCGAGATGGCCTATCGCTTCGGCGTCAACCTCGTGATGTACGCGCTGACCGGCAACTACAAGAGCGATCAAGTGCACGTGCCGGCGATCCTGGAGCGGCTCGGACAATGAACGGCCTTACCATCGCTGCAGCGCCGCTGCTCCCCTGGGCCGCGATCATCGCCTTCGCGGCGCTGGCGGCGGCCGCGCTCGGCTATGGCGCATGGCGGCGCGCGCGCGGGACCGCGTGGCGGCTCGTGGCGGTGGCGGTGCTGCTGCTCATCCTCATCGAACCGTCGCTGGTCGAGGAGCAGCGCGAGGCGCAGCACGACGTCGCCGTGGTCGTGCTCGATGATTCCCCGAGCATGCGCATCGGTGCACGCCGCACTTACGCCGCGGCAGCGCTCGCGCAAGTGACGCAGCGTCTGAAGCAGCTCCATGATCTCGATCTGCGCATCGTCCATGCCGGCGCGCCCGATCCCGCCGCCGCGCTCGCCGACACCGGCACCGAGCTTTACACCGCGCTCTCCCGCGCCGTGAGCGACGTGCCGCGCCAGCGCGTCGCCGGGGCGGTGATGATCACCGACGGCGAGATTCACGACATGCCGCCGCCCGACCGTCTCGCCTTCGCCGCGCCGCTCCATGTGCTGCTCACCGGCCAGCCGGGCGAAGCGGACCGCCGTCTCGTCGTCAAGAACGCGCCGAGCTTCGGCCTGGTCGGCAAGGAGGTGCAGCTCACGGTGCGGGTCGAGGATCTGCCCGCCGGCGGCGCCGGCGGCGAGGCGCGGCTCACCTTGCGTAAGGATGGCGGTCCGCCGACGACGCGGCTCGTGCCGGTCGGCCGCGACGTGCCGCTGAGCATCGCCATCGACCACGGCGGGCCCAACGTGCTCGAGCTCGAGACCGAGGCGGGGCCGCGCGAGCTCACGCTCGACAACAACCGCGCGGCATTGGTCATCAATGGCGTGCGCGACCGGCTCAAGGTCCTCTTGGTCAGCGGCGAGCCGCATCAGGGCGAGCGCACTTGGCGCAACATCCTCAAATCCGATCCCTCGGTTGATCTCATCCATTTCACCATCCTGCGCCCGCCCGAGAAGCAAGACGGCACGCCCATCCGCGAGCTGTCGCTCATCGCCTTCCCGATCCGCGAGCTGTTCGACGTCAAGCTCGACCAGTTCGACCTCATCATCTTCGACCGCTATCGCCAGCGGAACGTGCTGCCTTTGGCCTATCTCGAGAACATCGCCCGCTTCGTGCGCAAGGGCGGCGCGTTGCTCGATGCGGCCGGGCCGTCCTTCGCTTCGCCCTTGAGCCTCTATCGCACGCCCTTGGGCGAGCTGCTGCCGGCGGAGCCGACCGGCAATGTCATCCAGCAGGGCTTCGTGCCGGAAGTTACCGCGGTGGGGCGCCGCCATCCCGTCACCGACGATCTGCCCGGCCTGCCCGCCGATGCCAAGCAGGCGCCGCCCTGGGGCCGCTGGTTCCGCAACATCGAGGCGGTGCCGCATGGCGGCGAGACCATCATGAGCGGCGCCGAAGACCGGCCGCTCCTGGTGCTGAACCGCGTCGGCGACGGACGGGTGGCGCAACTCCTCTCCGACGAGATGTGGCTGTGGACGCGCGGCTATGAAGGCGGCGGGCCGCAGGCGGAGCTGCTGCGCCGCGTCGTCTATTGGCTGATGAAGGAGCCCGACCTCGAGGAGAACGATTTGCGGGCGCGGGTCGACGGCAACCGGCTCGTCGTCACCCGGCAGTCGCTCGAGCCCAACAACGCGCCGGTGCAGATCACCGGACCCGACGGCAAGCCGCAGACGCTTGCGCTCACGCCCGACGGCGGGGGACGTAGCGCCGGCTCGATCGCCCTAAGCGAGAGCGGGCTCTACCGCGCCAGCGACGGTCAGCGCACGGCGCTGGCGGCGGCGGGCGCGCTCAACCCCATCGAGCTCGCCGATGTCCGCACCACCGACGAGAAGGTGAAGGCCGATGTGCAGGCGAGCGGCGGCAGCATCCACTGGATCGGCCCGGGCAGCGTCCCGGAGGTGCGGCGCGTCGAGCCCGGCCGCAGCGCCGCCGGGCGCGGCTGGATGGGCTTTCGCGCCAATGGCGACTATGTCGTCACCGGCGTCAAGGAGACGCCGCTGCTGCCGGGCTTCCTCGCGCTCATCCTGGCGCTCGGGGCCTTGCTGCTCGCCTGGCGGCGCGAGGGGCGGTAGCGCCGAGCGCCCAACCGCGCCGGCTGTGCCCGGCCGGCTTTTCCGCTAAGATTCTCGCCGCGACTTGGAGGCGCGAGAGCGTGCTGAAATACGTCGTGGCGCCCATCCATCCCGAGGGCTGGCGGTTCGTTGCGATCTTCGCCGCGGCGAGCGTGCTGCTGTTCTGGCTCTGGCGGCCCTTGGGCTGGCTCGGCGTGATCGCGACCTTGTGGTGCCTTTACTTCTTTCGCGACCCCTGGCGGGTGACGGCGTTGCGCCCGGGCCTCGTGGTGGCGCCCGCGGACGGCACCATCGTCGCGATCGGGCCGGCAAAGCCGCCAGCCGAACTCGACATGGGCGAGGCGGCGATGCTGCGCATCGCCATCTTCCTCAGCATCTTCGACGTCCACGTCAACCGCATGCCGATGTCGGGCCGCATCCGCAAATGCGCCTATCGCGCCGGCAAGTTTTTGAATGCGAGCCTGGACAAGGCGAGCGACGAGAATGAGCGCATGGCAATCCGGCTCGCCAGCGCCGAAGGCGCCGACATCGCCGTGGTGCAGGTGGCCGGGCTCATCGCCCGCCGCATCCGCTGCAGCGTCCATGAAGGGCAGGAGGTGATGGCGGGCGAGCGCTTCGGCATCATCCGCTTCGGCAGCCGCGCCGAGGTCTATCTGCCGCTTGATTGGACGCCGCTCGTCATGGAGGGCCAACGCGCCGTGGGCGGCGAGACGGCGATTGCCGACGCCAGGCCGGGCACGCCGCCGGCCCGTTTCTGGGTGCACTGACATGCGGCGCCGCCACCGCATGCGGGTCCGGCCGAGCTGGTCCTTGAACCGGATGATCCCCAACATCCTCACCCTGCTCGCGCTGTGCGCGGGGATGACGGCGATCCGGCTGGCGCTGGCCGAGCGCTACGAGGCGGCGGTGACGGCGATCATCATCGCCGGCGTGCTCGACGGCCTCGACGGGCGCATCGCCCGGATGCTGAGGGTGATCTCGAGCTTCGGAGCGCAACTCGATTCGCTCTCCGACTTCGTCAGCTTCGGCGTGGCGCCGGCGCTGCTCCTGTACATCTGGACCATGGGCGAGCTGCGCGGCATCGGCTGGGCGCTGGTGCTGCTCTTCGGCGTCTGCTGCGCCCTCAGGCTGGCGCGCTTCAATACCCAGATCGGCGCGGAGCTGCCGCCCTTTGCCTACAATTTCTTCACCGGCGTGCCGGCGCCGGCGGGGGCGGGGCTGGTGATGCTCCCGATGATGCTGTGGTTCGAGACCGGCTTCGGCTTCTTCCGCTCGCCCTATCTGAACGGCGTCGTGCTGGCGACGGTGGCGGCGGTCATGGTGAGCCGCATCCCGACCTATTCCTTCAAGCGGCTCCGCGTCCCGCGCGAATGGGTGCTGCCGGTTCTGCTGGTGTTCGGCGGGCTTGCGGCCTTCCTCACCACCGAGCCCTGGGCCACGCTGCTCGCCGTGGGCGCGCTCTATCTCATTTCGATTCCGGTCAGCATCCGCTCCTACCGCCGCCTGCGCGAGCATGCCGAGCGGCTGCGCACGGCGCCGCAAATTCCCGAATCGCCCCCTCACCCGATCCCGAACTCGCGCGCCAGCAACTCGTAGGATTTGAGCCGCGCCGCGAAGTCGTAGCAGATCGAGACGACGACGAATTCTTCGACGCCATAGGCCTCGCCCAGCGCCAGAAGCTGCGCCTTCACCTGCGCCGGCTCCCCCACCACTTGGCGGCGGCGGTTGACGGCGATCCGCAGCCGCTCCTCGCGCGTATAGGGATGGGCTTCGGCCTCTTCGACCGGCGGAAAGGGCCCGAGAATTCCTCGGTCGAGCCGAAGCCGCCAGAGATCGCGCGAGAGCGCCAGGCGCTGCGCCTCGGCCGCGCTCTCGGCGCATATGACAAAGACGCCGATGCTGCAAGCGGGCTCGGCGCGCCAGCGCGACGGGCGGAAATGGTCGCGATAGGCCGCCATCACCGCGGGCCCGCCCTCGTCGTTGATGAAATGCGCGAAGGAGAAGGCGCAGCCGAAATAGGCCGCGATCGCGGCGCTGGCATCGCTCGAGCCCAAGAGCCACGGCTCCGGCGCGGTCGGCCCCTTGGGCTGGGCATGAATGCCGGCGAAGGGATGCCCCGCTGGCAGCGCGTCGCACAGGAAGTCTAGGAGATCGCCGACCTGGCGCGGGAACTGCTCGATGCCGAGCGCGCCCGGCCCATGCGCCAGCGCCTGCGCCGTGCGGTAGTCGCTGCCGGGCGCGCGGCCGATGCCCAAATCGATGCGGCCGGGATAGAGCGCCTCGAGCACGCGGAACGCCTCGGCGACTTTAAGCGCGCTGTAATGGCTCAGCATCACCCCGCCCGATCCGACCCGCATGGTCGCAGTCGCGGCGGCGACGCGCGCGATCAGCACCTCGGGCGCGGTGCCGGCAAGGCCTTCGGACGAATGATGCTCGGCGAGCCAATAGCGATGATAGCCCCAGCGCTCGCAGGCCTGCGCCAACGCGACCGTTTCGGCCAGCGCCTGAGCCGGCGTGCCGCCGGCGCGAATGGGCGACTGGTCGAGAACGGAGAGGAGGGTCATGGGGTCAGGCTGAGCCTTCTTGGATGCCGAAAAGGCAACCAACTGAAATCAAACACCTAATTGGCTTCGTTTCGCAGATTTTAACTTTTTTGCTTCCCATCGCCCCGCTGCGCGGACCCGTGTTGCCGCAATTTGCGTACATGTGGGGATTTCGCGCGGCGTCTGCAACCCGCCTTTAGCGATCGCAGCAGGACCAACTTCCGCTAGTCAGCATCATTGTGCTTGTCGCAGTAACGTACCTGATTGCTGGCGTACCCTAGACCGCCATTGCTGGGAAAATTGGCCATCTCACCATAATAGACGAAACAAAATTCCGCGTGATGCCGTCCGTCGAAAATATCTCCGTATTCAATTCTCCCGAACACGTAAATGCGGCTCCCAGTGCCGGCATTGCTGCTGACCCCACGAGCATCATTTTCGGTCATCTGTGGAGCTCGTCTGATAATAGCTTGCTCGACCCTTGGACTTAAGACTAGAGTTCCTTCCTCCTCTTCTCCGCGTCCAAGCGCTGCCTCCTCGTTCGGTGAAAGACGAGAACGAATTGCGACCCCGGCGTAAATTTTGACGTTTTTCGCGAACGTCCGACCGCTGTTGCCGATTACAATTCTAGGCTCGGGCCCTAATCCAGTGCTCACATTGTAAACATTGCCGGGCTGTGCGTAGATGTAAGCGCGCTGGCCAAGTTCCATGGCCCTTTTGTTGTCCAACAGAACCCAGATGGTAACAAGAGCCAACGCCCAGGTTCCGAGAGCTATCCAGCGTTCTGCCCTGCCGAGATTTAGTTTGCACATGTCCGCCTTCAGCGCGTCGTCGCGTGCATAATCGTCAGCCCCTTTCGCTTTTATGTTGGCGTAGGGTCGAGCGCGTTCGCATAGACGGGTGAACCCGCAGTAAGCGCTCTTCTGTGTGGTTCTCCGATAAGCAATGTATGGTTCCAATATGTCGTGTGCTTGCACGATGCTGTTCGCCCACTTTCTTGCGTAGAACCAGCCAACACCGCAACGGAAAACGCGAGTAGGCGAAAAGCGACGCGGTTCGGTGGTAATCCCTAGTATATCGAAAACGGCACAGACCTTAGCTGCTGCTTTCTCCAATTCGTTATTAAACGGCTGATAATTCCACCAGTCGCGACCAGCAGGCTGATTACCGATTTTGAAATACACGATGCGGCGAGCGTCCCGGAAATCTTTGTCCTCTACAAATTTGAGCAGTTCGAACAGCCTTGTCGCTGACACCTGCCATAAAGCCGCGAATGCTGCGATTGACACAATTATCAGCACGCCAAGTTGCGAGACCCAGAATCCCCTTTCTAGGACCTGATCCAACGATGTGCGCTGGATTGCTTCGGCCGGTTGGGTCAGCCCGGCGTCAATGAGAGCATGCGCGAAAGCTGGAATGAGGTACACAAATGCGAACAAAGGAATGAGAAATCGTTTCTGCATCGCGCGTGGCCCCCCAGCATCGCCGAGCATGGAAACACCCAAGTATATGCTGGACCAACACAATAGAAAAAGCCACCGGCTGACGGCGCAGCTCGCGGACAAACCACTGGTGCCGGTCCGCACGGGCCGCGGGTCTCAGGAAAAACGGGGCAGAGAGAGAGGCGGCTTCGATACCGCCTCCCTACGCCCCCAACTCAAATCGCGATCTTCGTCTCGATCGCAACGTACTCCGTGGCCCTGGGTCCCCGCTTTTGCGGGGACGACGATGCGCGCCTCACTGCGCCGCCTCGAGCACTTCCTCCCTTGTCGCCTTGAAAGCGAGCTTCGGCCAGTCCTTGAGGGTGCGGTCCAAATCCCATTTGGAGCGCGCCAGAAACACCGGCGCGCCGTCGTGATCTTCGGCCAGGACCGAGGGCACCGTGTCGCGGAAGCGGGCGAGTTCCGCCGCCTCGCCCTCGACCCAGCGCGCGGTCTCGAAGGGCGCGGTCTCGAGCCGCACGGCGAGCTCGTACTCGCTCTTGAGCCGCGCCGCCAGGACCTCGAGCTGCAGCGCGCCGACCACGCCGACGATGAAATCGTTGCCCAGGAGCGGCCGGAAGACGCGCGTTACGCCCTCTTCCGCGAGTTGCGCCAAGGCGCGGGCGAGATGCTTCGACTTCATGGGATCGTCGAGCCGCACCCGGCGCAGGATCTCCGGCGCGAAGCTCGGAATGCCCGTGACGCGGACCGCCTCGCCCTCCGTGAGCGTGTCGCCGATGCGGAGCGTGCCGTGATTGGGAATGCCGAGAATGTCGCCGGGCCATGCCTCCTCGGCGAGGTTGCGCTCGCGCGCCAGGAAGAACACCGGATTCTGCACGCTCATCAAGCGGCCGCTGCGGCCGTGCCGCAATTTCATGCCGCGCTTGAAGCGCCCGGAGCACAGCCGCAGGAACGCGATGCGGTCGCGATGCTGCGGGTCGATGTTGGCCTGGACCTTGAAGACGAAGCCGGCGACGGCGGGATCGCTCGGCTCGATCGCATGCGGCAAGGCGGGCTGCGGCCGCGGCGCGGGCGCCAGATCGGCGATGCCCCGGAGCAGCTCGCGCACGCCGAAATTGTTGAGCGCGCTGCCGAAGAACACCGGCGTCATGTGCCCCTCGCGATATGAATTGCGCTCGAAGGGCGGGCACAACCCGCGCACCATCGCGACATCCTCTTGCAGCTTCGCCACCGCCGCCGCCGGCAGCAGGGTCGCAAGCCGCTTGTCGTCAAGACCGCTAAGCCGCACCGGCTCGACGATGCGCGCGCCGGCGCCGCGCTCGAACAGAAGGAGCGCATCGGCGAAGAGGTCGTAGATCCCGCGGAAATCGCGGCCCATGCCGATGGGCCAGCTCGCCGGCGTCACCGCCAGCGCCAGGCGCTGCTCGATCTCGTCCATGAGGTCGAAGGGGTCGCGGGCATCGCGGTCGAGCTTGTTGACGAAGGTGATGATGGGTACGTCGCGGAGCCGGCAGACCTCGAACAGCTTCAAGGTCTGCGCCTCGATGCCCTTGGCGGCGTCGAGCACCATCACCGCGCTATCGACGGCGGTCAGCGTGCGGTAAGTGTCCTCGCTGAAATCCTGGTGCCCGGGCGTGTCCAGCAGATTGAAGGTGAGCCCGTCATGCTCGAAGGTCATCACCGCGGAGCTGACGGAGATGCCGCGCTCGCGCTCGACTTCCATCCAGTCCGAGCGCACGCGGCGCCGCTCGCCGCGCGCCTTGACCTCGCCGGCGAGCTGGATGGCGCCGCCGAACAACAGCAACTTCTCGGTGAGGGTGGTCTTGCCGGCGTCGGGGTGGGAGATGATGGCGAAGGTGCGCCGTCTCGCGATCTCGGCGGCGAGGGAATCCATGGCCGGCTATCTGGAGATCGGCGGAGGCCAAGTCAACGCCCCGCCGGCCCGCCGATAACGCAAAAGTGACAAAGCGCCGCGCCACGCTCATCGGGCGCTTGTGCTAGGAAGGGTGCGCGCGGGGCAGAGCAACGACCAACCAAACCACCAGGGGAGCAGCCCACCCATGTCGCTTCGTTCCTACCTTCTCGGCAGCCTGCTTGCCGCTCTTGCCTTGCCGGCCTTCGCCCAGGCGCCGCAGGGAACGCCGACGCGGATCCGCGGCACCGTCGAGCGGCTCGACGGCCAAGCGCTCGTCGTCAAATCGCGCGACGGCGCGGATGTCTCGATCGCGCTGGCGCCGAACTACAGCGTCTCCGGGGTGGCCAAGCGCGGCATCGCCGACATCAAGCCCGGCGCCTTTATCGCCTCGACCTCGGTCAAGGGCGCGGACGGCAAGCTCCGTGCCCTCGAGGTCCATATCTTCCCCGACGCGATGCGCGGCCAGGTGCCGGAGCTGCAAGCGCCCTGGGACCTCGTCCCCGACAGCGTCATGACCAACGCCGTCGTCACCGGCATCGTCACCGGCGAACAGGGCGAACTCGTCAAGATGACCTATAAGGGCAACGAGACCGAAGTGGTGGTCCCTGCAGACATCCCGATCGTGACCTATGTTCCGGGCGATCCCGGCCTGTTGAAGCCCGGCGCCGCCGTCTTTATTTTCGCGCTCAAGCAGCCGGACAACACGCTCACGGCGGCCCGCATCACCGCCGAGAAGGACGGGGTGAAGCCGCCGATGTGAGCGCCACGAAATTCGCAAGATTATTACCCGCCGGCGGCGTTGAACGAACCGAATCGCGCACCTAGGTCTATCGGTGGCGCAACTATGTCGGAGGATGCCCAACAAGCATGACTCCACCGGATCACTTTTGACCAGCGCCTATTCGCAGGCCCGGTCGTGCGACCGGGCGGTGAGCTGCAACAGCCACCCAAAATGAACCCCGCCATCCCAGTTATGGCGGGGTTCGCGTGTGCGCAAAACCGGCTTTCCGGCGCGCCCGACGACCGGGCGCCCGTGCTAGGCGGCGGGCGGCGGACGCGTTGACAAAGCCTTCGCTTCCCTGGCCTATCCTGCCCGCCGCTCGCTCCGGGAGAAGGGCGTTGAATCCAGCGCTGCGCGTGTCGCGATATTTCGTCATTTTCGCCGTCGTCTGGATGATCGGGATGACCTGGCGCATCTATCCCCAATTCAAGGACACGATCCGGGTCGACGGAAGGCTGACCAACGTGGCCGATTATCTCGACGAGGTCTGCGGCCAGCGCGTCGGACCCGCAGCGGCGGCTTGTCTGGCCGAGATGCACAAGCGCGCGCGCATCCTGCTGCGGCGCGAGCAGGGCAAATCCATCCTGTTGATCGACGCGCCGCTCCTGGGATATTTGCTGCTCTATCTGCCGCTGCGCCTGGCATATTTGGGGGTCAACCGGCGGCGCGGCGCGGATGCGCCGCCAGCGGCCCAATTGGGCGCCGCGCCCGCAGGAGACCTGCGGTGACGAGATTTTCCCTTCCGAGCGGGTTTTTCCTCCTGGCCTTTGCGGCGCTGGCGCTGCCCGCCCCGGCCGGCGCCGACGAGAAACAGCAGACCAGCGACGCGCAATGGCGCGCAATGGATGGTTGCGCGCACGAAGCATTCCGCAAATTTCCCGACTATACCCACGAATCGAACCTCAAGCGCGAGGCCTACCGCCGCTCCTGCCTGCGCAAGAAGGGGCTTCCCGCGCCGGACGACCCGCTGCCGCAGCCGCATTGACCGTCTGAGCGCTACGCCACCGCCTTGAGCGCCGCCGCGATGCGCCGGCGCTGCGCGTCAACATCGATGTCGAGCGCCGATGTGACCTCGAGGCGGCGATCCTCCAGGACATGGACCGTGCCGCGCCGCCGCCGGCGCCAGCCCATCACCGCGGCATCGCGCCGCTCCAGGAGCTCGGCGATCTCCGCTTTGAACAGCCCGAGCATGGCGGTGATCCAGCGGTCGAGGAGGCGCGGCGGCTGGGCCGTGCCGATGGCGAAGCGATCGAGCATCAGCGCCACATCCGCCGCGCGGTACCAGGTCTCGCCGGTGACCCAGCGGTTGGTGGTGAAGAGCCGCTCCGCCCATCCCGAAGCGCCCAGCGAGACCGCGATCAGGTGACTCCAGGGATCGTTGTCCTCGCCCTCGGCCGGCTCGGGGGCGGAGGGCGCCGGCACATGCCTTGGCGCCGCGGGATTGTCGGGGATCGCCAGCTCCGGCATGACCAGGGGCCGGACGCCCGCCGGCGCGCCGCGCGCCCGGAGGAAGGTGTGGAAATGGCCCTGTTCGCCGCCGCGCTCGCCCGGCGGATGAGCGTGAAAGAAATACTGGGCATGGGTTGCGGGATCATAGACGTCGCCGGCAGGGTAGTGCTGCCAGTCCGCGGCGGTGGCCGCGCCGCGCAACGCTTCGACGAGAACGGTGTCTCCGGCCCGAGCGAGCGCGCTCTGGCACGCCGCCGCTTCATCGCCGCAGGCGGCCATGGCCTCAAGCTCGGCGCGGCTCAAGCGGGCGAAATCGGACATGCGAAAGACTGGTGCGAACCCCCGCGCCTCTTATGCGGCGGCCTCATCGCCCTGGCAAGAGCCGAGTCCGGCTCAGCGCGCGACACCGGCAAGACTCGCCGCCGCCCACGGCGCGATCTGCCGCAGGATTTCGTGGCTGGCCTCGTTGAAGCCATCGACGATGGCAGCGGTCTCGTTCGTGCCGGCCGCCACCTCGGCCGCGAAGCTGCGCGTCGCGATGATGCTGCGCTCGGGCATCTTGACCAGCCGGCAGTCGATTTCGATGCGGATCGCCGGCGGGCCGCCGCCATGGTACTCGGCCTCGAAATGGCGGAGATCCGACAGCAGCAGGGCATCGGCGCGCAGCTCCAACGTATCGCGCGCCACCGCCTCGATGCGGCCGGCGCTCTCCAGCGCTTCCGCGATCAGCGCGTGAACGAGGCGCGGCGCCCGGTCGGTCCAGGCGGCATCGGCGAAATAATCGACGCTGGTAGGCCCGCGGCTCAGCGCGATGCGCGTGGTGTCGATAGCGGCGGGAGCGGTCGGCGCTTCGACGAGAAGCTGCAACTGCAGCGGCGCTCCGCCTTCGCGCGCGATATTGGCCGGGGATAGCCGATAGAGGGCAGGCGGCGGCGCGGGCGGCGGCAGCAGCCCGCCGCAGCCCACGGGGAGCAGCGCCAGCCCGGCCAGGACCAGGAGCCGCGCGCGGCGCCTCATTTCGGCTGATACCCCTGGCGGCGATCGCCAAAGAGGAACCGCGACGGGTCGCGCTCGAGCGAATCGGCGAGCCGGCTCAGATCGGCGACGAGGCCGTTTGACGCCTCGATAAGCTGCTGCAGCTCGGTCAGGCCGCGCTGGGTGAAGTCGCGAATCGCCGGGCGGTTCTCCTGCACCAGGCCATCCAAATGCTTTTCGATCTCGGCGAGCTGCTGGGCGCTGCGGTCGAGGTCCTTGATGGCGCCGTCGAGATTGCCGCCGGGCGCCGCCATGCGCCGCAGCTCGGCGATGACCTCGTTGGCATGCGCGAGCGTGTCGCGCAAATCATGGGCCGCCGCCGCCCCGTCGGCGATGGCGCTGCCGATCTCGTCCGAATGGCCGGCGGCGGCGGCAGTCACCTGGCGCAAATTGTCGAGGGTCTGCGCGATGGCGGCGCGGTTGTGCTCATTGAGGAGGTCGCTCGCCTGGTCCATCAGCGCCATGGCGCGCGCCAACAGCTCGGGCGCGCTCGTCACCACCTGCTGCAATCCGGACGTCGTCGAGGCGATGACGGGATAGCGCTCGTCGCCCTTGCGCTCTAAGGGCGGCGCGTCGCGGCTGCCGCCGGTGATGTCGATCTGCTCGCCCCCGGTCAGCCCGACCAGCTCGAGCGCGGCGATCGCGTCGCTCTTGATCTCGACGTCCTGATCGACGCGGACGGTGACGCGCACCTGCTTCGGATTCTGCGGATCGAGCTTGATATCGGTGACGCGGCCGATGGGCACGCCGTTCTGGCGCACGGTCGAGCCGCGGTCGAGGCCGGCAACCGAGCCGGTGAAGTAGATGTCGTAAAAATTCACCCCTTCGCCGACCTGGACGCGGGCGAACCACAGCACGGCAATGACGACGCCGGCGAGAAGAATGAGCACGAAGCTTCCGACCGCGACATTGGCGGCACGCGTTTCCATCGTCTATCCGTTTCCGGCCGCGGGCGCGGCCGCCAGCGCCGCACGACCCCGCGGCCCGCGAAAATAGGCCATGATCCAGGGGTTGGAGTCCTCCAGAAGCTCCGCCATTGTGCCGATCCTGAGGCGCTTGTCGATGAGAACGGCGATGCGGTCGGCGATCGCGATCAGACTGTCGAGGTCGTGCGTCACCAAGAACACCGTAAGCCCGAGACTTTCCTTGAGGTCGCGCACCAGGCGGTCGAATTCGGCCGCGGCGATGGGATCGAGCCCGGAGGTCGGCTCGTCGAGGAAGAGCAGCGCCGGATCGAGCGCCAGCGCCCGGGCAAGGCCGGCGCGCTTGCGCATGCCGCCCGACAATTGCGCCGGGAATTTCGCCGCGGTGTCCGGCGGCAAGCCGACAAGCGCGATCTTGAGCGCGCAGATCTCGTCCATGAGCCGCGGCGGCAGGTCGAGCTGCTCCTTGAGCGGCACGGCGATATTCTCGGCGACGGTCAGCGAGCTGAACAGCGCGCCGTCCTGGAACAGCACGCCCCAGCGCGCCTCGATGCGGCGCCGCGCGGCTTCGTCGAGCGTCGCGCGATCCTGGCCGAAGACCTCGATCGTTCCGGCCTCCTGGCGATAAAGCCCGACGATCGTCCGCAGCAGCATCGACTTGCCCGAGCCCGAGGCGCCGACGACACCGAGCACCTCGCCGGCGCGGACATCGAGATCGAGCTTGTCATGCAGCACCGCGCCGCCGATGCGCGTGCGCAATCCGCGGATGCGGATCACCGGCTCAGATGCCGAGCTTGGAGAAGAGGATGGAGAAGGCGGCATCGACGACAATCACAAGGAAGATGGACTCGACCACCGCGCGGGTGGTGAGGCGGCCGACGCTCTCGGCGCTGCGCTCCACGCGCAAGCCTTCGTAGCAGCCGATGAGCGCGATGCAGACGGCGAAGAACGGCGCCTTGATAATGCCGAGCCAAAAGGTCCAGGCGTAAATCGCGCCGCGCAGCTGCTCGAGGAACACCGACAGCGGAATCCCCAGCTCCGCCCAGCACATCAGCGCACCGCCGACGATCCCCATGACATTGGCGTAGAAGGCCAAGAGCGGCAGGGTCAAGATCAGCGCGAAGAGCCGCGGCAGCACCAGGACCTCGACCGGATTGATGCCCAGCGTGCGCAGCGCATCGACCTCCTCGTTCACCTGCATGGTGCCGATCTCGGCGGTGAACGCGCTGCCCGAGCGCCCGGCGACGATGATCGCCGTGAGCAGCACGCCCAGTTCGCGCAGGAAGGACACCCCCAGCAAGTTGACGGTGTAGATCTGGGCGCCGAACTGGCGCAGCTGGTCGGCCCCCTGATAGGCCATGACGATGCCGATGAGAAAGGACAGGAGGCCGATGATCGGCAGCGCCGACACCCCGGTGCGCTCCATATTCGCCACCACCGAGATGAGGCGGATGCGCGCGGGATGGCGCAGCGCGCGCAGGGCGGTGACGACGACAACGCCCAGGAATCCCACCAGCGCGCCCGCGGTGCGCACCGCGTCGACGGTCTGCGCGCCGATGAATGCCAGCTCGTCGCTCGACCGGCGCGGCGGCGGCGGCGGCAGGGACCCAGCGACCGGCCGCTTCTCGACCTGGGCCAGAAGCGGCTGCAGGTCGGGCGCGAGGTTCTCCAAGCTCACCGCCGCGCCGCGCTCGGCCAGTTTGCGCTCGAGACGCAGCACCAGCCACGCCCCGGCAGTGTCGAGCGCGCCCACTTCCCTAAGATCGAGGCGGAAGCGCCGCGCCGACGGCGCGCGATACGCGCTGACCTTGGCGTCGAGCGCCGCCGCATCTCGAATGAGCCAGTCGCCGCCGAGCTGCAACACGACCCCGTCGCGCTCGCTGCCGGCCTTGATCCAACCCTGCCCGCGCATCGCCGGGAGTCTATACGCCGGCCCGGCGACCACAAGTTCGCCGGTCGCCGCCGTGCCGGGGCGTTGCGGCAAGCGTGTCATCGCGGTCCAGTGGTACTAGTGGATGCCAACTGCATGGATGCAATGCGTGCTTCGAGACGTGGTGCGCCGCACCACTCCTCAGCACGAGGAAGGTCATTGATGGCACCAAGAAAAGCCCTCGTCCTAAGGGGGGGACCGCATGCGGCCGCCCGCAGCCGGCGTCTCGAAGGACGCACCGATTCTATCCAGCCGGGATTTGCTCTAGAGTCGCGCCAGGCAGGCGCCAGGGAGCGGCGGATGGATCTTAAGCACCATATCCGGGGGATCCCGGATTTCCCCAGGCCGGGGATATTGTTCTACGACATCTCGACCTTGCTGGCGCATGCCGAGGCCTGGCAGGCGACGGTCGCCCGGCTCGAGGAGGCGATCAAGCCGCATCGGCCGGAGCTCCTCATCGGCATCGAATCGCGCGGCTTTCTCGTTGCCGCGCCGCTCGCGCTCCGCCTCAAATGCGGCTTCGTCATGATTCGCAAGAAGGGCAAGCTGCCGGGCGCCACCATTCCCTATACCTATGACCTCGAGTACGGCTCCGACACGCTGGAGATCCAGGCCGACGCGATCAAGCCCGGCCGCCGCGTCGCCGTGCTCGACGATTTGCTCGCCACCGGCGGCACGCTCGCCGCCTCGATCCGGCTGTGCCGCATGGTCGGCGCCGAGGTGGTCGCCGCCGCCTGCATCATCGAGTTGAGCTTCCTCAACGGGCGCAACAAGATCGACGTGCCGCTGACCTCGGTGGTGAGCTACGAATCCTGAGGCGCCCGCCGCGGCGCCCCCTTCGCCATCAGCCACCCGGCCGCGGTCACTACCGCCGCCACCAGGACGAGCACGATGGTGGCGAGCGCGTTGATCTGCGGGCTGACGCCCAAGCGCACGCTCGAGAAGATCACCATCGGCAAGGTCGTCGAAGCCGGCCCGGCGGTGAAGCTCGCGATCACCAGATCGTCCAGCGACAAGGTGAAGGCCAAGAGCCAACCCGCCGCCAGCGCCGGCGCGATGAGCGGCAGGGTGATGACCGCGAAGACCTTCCACGGCCGGGCGCCGAGATCGAGCGCCGCCTCCTCGAGCGAGCGGTCGAAGGATGAGAGCCGCGCCGCGACGATCACCGCGACGTAGGCCATGCCAAGCGTGACATGGGCGATGGTGATGGTGAGGATGCCGCGGCCGCGCGGCCAGCCGGTCGCCTGCTCGAGCGCGACGAAGAGCAGCAGGAGCGACAGGCCGATGATGACCTCGGGCATGACCAAAGGCGCCAGCGCCAGCGCGCCGAAGACGGCGCGGCCGCGGAAGCGGCGGAAGCGCGCCAGCGCATAGCCCGCGAGCGTGCCCAGCACGAGGGCGCCAGTGGCGGCAGAGACCGCGACCTCGAGGCTGATGAGCGCGGCATGCTTGATCGCCTCGTTGCGCAAAAGTTCGCCGTACCAATGCGTCGAAAAACCCGCCCACACCGTGACCAAGCGCGAGGCGTTGAAGGAATAGAAGACGAGCGAGGCGATCGGCCCGTAGAGGAAGAGATAGCCCAAGGCAAGCATCGCCGCGAGAAAGGGCGAGAGCCGGTTGATCATTGCGCCCCCGCGGCCAAGAGCCGCCGCACCAGGCCCATCGGCACCAGCAAGACCGCCACCATCGCCACCGCGACCGCTGCCGCCACCGGCCAGTCGCGATTGGTGAAGAATTCGTCCCACAGCACCTTGCCGATCATCAATGTGTTGGGACCGCCGAGCAGATCCGGGATGACGAACTCGCCGCTCATGGGAATGAACACGAGAAGCGCGCCCGCGGCGATCCCCGGCAAGGACAAGGGCAAGGTTATGCGCAGAAAGGCGCGCGACGGCCGGCAGCCGAGATCGGCCGCCGCTTCCAAGAGCGCCGGATCGAGCTTCTCGAGCGCGGCATAAAGCGGCAGCACCATGAACGGCAGGTAGGAATAGACCAGCCCCACCATCACCGCGAAGCTGTTGTTGAGGAGCGCCAAGGGCGCGTCGATGACGCCCACCGCCATGAGCGCGCGGTTGATGAGGCCATTGCCCTGCAACAGCCCGATCCAGGCATAGACGCGAATGAGGAAGCCGGTCCAGAACGGCAGGATGACCATGAGAAGGAGAAGGCTGCGCCAGCGCAGCGGCGCGCGCACGATGCCATAGGCCATGGGATAGCCGATGAGCAGGCAGCACAGGGTCGCGGCGGCGGCATAGGAAAGAGCCTGGAGATAGGCCACGCCATAGAGCGGGTCCGAAGCCAGGAACTGGTAATTGGCGAGGCTGGCGTTGAGCGCGCCGCCGGAGACCAGCGGCGTATAGGGCGGAATGCCCACCGCTTGCTCGGCCAGGCTGATCTTGAGGACGATGACGAAGGGCACGAGGAAGAAGAGCGCGAGCCAGGCATAGGGCAGCGCGATGACGGCGAGGCGGCCGAAGCGCCCGTTCATCGCTCGAGCACCAGCCCCGCCGACGGGCTGAAGGCGAGCCAGACCGCCTGGCGCTCGGCGAAATCGACGCCGGCGCTGCGCTCGGCATTGGGCCGCGTCACCCGCACGGTCTTGCCGCTGGCGAGCGCGACGCGATAGGTCGAGGCCTCGCCGCGATAGGCGATGCCCGCGACCGTGCCGGCGACGCGATTGAGCGAGTCCGCTGCCGGCGCCGCGGCGAGCGCGATCTTCTCCGGCCGCACCGCGACCGCGACGTCGCGGCCGCGCGCCAAGGGCGGCGTGTGCTCGACGATGAAGGTCGCACCCGCCTCCGGGCTCGCGATGTGATGGCGCGCGCCCTCGACTTCGACGATCGAACCGGCGAAGAGATTGACCGCGCCGAGGAAGTCGGCGACGAAGCGGCTCGCCGGCTCCTCATAGACCTGATGCGGCGTGCCGGTCTGGGCGATCCTGCCCTCGTTCATCACCGCGATGCGCTGCGCCATGCTCATCGCCTCTTCCTGATCGTGCGTGACGATGATGAAGGCGATGCCGACGCGCTGGTGAATGCGGACCAGCTCCACGCGCGTCTCCTCGCGCAGCTTGCGGTCGAGCGCGGCCATCGGCTCGTCGAGCAGCAGAATCTTCGGCTCCTTGACCAGCGCGCGCGCCAGCGCCACGCGCTGGCGCTCGCCGCCCGAAAGCTGCTGCGGCTTGCGCTCGGAGAAGCGCCCGAGCTTGACGAGATCGAGCATCGCCGCCACGCGGGCGCCGATCTCGCGCCGCGGAAGCCCATCCTGGCGCAGGCCGAAGCCGACATTCTCCGCGACATTCATGTGCGGGAAGAGCGCGTAGGATTGGAACATCATGTTCACGGGCCGGCGATAGGGCGGCACGCCCGCCATGTCGGCGCCGTCGATCAGGATCCGCCCCGCATCCGGCCGCTCGAAGCCGGCCAAGAGCCGCAAGACCGTCGTTTTGCCCGAGCCCGATGGGCCCAAGAGCGCAAAGAACTCGCCGCGCCCCACTTCGAGCGAGACGCGATCGACCGCCGGCGGGCCGTCGGCGACGAAACGCTTCACCACCTCGACGATGCCGAGGCGCGGCGCGTCAGCGCTATTCACCCGTCTTGACCCGGGTCCAAGCGCGGGTGCGCAGCCGCTCGTATTGCGGCAAGACCGGCGTGTCGAAGAAGAGACGCGCGCGCACCGAAGCCGGCGGATAGACGTTGGGATCATCGCGCAGCGCTACCTCGACCTGCGCGGTCGCGGCGGCGTTGGGATTGGCATAGGCGACGGTGTTGCTGATCGCGGCGACGATGTCGGGGCGCAGCACATAGTCGATGAAGCGCAGCGCGTTTTCCGCATGCGGCGCGTCCTTGGGGATCGCCATCATGTCGACCCACATCATCGCCCCTTCCTTGGGGATGGTGTAGGCGATCGCGACGCCGTTCTTGGCCTCCGCCGCGCGGTTCTTCGCTTGGAGCATGTCGCCGGAATAGCCGAAGGCGACGCACAAATCGCCATTGGCGAGGTCGTTGATGTATTGCGAGGAATGGAACTTGCGCAAGAACGGCCGGATCGCCGTCACCGCCGCCGCCGCGCGCTGCAAATCCTGGGGATCGCGGCTCAGCGGATCGCGGCCGAGATAGGCGAGCGCCGCCGGGAAAATCTCTTGCGCGCTGTCCAAGAGCGAGATGCCGCAGCCCGCGAGTTTCTTGGCGTTGGCGGGATCGAAGATGAGCTTCAGGCTGTCGGTCGGCGCCGCGGGCCCGAGCGCGGCCGCGACCAGGCGGGCATTGTAGCCGAAGCCGGTCGTGCCCCAGAGATAGGGCACGCCGTATTCGTTGCCGGGATCGGCCTTCGCCGCCGCCGCCAGGATCTGCGGATCGAGATTGCCGTAGTTGCCGAGCCTCGTCTTGTCGATCTTGCGATAGACCCCGGCCGCGATCTGGCGTGCCAGATAGGGGCTCGCCGAGGGCACTACGAGGTCGTAGCCCGAGCCGCCCGCGAGCAGCTTCGCCTCCAGCACCTCGTTGCTGTCATAGACGTCGTAATTGACCTTGATGCCGGTTTCCTTCTCGAAGCGCGGCACCGTGTCGGTGGCGATGTAGTCGGACCAGTTGTAGATGTTGAGGAGCTTGTCGGACTGGGCCAGAGAAGCGCGCGCGGCAAGCGCGGCCAAGAGCGCGACGGCGACGAGAGCGAGTCTCCGCTGGATAGAATCGGTGCGTCCTTCGAGACGCCGGCTGCGCCGGCTCCTCAGGACGAGGTCTTTTCTTCGTGCCACCAAAAATCTTCCTCATGCTGAGGAGCGCTGCGGAGCAGCGCGTCTCGAAGCACGCACGGCATCCCTGCAGCCGGGAACTGCGCTAGGCGTGGAACCATCCGGCAACCCCAGGCGCAAGCGACGCGGGCAATAAAGTCGGGGCTCCCGAGCCTTGTCAACGGCGCGGCTCAGCTTTGGGCGTCGGCGGTATCGTGGAAGCGGCTGTAGTCGACGCTGAGGCGCCCATCCGGCGTCGTGCCGATGATATCGACGAGGCGCCGCTGCCACAGAATCTCCTCGGCGAGGTAGTTGTGCCGGGCGTGGATCGTCTGCGCGAAGGTCTCGTCGAGGCCGCGGAGGGTGACGATGAGCTCGGCCCCTTGCGCCTTGAGCGTCTCCTGCGTCGCCCCGTGGAGCGGGCTCGTCTTGTCGATGGCATGCATTACCGTCCAGGTCAGCACGAAGAGCGGCGAGCGCTCGCGCGCCACCGGCAGCTCGTAAAAGCGCCGCATCGCCACGCCCTCGGCGGCCAGCTCATTGCGCACCAATGAGACCGTGACATGCGCCTCGAGAATCCGGTTGAGCCGCTGGTTGGCGACGCGGAACATCAAGGTCGGCACCCCGTCAAAGTCGGTGATGACCGCCGCCCGGCTGAACATCACCCGCGCCGTCGGCCGCGAGATGCGCGCAAAGATGACGCCGGTCCCGAGCGCGAAGCCGAGGAGGCCCAGCAGCACCTCGATGGTGACGAGGACATTGGCGTAGAGCGTCGCCGGGTGCATCTCGCCATAGCCGATGGTCGCCATGGTCTGGACGCTGAAGAAGAAGGCGTCGGCGACGCCGCGGGCATTGGCGATGCTGGCGTCCTGCAGCCAATAGAGCAGCGCGAAGACCAGGTTGAAGACGACATAGCCCGCGCCGATCAGCAGGAAAAAGCCCGGCCAGCTGATGGTCAGCAGCCGGTGATAAAAATCCGGCTCGATGAACTCCTTGCGCGGCATGCGGTTCAAGTCGCGCGCCTCGCGCGCCGATGCGAAGCGCACTTCCGGCCGCCGCCGCGTCTGCCGTCGCCGCACTTGCCGCCTGGGCACGATCCCCCTCCTCGTCCGCCGGCTCAGGCCGCCCGCGCGGCGATGATGCCGAGGAGCAGAAACCAGCCGGTCCAGCGATTCGAGCGGAACTTGGCGAGGCAGTCCACAGCATCGTCGGTATCGACTTGCGCCGCCTGCCACAGCAGCTGCAGCGCCACGGCGGCAAGCCCGAGCCAATAGACGCCGCTCATTCCCGCTGCTGCGCCCGCCGCAGCCCACAGCGCCACCGCCGCGCCGTAGAAGATGAAAAGCCAGACCCGCGTGCGCGGCCCCAAGGCGAGCGCCGCCGATTTGACGCCGATCAGCACGTCGTCTTCCTTGTCCTGATGCGCATAGATCGTATCGTAGCCCAGCGTCCAGCAGATGCCGCCGATATAGAGCAGCAGCGCCGGCGCCGCGATCTCGCCGCGCACCGCCGCCCAGCCCATGAGCGCTCCCCAATTGAAATTGAGGCCGAGGAAGAATTGCGGCCAATACGTCACCCGCTTCATGAAGGGGTAGGTCGCGATCAGCAGCAGCACCAAGAGGCCGAGCAGGATCGCGAGCCGGTCGAGGCTGAAGAGCACCGCCGCGCCCACCGCCAGTTCGAGCGCCATGAAGGCCCAGGCCTGCCGCACCGTCACGGCGCCGCTCGGAATGGGCCGCGTCCGCGTCCGCTCGACCCGCCCGTCGAAGTCGCGATCGACGATGTCGTTGAGCGTGCAGCCGGCGCCGCGCATGGCCATCGCGCCGATGCCGAAGAGCGCCAGAAGCCGCCAGTCGGGCCAGCCCGCCGCCGCTAGCGCGATCGCCCACCAGCCTGGGAAGAGCAGGAGCCAAGTCCCGATCGGCCGATCGAGCCGGGCGAGCCGGATATAGGGCCTGAGCGCCGGCGGCGCGTAGCGGTCGGCCCAGTCGCCGGTGCGGATGTCGGTCATCGCTCGCGCGTCGGGTTTTCGGCTAAACTCCTGCCCATCATGCCCCGCCGCACCCGCTGCGGCCAAGCCCGCCGATGACAACGTGAAAGCCCTGCCCCGACTCTATGTCAGCGCCGATCTCGCCGGCGGCGGCGCGGCCGCGCTGACGCCGGGGCAGGCGCATTACCTCGGCACCGTGCTTCGGCTCGGCGCCGGCGATGAAGTTGCGCTGTTCAACGGCCGCGACGGCGAATGGCGCGGCAGGATCGCGGGTTTGGCGCGCGGCAGCGGCACCATCGCCATCGCCGATCGGTTGCGGCCGCAAGAGAGCGGCGCGGATCTGTGGCTCGCCTTCGCGCCGATCAAGCGGGGGCACCTCGATTTCCTCGTCGAGAAGGCGACCGAGCTGGGGGTCAGCGCGCTCTTGCCGGTGCTGACAAGGCGCAGCGTGGTCGATCGGGTCAATCGCGAGCGGCTGCAAGCGATCGCCATCGAGGCGGCGGAACAAAGCGAGCGGCTGACCTTGCCCGCGCTGCACGAGCTTCAGCCGCTCGACCGGCTGATCGCTGAGTGGCCGCCGGCGCGGCGCCTCGTCCTGTGCGATGAAAGCGGCACCGCGCCGCCGATTGCTGCGGCCCTTGCCGGCGCGCCGCCGGCGCCCTTGGCCGTGCTCACCGGGCCGGAGGGCGGCTTTGCCGAAACGGAGCTTGACGGCCTGCGCAAACTTCCCTTTGTTTGCCCCGTCGGCCTCGGGCCGCGGGTGCTGCGCGCCGACACGGCAGCGCTCGCCGGGCTAGCGGTGGTCCAGGCGCTGGTCGGCGACTGGAGGAAGGCGCGCGAGGCTCAAGGCGGCGCGCCGGCCGACGCATCTCCTTAGGGGTCGAGGAGTCCGTTCCCGTATGTCCGCTCCATCCGCGTCCGGCGGTGAGCCAATCACCGACAGGCGGCAGCTTGTCGAATATCTCGCCGCCGGCGCCAAGCCGCGCGAGCGCTGGCGCATCGGCACGGAGCACGAGAAATTCGTCTTCCGCCGCGCCGATCTGCGCCCGGTCGGCTATGACGGCAGCCAGGGCATCCGCGCGCTCCTCGACGGCCTCATGCGGTTCGGCTGGAAGCCGGTCATGGACGGCGACAACATGGTCGGACTGTCCAACGCGAACGCCTCGATCTCGCTCGAGCCCGGCGGCCAGTTCGAACTCTCCGGCGCGCCGCTCGACAATCTGCACCAGACCTGCGCCGAGCTGAACGAGCATCTGCGCCAGGTCCGGCCGGTCTGCGACGAGCTTGGCCTCGGCATGCTCAGCCTCGGCTTCCTGCCGAAATGGCGGCGCGAGGACGTCTCCTTCATGCCCAAGCGCCGCTATGCCGTGATGCGCGAGTACATGCCGAAGAAAGGCAAGCTCGGCCTCGACATGATGCTGCGCACCTGCACCGTGCAGGTGAGTCTGGATTTCGGCTCGGAAGCCGACATGGTCAGGAAGTTCCGCGTCGGCCTCGCCCTGCAGCCGGTGGCGGTGGCGCTCTTCGCCAACTCGCCCTTCCTCGAGGGCAGGCCTTCGGGCTATCTGAGCTATCGCAGCCAGGTCTGGACCGACACCGATCCCGACCGCTGCGGCATGCTGCCCTTCGTCTTCGAGCCCGGCTTCGGCTTCGAGCGCTACGTCGATTACATGCTCGACGTGCCGATGTATTTCGTCTACCGCGACGGCCAATACATCGACGCGGCCGGGCAGTCCTTCCGCGACTTCCTCGAAGGGCGCTTGCCGGCGCTGCCCGGCGAAATTCCGACGATGAGCGATTGGAGCGACCATCTGACCACCGTCTTTCCCGAGGTGCGGCTCAAGCGCATCCTCGAGATGCGCGGCGCCGATGGCGGCCCGTGGGCGCGGCTGTGCGCACTGCCGGCGCTGTGGACGGGCCTACTCTACGATGAGCAAGCGCTCGACCAGGCGGCAGCGCTCATCGCCGATTGGGGCGAGAGTGAGCGCGAGCAGCTACGCCGCGACGTGCCGCGTCGCGGCCTCGCGACGCCGTTCCGCGGCCGCACGCTGCAGCATCTCGCGCTCGAGGTGCTGAATCTTGCCCGAGACGGCCTTGTCCGCCGCGCCCAGCGCGACAGCACCGGCCACGACGAGAGCCATTTCCTTGCGGAGCTCCTGGAGATCGCCGAGTCGGGCAAGACCCCGGCCGAAGACCTGCTCGAGCGCTACGCCACGCGCTGGCGCGGCAGCGTCGATCCCGCCTACACCGAAGAGGCCTACTGAGTCGCGTCTGCGCCTCTGCGATCGCCGAGCCGGACCGTCGCCCAGCGCTCAGGATCGGCCGAGCCGGCCTCGGGCGGCAATCCGCTCAGCGACATCCAGCGGGCGCGGAACCAGGAGGTTGCGGAGACCTCGAATCTGAGCCGCCGCGCCGTCGGCGGGCCGGCGAGGCCGAGCGCCGACCAGGGAATGAGCGCCTCGGCGACGACGCGCGGCTGGTCGGCGCCGAAATAGAGCGCGCTTGCGCCTTCGACCGCGGGGCAGCGATTGCCGCGGTGCTCCTTGGCCGCGCCGGCGCAGAGGCGGACGCTCATGGGCGGGCTGTCTTTGGCCGGGCCCGGCGGGATGAAATAGAGGGTGAAGCGGCGCGGGCCGGCGCCGGCATCGAGGTCGAACTCGAGGCGATAGGCTTCGCCGAGCGGGAAGTTGCCCTCATAAGCCAAAAGCTCGCGGTCATAGTAATCCTGGCCGATGGTGGCGACGGCGAGACCCTGATCGCTCCACGTCAAATACGCCTCGCCAAAGGCGGCCTCGCCCCGCCCCGCGCGCAAGGGCGGCAGCAGTGAGGCGGGCTTCGGCCAATCGATAAGCGAGGCGTGCGTCGGGTCGATCATAGCCTTGGGCACGACGAAGCCGGCGCGCGCCGGCCGCGCACGAGCGTGCGCGACGGCGTGGATCGCCGGCAGCCGCCGGTTCGCCGCGCCAAGCGCGGTGGTGAGCCGCTCATAGGGCCGATCGTCGATGTCGACGAGGCCGAAATCGTAATCCTCGCGGTCGGCGCGCCCGCCCTGGGGGTAGTCGTAATATTGGAACCAGTCGAGGCCCAAGAGCTCGGGCACGCGCGCGAAATTGGCGGCGGCCGCGGCGGCGCCTTGGGCGCGCTCGGCTTGGGTCGCCACCGTCATGAGATGGCCGTTGTCGCGATTGCCGCTACGGTTCTCGCGCGCGGCGTAAAACCACTCGGAGACCAAGACCGGCTTGCCGCCGCTCAATGCGCGAAGCCCGTCGAAGAAATAGGGCGCGATCCATCCCTCGGGGCTGTCGACATTGTAGTTGACCGCGATGGCATCGACATGGCGCGCCTCGGCGCGGACCGCGGCCGGATCGTAATAGATCGGCAGCCGGTCGCCGAGGAAGAGCGCTTGCGGATCGGCGCGCTTCAACGCCGCCGCGGTCAGCGCGTAGTAATGCTCGGCCACCGCTGCCGTCCAGCGCTCGACCGCGCGACTGCCCTCGCCGCCGGGCCTGAGCCGCGTCGGCGCTTGGGCGCTGAGCAGCGCCGCCCAGGAATTGACCCCCGAAGGCGGCGCGAAATCGCCAGTGAACCGCCGCCAGTCGTCGTGATAGAGCCGGCGCAGGAGGCCGACCCAACGCTGCTTCGTGTAGTTCTCCGCCGGCTTCTCAGAGAAAAAGAGGAAGAGCGCGCCGCTCCACCAGCCGACCTCGTTGTCGGAGAAATAGCCGATGCGGTAGGGCGTGTCGCGATAGGGCGCGGTGAGACGGCGCGCCTCGGCATCGAGCCGCGCCGCGGCGGCAGGGTCGAAGGGATCGAACCAATGAAAGCGGGCGAGCCGCCCGATCTCGAGATTGATCGCGGTCGGAAGCGCGAGCTGCTGCGGCGCCAGCGACCAGGCACCGGCCGAATTGAAGCCCCAGGCGCCGAGCCGCTGGCGCGTCGCCTCGGTCCAGGCCGCGAGCGAGGGCGCGAAGCGGTGCCAATCGTAATGCGGCCGGTCGAGCCCCGCCCCCGAGAGCCCGCCATCGAGGACATTGACGCCGATCGCGAAAAAGCGCTCGCCGCAGGGCGTCACGAGCCAGGCGCTGCCGTGGTCCTCGCGCACGCTCCAGCGCGTCGTCGGCGCCTTCGCGAGATCGCAGGCCAGAGCCGGCGCGGCCGCGAGCGAAGCGATCAGGATTGCCGCCAGAGCAAACCCCCGCTGGATCGACCTGGTGCGTCCTTCGAGACGCCGGCTGCGCCGGCTCCTCAGGACGAGGAATTTTCTTCGTGCCGGCAAAGATTTTCCTCGTGCTGAGGAGGGGTGCGAAGCACCCCATCTCGAAGCACGCACGATATCCATGCGGTCGGGAACCGCCGCCGCGCGGCCCGGCGCCGAAGATTCATGCAGCCGTGCCGCCGACGGTGAGGCCGTCCATGCGCAGGGTCGGCTGGCCGACGCCGACCGGCACGCCTTGGCCATCCTTGCCGCAGGTGCCGATGCCGTCGTCGAGCTTCAGATCGTTGCCGATCATGGCGATCTTCTTGAGCGCGTCGGGGCCATTGCCGATGAGGGTCGCGCCCTTCACCGCCGGCCCGACCTTGCCATCCTCGACGAGATAGGCCTCCGAGGCCGAGAAGACGAATTTGCCGGAGGTGATGTCGACCTGGCCGCCGCCGAAATGCACGGCATAGAGCCCGCGCTTGACCGAGGCGATGATTTCCTTGGGCTCCTTGTCGCCCGCCAGCATGTAGGTGTTGGTCATGCGCGGCATCGGCGCATGGGCGAAGCTCTCGCGCCTTCCGTTGCCGGTGGGGCGCATGCCCATGAGGCGCGCATTGAGCCGATCCTGCATGTAGGCTTTGAGGATGCCGTTCTCGATGAGCACGTTGTAGCCCGAGGGCGTGCCCTCGTCGTCCACCGTGAGCGAGCCGCGGCGGTCCTGCATCGTGCCGTCATCGACCACGGTGACGCCGGGCGCGGCGACGCGGGTGCCGATCAAGCCCGAGAAGGCCGAGGTCTTCTTGCGGTTGAAATCGCCTTCGAGCCCATGGCCGACCGCTTCGTGCAGCATGACGCCGGGCCAGCCCGGGCCGAGCACGACGGTCATCTCGCCGGCCGGCGCCGGCACCGCGCCGAGATTCACGAGCGCTTGGCGCAGCGCCTCGTCGACCTGGCCGCGCCAATGCTCGGGCTCGAAGTAGCGGTGGTACTCGACGCGCCCGCCGGCGCCCGAGGAGCCGTGCTCCATGCGGTCGCCCTCGCCGACGACGATGCTGACATTGAGGCGGACGAGCGGCCTTATGTCGGCGGTGCGGCTGCCGTCGGGGCGCAGGATCTGCACCGCCTGCCAAATGCCCGACAGCGAGGCCGAGACTTGGCGCACGCGCTTGTCCTTGGCGCGGGCATAGGCGTCGATCTCGGCAAGCAGCTTCGCCTTGGCCGCGAAATCAACGGAGCCGAGCGGATTGGCGTCGGTGTAGAGCTGGCGGTTGGTGCCGGGCGGCGGCGCTGCCAGCGTGCCGCTCGCCCCCTGCCGCACCGCGCGCACGGTCTCGCCGGCGCGGCGGATCGCCGCTTCCGAGAGTTCCGAGGCATGGGCATAGCCGCAGGCCTCGCCCAAAAGCGCGCGCAGCCCGAAGCCCTGATTCTGGTCGAAGGCGGCGCTCTTGATGCGGCCATCGTCGAAGGTGAGGCCCTCCGATTGGCTCCATTCCAGGTAGAGCTCGCCATCGTCCATGCCGGCGAGCGCGTCGCCGACGAGGCGCTCGACTCGCCCGCGATCCATCCCGGTGCGGGTGAAGAACAGCTCGTCGGTGCGGGCGAGATCGGTCATGCGAGTCTCCTGGAAGGGGGGCGGGCCTTGCTCCCATGATATGGGGATCGGCGGCGGCGCGGGAAGCGTTCCGCCGCGCTTGCCCGATGCTGCCGGGTATGGCACGAAAAGCGATGGTTTATGCGTCATAAGGTCGCAATTCTGTGGTTGGCATCGCGGCGGGTGGAGCGGTATGTACGGTGCCCCGTCCGCGGGCGGTTGAGTTGCGCCGCAAGCGGGGGTTTAATCCGGTCGGGCGCAGACGAGGGTGGCGATGAGCATGGGCGGGATGTGGCGGCGCGCGGCGCGGTGCGGCGCTGGGGCGAAGGCGGCGGCTGCGTCGCTGGTGCTGACGGTGATCCTGGGACCGGCGGCGCTGGCCGAGGAGCC
>DATNIY010000106.1:0-24369 GCA_035604195.1 Allostellaceae bacterium
CGCGTCGGCAATGCTACTGCCGAAGAGGCGATCTTCGAGGCCTGCCTGCTGCGCTTCCGGCCCATCATGATGACGACGATGGCGGCGATCATGGGCGGGCTGCCGATCGCCGTCGGCATGGGCGCGGGGTCCGAGCTGCGCCGGCCGCTCGGTCTCGTCGTGGTCGGCGGCCTCGTCGTCTCGCAGGGTTTGACGCTGTTCATCACGCCCGTGATCTATCTCTATCTCGAGAATCTCAGGACCTTCTTCGCCCGCCCCGGCGCGGCGGCCCCGGCGCCGGCAACGGCGCGGCTCGACAAGCATTCGGCGGTGCAGCCTGGCGAGTAGGTCACATCTGGTTTGCCTTGCGTTGATCCTCGCCGTCGCGGCAGGGGCCGCCGCCGCGGCGCCCCAGGACGCGGCGAAGCCGCTGCCGATGGATGATTCCAGCCGATACGAACGCTGCCTCGCGCTGGTGCACCACGATCCCGAGCAGGCCTTCGCCACTGCCGAGGATTGGCGCAAAGCGGGCGGCGGCTTTCCGGCCGAGCATTGCGCCGCGGTCGCGCTCGTCGGCCTCAAGCGCTACCAAGAGGCGGCGCAGCGCCTCGAGGCGTTGGCCGGGGCGATGATGCAGGCGCAACCGCGGCTGCGCGCGGAAGCGCTCGAGCAGGCCGGGCAGGCCTGGCTTCTCGCCGATCGGGCCGGCGAGGCGAAATCGGCCTTCGATGCGGCGTTGCAACTCGTGCCCGACGATCCCGACCTGCTCATCGACCGCGCCCAGGCCTATGCCGAGGCCCACAATTACTGGCCGGCGATCGACGATCTGAACCAGGCGCTCGAACTCGAGCCCAACCGCGCCGACGCGCTGATCTTCCGGGCCTCGGCCTATCGCCGGGTTGAAAACGGGCTTGACCTCGCCTTGGCCGATGTGGAGCGCGCGCTGACGCTGGCGCCCGATGCCGTGCCGGGGCTGTTGGAGCGCGGCAACATCCGCGAGCTCAAGGGCGACCTCGCAGGGGCGCGCGCCGACTGGATCAAGGTGGAGACGTTGGCCCCCGCCTCGGCGGCGGCGGCGGCGGCCAAGGACAATCTGGCGCATCTCGCGCCGGCCGCACCGAAGCAAGGCGGCGAGAAATGAGGCGGCGGGTCAGAAATCGAGGTCGGCGTAGTGCTTGGGCGGCGGCGTCCCCGGCACATGGTCGGCGAGGATCGGGCGGAAGCTCGGCCGCGACTTGACGCGGGCGTACCACTCCTTGGCGGCGTCGTGCGCGTCCCACGGGACGTCGCTCAGATAGTCGATCGCCGAGAGATGCGCCGCCGCGGTGATGTCGGCGACCGAGAAATGATCGCCGGCGAGCCAGCGCCGGCGCTCCGCGAGATAGCCGATATAGTCGAGATGATAGGCGAGATTCGCCCGGCCGGCGCGAATCGCGGTCGAATCGGGCCCGCCCAGGCCGAGCAGGCGCTTCATGATTTTTTCGCCCAGAAGATTCTCCGTCACGTCGCGGTTCATCTTGATGTCGAACCATGCGCACAGGCGCCGCGTCTCGGCGCGGTCGATCGGATTGAGGCCGAACAGCAGCTTGTCGCGATAAATCTCGTCGAGGAATTCGGCGATGGCGCCGGCATCGGCCAGCACGGTGCCGTCCGGCTCGATCAGGACCGGCACCTCGCCCGCCGGGTTGAGCGCCAGGAACTCCGGCCGGCGCTCCCACGCGCGCTCGAGCCTGAGCGTGAAGTCGAGGCTCTTCTCCTGCAAGATGACGCGGATCTTGCGCGAAGCGGGCGAAAGCCAGAAATGATAGAGGAGACGCATGCGGGCGCGAATTCAGGGTTCGCCGCCGATCATATCAGAGCCGGGCGCCTGGACTGAAGAGCACGCGGCGGAAGGGAAGGCGCAATGAACGCGGATGAAGAAAAGCGCATTGAAGCCCTGCTCGGGGTCTGGTTCGGCCTGCCGGGCACGCCCGATTACGACCGCCCGCGCCAAGTCTGGTTCACCGTCGACCCCGCCTTCGACGCGCTGCTGCGTGAGCGGTTTCAGGCCGATCAGACCCGCGCCGCTTCGGGCGGCTACGACCATTGGGCGGCGGCGCGGGACCCGGCGCTGGCGCTGGTGCTGCTGCTCGATCAATTGCCGCGCAACCTCTATCGCGGCACGGCGCAGGCCTATGCCAGCGACGCTAAGGCGCGCAGCGTCGCGCGCCTGGCCTTGGCGCAAGGCTTCGATGCCGCCGTGTCTGCGGTGCGGCGCGGCTTTTTCTACCTGCCCTTCGAGCACAGCGAGGATCTTGCCGACCAAGAGCTGAGCCTGCGCCTCTTCGGTGCACTCCACCCCGAGGCCGAGCGCGACAGCCAGCTCCGCTACGCCCGGCGCCATCGCGACATCATTGCCCGCTTCGGCCGCTTCCCACATCGCAACGCGGCGCTCGGCCGGGCCACGACTGCTGCCGAGGCGGCGTTTCTGCAGGAGCCGGACTCGTCGTTCTAGGGCGTGGTGACGATGTGCGGCACGCCGCCCAAGGGCCGCCCGCCGTGACGGAAGCGGTCGAGATAGAAGGGCAGGACCAGCTCCATGGCGGTGGGCGTGATCCCCAACTCGGCGAGACCAGGGGCGCCCGGAGCCACGACATTGTCGCGCTTGAGCATGCGCAGCTGGTCGCGGGTGATAAGCGGGTGCGGCAGGCGCTCGACCACCAGCGCATTGAGCGCGGCAAGCCCGAAGGGGATCGGGACGAGCAGGCGCTTGCGGCCGATCTCGCGCAGCAGCAGCTCCATCAGCTGGCGGAAGGTGAAGACCTCCGGGCCGCCCAACTCGAAGACGCGGCCGGCGGCGTCCTCGCGCTCGAGCACGGCCAGCGCAGCGTCGGCGACGTCGCCGACATAGACCGGCTGGAACCGGGTCGTGCCGCCACCGATGAGCGGCAGCGCCGTCGACACGCGCGCGAGCGCGCCGAAGCGATTGAAAAAAGCGTCGTCGGGACCGAAGACGATCGAGGGACGCAGGATGACTGCCTCGGCAAACCCCGCGTGGAGCGCGCTTTCGCCGGCCGCCTTGCTGCGGCCATAGGCGGCGGGCGAAGCGGGATCGGCGCCGATCGCGGAAATGTGGACGAGACGCTTCACCCCTGCGCTTTTCGCCAGCGCTCCCAAGCGCGCGGGCAGGCGGTGATGCAGCGCGTCGAAGGTTTGTCGCCCGCGCTCGTAGAGAATGCCGACGGCGTTGACCACCGCATCCGCCCCGGCGAGCACCGCAGAGAGCGCCGCATCATTGCCGAGGTCGGCATCGACCAATGCGATCTGCCCGACATCGCCCATCGGCCGCAGGAAACGGGCGGCGCTCGCATGCCGGCTCACCGCCGCGATCAGCGCGCCTTGCGCGGCGAGCCGCTTGACGATGGAGCGCCCGATGAAGCCGGAGGCGCCCAAAATTGTCACTCGCAAATGCCGCATGGCGATGCCGCTTCCCCGATTCGATGGCAAGAGCGCCTCTATACTACGGCGCTCGACTTCTGGCGAGACGGGCGAGCGGCCGCGCCGGACGGGACGCCGGCATTGACAGACTTCCCGCCCTTGCCTAAGCAAAGGCGCGATGCCCTGGTGGCGGAATTGGTAGACGCGCTAGATTCAGGTTCTAGTGACCGAAAGGTCGTGGAAGTTCGAGTCTTCTCCAGGGCACCATGGGCCCTCTTTGCCGCGTTCCGCGTGCGGACCGGCGCCGGTGATTCCGCGTGAGCATCCATCTCCATTCCGGTGACCTGCCCTCCGGCCTCGATTTCGGCGACAGCGTCGCTATCGATACCGAGACGATGGGCCTGGAGCCGCATCGCGACCGGCTGTGCCTGGCGCAGCTCTCGGCCGGCGACGGCATCTGTCATCTCGTGCAGTTCGCCACCGAAATCCATGACGCGCCCAATCTCAAGGCGCTGCTCGCCGATCCCAAGCTGCTCAAGATCTTCCATTTCGGCCGCTTCGACATCGCCGTGCTGCGCCATCATTTGGGCGTGCTGGCGGCGCCGGTCTATTGCACCAAGATCGCCTCGAAGCTGGCGCGCACCTTCACCGACCGCCACGGGCTCAAGGACCTCTGCCGCGACCTTCTCGGCATCGAGTTGTCGAAGCAGCAGCAGACTTCAGATTGGGGCGCCGAGCAGCTCACCGACGAGCAGCTGCGTTACGCCGCCGCCGATGTGCTGCATCTGCATGCGCTGCGCACGCGACTCGACGCGATGCTCGCGCGCGAGGGCCGGCAGACCCTGGCGCAGGCCTGCTTTGCCTTTCTGCCGACCCGGGCGCTGCTCGATCTCTCCGGTTTCGCCGGCGGGGACATCTTCGAGCATTGAGGTGCTACGCTCGGTCGCGGCAGCGCGAGCCGATGTTCTCGCCTCGTTCGATTGACCTTGCGGAGATAGAACGCCATATTGGGCGCGTATCATGCGGTGGGAGCAGCGGCCTCAGCGCTCCAGAACCCATAGGGGACATGCGCAACCAAGGACGCTCCCTGCGCCGGCTCGCCCCGAATGACGCCGCCGACATCGCGGCCGCACGCCGCGTCTTACGCGCCGAAATCGCCGGCTTGCAAGCGCTCGTCGATGGGCTCGATGGCAGTTTCAGCGAGGCTCTCGATCGCTTAAGCCGAATCGGCGGCCGGCTCATCGTCACCGGCATGGGGAAGAGCGGCCATATCGCGCGCAAGATCGCGGCGACGCTGTCTTCGACCGGGACGCCCGCGCAATTCGTTCATCCCGCCGAAGCGAGCCACGGCGATCTCGGCGTCATCGCCGAGGGTGACGCGGTGCTGGCCTTGTCGAATTCAGGCGATACCGCGGAGCTCGAGGACATTATCGCTTTCACCCGGCGCTTCCGCATCCTGCTCGTCGCGATGACGCGGCGCGACAACAGTGCGCTCGCCGAGGCGGCCGACGTGACCTTGTTGCTGCCGGCATCGGCCGAGGCCTGCCCGATGGGCCTCGCCCCCACCACCTCGACGACGATGATGCTGGCCTTGGGCGACGCGCTGGCGGTGGCGCTCTTGGAGCGCAAGGGTTTCTCCGCCAGCGACTTTCAGCGCCTCCATCCCGGCGGCCGTATCGGCCGGCGGCTGCTGCGCGTTCTCGATCTCATGCACGAGGGCGAGAAGATACCGCTCGCTGCGCGCGGCACCGCCATGTCCGACGCGATTCTCATCATGACCGCCAAGAGCTTCGGCTGCGTCGGCATCATCGATGCCGAGGGCCGGCTCGAAGGCATCCTCACCGATGGCGATTTGCGCCGGCACATGGGCGACGCGCTGTTGCGCGCGCCGGTGGAGCGGGTGATGAGCCCGCGCCCCAAGACGATTCGGCCGCAGGCGCTCGCCGCCGAGGCGCTGGGCCGGATGAACGAGCAGAAGATCACCAGCTTGTTCGTGGTCGACGATGATGGCCGGCCGCTCGGCATTCTGCACATCCACGACTGCCTTCGGGCGGGAGTGGCGTGAAGATGCGGCTCGACTCGGTCTTTCCAGCGCGATCGGCGACGCGCCGGCGTGCTGCGCTCGGCGGCCGCTACAGCCGCTTCGTTGCGCTGGCGAAGCTGGTCCTGCCGGCGATCGCGATCGGGCTCTTGCTGCTGATTGCCGTCTGGCCGCGGTTCATGCTGATGTTCGAGCGGATGCGGCTCAAGGCGCCGCCGATCGATCTGAGCGAGGCGCGCGACCTGCGCATGGTATCGGTGCACTACACCGGAATCGACCGCGAGAACCGGCCCTTCGTGGTCACCGCCGACGTCGCGCATCAGACGCCCAAGGTCGACGATCTCATCTCGCTCGAAAACCCCAAGGCCGATCTGAAGACCGCGAGCGGCGGCTGGCTCGAACTCGGCTCCTACACCGGGATCTATCAGCCGCAGCCGCAGCTTCTCGATCTCTTCGGCGATGTCGCGCTCTATCAGGACAGGGGCAACGAGTTCCATTCCGACAGCGCCCGCATCGACATGGCCAAAGGCACCGCCGAGAGCAGCGACAGGGTGACCGGCCAAGGCCCCTTCGGCAATGTCGTGGCGCAGGGCATTCGCATTCTCGACCGCGGCGACACGGTCATCTTCACCGGCCACACCTATCTGGTGATCGCGCCGCGCGATAAGGCGCCGCAGTGAGGCTCGCCGCCGGCGTCCTGGCGCTGAGCGCGGTATGGCTCGCCCACGCCGCCGCGGCCGCCGAGGTGCAGGCGCCGAGTCTCGGCGGCCTCGGGCTCGAAAACAACGGCAGGCCCATCGCCATCGAGGCCGATCAGGGCATCGAGTGGGAGCAGCAGTATCGCGTCTATATCGCACGCGGCAACGTCAAGGCGACGCGCGGCGACGATACGCTCTACGCCGAAACGCTCTATGCCTATTATCGACCGACCGGGAGCGGTGCGACGCCGGCCAGCGCCGGGGGCGAGCGCAGCAAGCCCGGCGACCCCGCGCCTCTTGCGGACGGCTCGACCGAGGTCTTCCGCATCGAGGCCGAGGGCAATGTGCGCCTGGCGACGCCGACGCAGACGGCTTATGGCGACCACGCCGTCTATGACGTCGATCAGGGGCTCTTGGTGATGACCGGCAAGAATTTGCGGCTGGTTACGCCGCGCGACACGGTGACCGCGCACGACAGTCTCGAATGGTGGGACCGCAAGCAGCTCGGCGTCGCTCGCGGCGATGCGGTAGCCATCCGCGAGACCAAGCGCATTCGCGCCGACGTGCTGACCGCGACCGTAGAGAAACTGCCCAACCAGGCCTCGCATATCAGCCGTATCGACGGCAGCGGCAACGTCCTCGTCGCCTCGGTCGACCAGATCGCGCGTGGCGATGTCGGCGTCTATAATGTCGACACCGGCATCGCCACGCTGTCGCGGCATGTCACGCTCACCCGGGGCGAGAGCGAATTGCGGGGACAATACGCCGTGGTCGATCTCAACCAGAACATCGGCCGCCTCCTGAGCGCGCCGCCGAGCGCCAGCCTCACCGGCCCGCATCCGCCGCGCGTCGAGGGCTTGCTGGTGCCGCGACCGAGGCCGGATGCGGCGGCGCGGTAGCGGGCGCGGGTCGCATGGCAAAACTGGCCGCCCCAAGCAAGCTTTCCCCGCGGCCGCGCGAGACGGAGCCACGCGCAACGCCGGCCAGCGGCGATCAGCCGAGCCATGGCGATCAGCCGCGGTTGGTTCGGGACAATCGCGGGCTTGCCGCCCGCAATCTCGGCAAGAGCTTCCGCAAGCGGCCCGTGCTGCGCGCGGTCAACATCGGGGTGCAGCGCGGCGAGGCGGTCGGGCTTCTCGGCCCCAACGGCGCGGGCAAGACCACCTGCTTCTACATCATCACCGGGCTCATCAAGCCGGATGTCGGCACCATCGCGCTCGACGGCGAGGACATCACCGATCTGCCGATGTACCGCCGCGCCCGGCTCGGCATCGGCTACCTGCCGCAGGAGGCCTCGATCTTTCGCGGTCTCACCGTCGAGCAGAACCTGCGCGCCGTGCTCGAAGTGGCGGAGCCCGAGCCCGAGGTGCGCGAGACCATGCTCGACTCCCTGCTCGCCGAGTTCTCGATCACCCATTTGCGGCGTGCGCCGGCGATGGCGCTCTCGGGCGGCGAGCGCCGGCGCGTGGAAATCTCCCGCGCCTTGGCGACGCATCCGCATTTCATCCTGCTCGACGAGCCCTTGGCCGGCATCGATCCGATCGCGGTCAACGACATTCGCGACCTCGTCGCCCACCTCAAGGACCGCGGCATCGGCGTGCTCATCACCGACCACAACGTGCGCGAGACGCTCGAGATCGTCGATCGCGCCTATATCCTCCACGAGGGCCAGGTGCTGATGGAGGGGGCGCCGAGCGAAATCGTTAACGATGCCGATGTCCGCCGCGTCTACCTGGGCGAGCGCTTCAGCCTTTAGCTCCGCCAAGCTCTTAATCGAAAATCAGCGTGTTGGTACGAAATTTGCAGCCGTGACCCGCGGCGCATTGTAAAATCCGTTCATGGCGCTTACTCAGAGGCTCGATCTCCGGCAGACCCAGGCGTTGGTGATGACGCCGCAGCTGCAGCAGGCGATCAAACTGCTGCAACTGTCGAACCTGGAGCTCGCCGCCTATATCGAAGCCGAGCTCGAGAAGAACCCGCTCTTGGACCGCGACGACCGCCCGGCCGAGCCCGCGCCCGAGCCGCCGCCGCCCGAGCCCGCCGACGGCGCGCAGGTCGAGGCGGTCGAGCTCTGGCACGACGTCGCCGGCGCCGAGGGCGAAGGCAATCTCGATTACTCCGGCGATCCCGACGCCTGGCGCACCAGCCGCGTGCCGCTGGGCGAGGATCTGCCGGGGCTCGACCAGACGCTGACGCGGCCGGAGACCTTGCGCGACCACCTGCTCGCGCAGCTTTCGGTCGAGATCCACGACCCGATCGACCGCCTGATCGGCACGCATCTCATCGACCTCGTCGACGACGCGGGGTATCTCGCGGGCGACCTCGGCTCGATCGCCGAGCTTTTGGGCTGCGAGGTTAAGCGCATCGAGGCGTCGCTGGCGCTCATGCAGCGCTTCGATCCGCCCGGCGTCTTCGCCCGCGGTCTCGCCGAATGCCTGGCGTTGCAGCTCAAGGAGCGCAACCGCTTCGACCCGGCGATGCAGACGCTGATCGAGAACCTGCCGCTGCTCGCCAGCCGCAACGCGGCGCAGCTCATGCGGCTGTGCGGCGTCGATGCCGAGGATCTCGCGCAGATGGTGACGGAGATCAAGGCGCTTGATCCCAAGCCGGGCTTGAGCTTCGATCCGGTCCAGGCGCAGCCCGTCGTGCCCGATGTTTTCCTCAGGCCGCAGGCCGATGGCGGCTGGCTCGTCGAACTCAACAGCGACACCCTGCCGCGCGTTCTCGTCAACAATCGTTATTACGCCGAGGTGAGCGGCGCCATCCGCAGCAAGACCGAGAAGGAATATCTGGCGGAGCGCTTTCAGTCGGCCAACTGGCTGGTCAAGGCGCTGCATCAGCGCGCCACGACCATCCTCAAGGTGGCGCGCGAGATTGTGCGGCAGCAGGAAGGCTTCCTGCGCCACGGCGTGCAGCGGCTTCGCCCGCTCGTGCTACGCGACATCGCCCAGGCGATCAGCATGCACGAGAGCACGGTGAGCCGGGTCACCACCAACAAATACATGCAGACGCCGCGCGGCATCTATGAGCTCAAATACTTCTTCACCTCGGCAATTCCTGCCTCGGCCGCAAGCGGCGGCGGCGTGCTGTCGGCGGAAACAGTGCGGTTCCGCATCAAGTGGCTCATCGACAACGAATCCGCGGATGTGCTCTCGGATGACAAGATCGTCGACATTCTGCTCAAGGAAGGCGTCGAGATCGCGCGCCGTACGGTGGCGAAATACCGCGAAGCGATGCACATTCCCTCCTCCGTGCAGCGCCGGCGCGAGAAGGCGATGCAGCTCTGAGGCAGCTTGACTCGCCGAACCCCGCTTCCTAAGGTTGGCGCCGCGCGTGAGGCTGCCGGCGCTCAGTGATCGGGAGCCCAACCATTCTGGTCGAGCGCATGCAAATTACCGTCACGGGCAAGCAGATCGACGTGGGCGACTTTCTGCGCAACCACGCCACTGCCGAGACGACCGCGATCGTCGAGAAATATTTCGATCGGGCGATCGAGGCGCATGTCGTCTTCAGCCGCGTGCGGCACCTCATCCATGCCGAGATCTCCGTCCATGCCGGGCGCGGACTCACGGTGCAGAGCAGCGGCGAGGCCGAGGACGCCTATGCCGCCTTCGACGGCGCGGCCGAGCGCCTCGGCAAACGCTTGCGGCGCCACAAGCGGCGGCTGAAGAAGCACCATGGGCGGGCCAAGGAGAGCGTCGAAGAAGCGCCCTCGGCGACCACCTATGTCCTGGCCGCCGACGATGCCGCCGAACCCGCCGGCGAGGAGCCTCTGGTCATCGCGGAAATGCGTATCAATGTCCCGCAGGTAAGCGTCATGGAAGCGGTGATGCGGCTCGACCTCGCCGATCTGCCGGCGCTGCTGTTTCGCAACAGCGCGCACGGCAATCTCAATCTGGTCTACCGGCGGCGCGATGGCAACATCGGCTGGATCGATCCCGATTTCGTCTCTCACCCTCGCGCGGGCGACAAGGTGTCTTGATGGAAATTGCCGATCTTCTCAGTCCGGCGAGCGTCGTGCCCAACCTCCGCGTCGCCGCCAAGAAGCAGCTTCTGCAGGAGCTGGCGAAGCGCGCGGCTTCTCTCGTCGGCTTGCACGAGCGCACCATCTTCGAGACGCTGTTGGAGCGCGAGCGGTTGGGCAGCACCGGCATCGGCAACGGCACGGCCGTGCCGCATGGCAGGCTGCCCGGCCTGCCGCGGATCTTCGGCCTCTTCGCGCGGCTCGAAAAACCCATCGATTTCGAGGCGATCGATGATCGGCCGGTCGATCTCATCTTCCTGCTGCTGACGCCGGACGACGCCGGCGCCGATCATTTGAAAGCGCTCGCCAGCATCTCGCGGCTGTTGCGCGACCGCGTCGTCTGCGAAAAGCTGCGTGGCACCGACCAGGCCGAGGCGCTATACGCCCTCCTGACCGACCGCACCACCAGCCACGCCGCGTGAGCGTTCAGGAGCCGGCGTCCGGCGCAGCGGCGCCGGCACGAATTGCGATCGTCTGCACGCGGCCCTGGGCGGAGCGGCGCACCAGATCGATGTTGAGCAGTCCATTGTCGAGCCAGGCGCCGGCAATCTCGATGCCGTCGGCGAGCACGAAGGAGCGCTGGAACTGCCGCGCGGCGATGCCGCGGTGGAGATAGACGCGGTCCTTGTCGTCGGTTTGCTTGCCGCGCACGACGAGCTGGTTGTCCTCGACCTGGACGCTCAGATCCTGCGCGGTGAAGCCGGCGACCGCGAGCGTGATGCGCAGCGCATCCTCGCCGGTCTGCTCGACATTGTAAGGCGGATAGCCGTCGCTCGCCGTCTTGCTGACCCGGTCGAGCGCCCGCTCGAATTGATCGAAGCCCAACAGCAAGGGCGAGCTGAACAGCGAAAGGCGCGTCATCGGACCTCCTCAAGCGCATGAGCGAGGCGATGGAGGCGGGCCCCGTCCGGGCACCCGGATCACCGCGGGCGACCCGAAAAGCGCTCGCCCACCACGAAATGTGGGAACCGGCACGTTGGGGGTCAAGCGGCCGATGCCCGCGCCGCCGCCGTGAGGCGCGATACCTCGGCTTCGGGCGCGGCCGCATCGCTCGCGTTGCCGAGCGCCGCGGCGGTCCGGGCCTGATGCCGCCAGGCCCAGAGATTGCGCGGCCGCCGCGCCAGCCGCTCGGATAATAGCCGGCGCGCGAGCTCGTTCTCGCCACCCTGGATCGCCGCGTCGATCAGCATCTGCTCGAAAAGATCGCGCTGGGCATGGCTGCCGCCGATGTCGCGGATGCGCGGCCGCAGCGGCAGCAGCAATTCGATGACGCATGGCCAATCGGCGCGGCGATGGGCATCCGCAGCCTCGCCCAGCGCCAGACCGACTGCGCCCAGGATCGCCGCCGCGGTCTCGTTTGCGGTCTCGGCAAAGGCCCGGCTCGACCGGCCCCAGCGCGCCAGGCCGTCGCGCTCTCCGGCGGCCGCGAGCGCCAGCGCGTAATGGACATCGGCGAAGACCAGCATGTGGTCGTCGCTGCGTTGGGCCGCGCGCGCCGCAAGCTCGGCCCAACGCCGCCCGACATCGACATTGGCCTGCTCGAGCCGCCAGAGCAGCGCCACGGCGTTGCTGATGTCGAGATAGTCCTCGGTCGACTCCGTGCGCAGCTCGCGATCATAACGCTCGAGCACCGCTGCGTGATCGCCGAGCGCGAGAAGATAGAGGCAGCGATGCCAGCGCGCATGAAAGACGAAGTTGTTGATCCCGCTCCATTGCGGTTCCAACGCGTCGATCCAGGCGATCCCTTCGCCCGGCCGATCCTGCATCTCCATGACATGCGCGACCGCATGCGCCGCCCAGATATCGGTCGGATCGAGCTCGACCGCGCGCCGCCCGGCGCGCTCGGCCGCGGCGTAATCGCCGCACTCCTCCTGCGCGAAGGCATGACAGCCGAGCACGAAGCCGTAACCCGGAACGCCCTCGTCCCAGGCAGAGTCCAAGCGGCCGAGCGAGCGACGCATGCCTTCGCTATCGCCCCGATAAAAGGCCGCATAATGCGCGAGCTTGAGCGCTACGAGATCGCGCGGATGTTCCTCCAGGATCGCCTCCCAGCGCGCCAGCGCGCCCTGCAAGTCGCCTTTGAGCCAGGCGCCGAGCGCCGCCAGATGCGCGGCCTCGCGCGCGGTGCAACCGGCGATGCGTGCCGCCTCGCCCGCCGCCCGCTCGGCGCGCGCCAGGAAATCGCGCCGGGCGAAGAGCAAGGTGAAATATCCGCGAAGGATATGCGCCATGACGAGCCGCGGATCGGCGGCGAGCGCCCGCTTTAGATGCTCGCCCGTGTCGGCGCGCAGGCCGCAATAGGCGGCAACCGTGGCATCGAGCGCCGCAACCGCCGCAGGGCTCGCCGCCGTCACCGGCAATCCGCGCGAATCCTTCAGCATCGACACCCCCTCATTCGCGGCTGTGCGCGGCAAAGAAGCGCAAGATCTCGGCGGCGGCCGAGATCGGCCCCGCCGGCGAAGGAAAATTCACCGCGGGCCATTCGTGGTCGCCCTGTTCGATCTCCCACAGAACGACCTCGCTGCCGGCCTGACAGCCTGGATATTCCACGCGCCGCAGCGTACCCGGCACCGGCTCGCTCGCCTGCGGCTCCGGCGCGCAGCCATCGGCCGCGGCCCAGAACGACAGCGCGTCGGCGACCGAGGTCTTCCAGTGATTGGGAAAGTGCAGCACCGGCGACGCGCCGCCATCGAAGAGAACAAAGGAATCCTTGCGTCCATGCAGCATCATCACCGGGACCGGCTCGCCGGGCGCGTTGATGAGGTAGCCCTCGCCGCTCCGGAGCGTGCCGCCAATCGCCGAGGCGACCGGCGCGATGGCCGCGAACCAATCGGGATGCGTCGCCGCCAGTTCGTAGACCAGCATGCCGCCATTCGACATGCCCGTGGCATAGATGCGGCCGCGATCGACCGGCCGCTCGGCGGCGAGGTGGTCGATCAGCGCGCCAACGAAGCCGATATCGTCGATCCCGGCGGTGATCGCGGCACCGCAGCAGAAGCGGGCGTTCCACAGCCGCCGGCGCGGCGCGGCTTCCGTGCCGTCCGGGAAGACCACGAGCATCTTGCGCGCATTGGCGGCGGCGCCGAGCCGCGTCTCCGCAGCGAAGCTGCCGCCGTCGCCACCGGCGCCGTGCAGCGCAATGACCAATGGCAGCGGCGCCGTGCCTGAATCGGGCGGCACGCTCAGGAGATAGCCGCGTGTTGCGCCCTGCCAATCGAGCGTGCCGCGAATATAACCGTCTTCGGCATGCGCAGCGGCGATCGCGCCTAGACAGGCAAACACGGCCGCCGCCGCGCCTCTCGCGCCGCGCCGGCCGCCGTTGTCCGCTCGCCGCGTCACGTCAGGAGCTTTGCGGCCGCGACCTGGGCTGGCGCGATGTCGCCGTCCCGCTCGAGCGGCGCGACCACGACGCTTGGCGCCACGGCGCGGGCGGGCGGCCGCTTCCACGGGGTCGATTTGATCCAAGCGACGCCATAGGCGATGCCGAAGAGGGTGCCGAAGCACGCGCCGTTGACCGCGATCTGCACCGCCGCGCCGTCGCCGGCGTGATCGAAGACCATGCCGCCCAAGAACGACAGGACCATGCCCGAGACGAAAATCGACAGCGCCTGCTGGCCGCATTTGACGAAGGGCCGCAGCGGCGCGCTCAGCAGGATGTCCTCGCGGCCCTTGAGCAGCACGACGATGACATAGGCCGAGGCGAGGAAATGCAGGTACTGGAGGAGATCGAGATTGGTCTTGTCGCTATGCGCCATGATCCAGAGGCGCAGCGCTTCGATCGCGGGCACGCGGCCGAAGACCGAGGGCAGCGAGATCGAGAGCCCCGCCAGCAGCACGAGGACGCTGCCCCAGAACAGCGGCTTCGAGTCGAGCGGCACCTTGACCCAGCCCCGGCGCAGCGCGAAGCCGGTGAAGAAGATGAGCTGCCAGGCGAACGGATTGAAATACCACACCGGCTGCTCGTCGGCATTGGCGGGGAAATTCCACCCCCAAGTGACCGCCGCCGCATAGAGCGTCACCGAGACCGCCGGAACCAACGCCGGGTTGATCCGGGCGAGCAGCATCATGCCCGGCACCATGGCGAGGACGACCATATAAAGCGGCAGAATGTCGAAGTAATGCGGCACGTAGGTCAGGGTGAAGAGGCCGACGAGCCCCGCCGCCGGATCGCGGAAGAAGCTCTGCAGATCGTTGGCGCCGATATAGTCCTCGTCCCACCACCGCGTCGCCGCCGCGACCAACATGGCGCCGGTGAAGAACAAGCCGAGATGGGCGACGAAAAGCTGCCAGCAGCGGTAGAGAATCCGGGCTGTGCCGATGAGCCAGCCCTGGCGGATGAAGGTGCCGCCGAAGGCGATCGAAGCCGCCATGCCCGAAAGGAACACGAACATCTCGGCGGCGTCGCTCAAGCCGTAGCGCGCGGGAATGTAATCCCACAGGAAATTGCCGCGGCAATGCGCGATGAAGATGATGAACATGGCGCTGCCGCGGAAGAAGTCGAGGCGCGGGTCGCGGGCCGCCTTGGCCGCAGCCTGCTCCATCGCGACGCTCACCGCGCGCGCAGGTCACGCGCGGGCCGCCCGCGCGCGCTCGTCGCCAAACCCATTGCCGACCCCCTGGTCTTCGTCCTTAGCGGAACAATAGAGCGCGCTGCCGCCGATCCCTAATCAAAGCCGCGTGAGCGGCCCGAGCCCGGCGCCCCCGCGCCCTATTCCAAGGTCTGGCCGAAATGCTCTTCGAGGAAGATGTTGGGCCGCAGGAACATGGCGAGAAGCAGCGCGCCCTTGGGCGAATAGGCGTAGTGCCGGTTGCCCTTGGGCCGCCAGACAAAGTTGCCGGCGGTCGCCTCGCCTTCGTCGTCCATGAGGCTGCCTTCGAGGATATAGGACTGCTCGATCTCGACATGCTCGTGAAAGGCGAGGCGCGAGCCGGGCTCCCATTTGAACAGCGCGGTCATCAGCCCGGTCGTGTCGTCCTTGAGCAGGATCTTCATTTGGATGCCCTTGCACTGCGTCGGCTTCCACGGCAGCGCGGCGACATCGACATAGCGCGAAGCGAGCGGCCCGAGCTTGTCCTCGTCGGCGAGATGCGGCGTGTGGGCGGAAATCTTCTCCAACACCTCGGTCATGACAGCCTCCGCAGTTCGGATTTCGATAAGTATGGCATAAGCCCCGGCAAGCGTCTCTCGTTATCCCCTTCCCCATGCTTGCCGCATGGAAGGGATGAGCGAATGGCCAATGACCGGACGCTGCGCTTGGGCTAGGAAAGCGCCGAGAACCGGGGCGATCGGAGTTCTCATGGACGCAGCGGCAAGCGAAGGGCGCAGGCCCCCGCCGACCGGCGCCAAGACGGCGGCGGCGCAGGGCGTCGTCTTCGCAATCCTGCTCGGCCTCAGCTTCTCGCACCTCCTCAACGACACGGTCTCGTCGCTGGTCTTGGCGCTCTATCCAATCTTCAAGCGGGATTTCCACCTCGCCTTTGCCGAGGTCGGCCTGATCACGTTAACCTTCCAAGCGACGGCCTCGCTGCTGCAGCCCCTGATCGGGCGCTATACCGACCATCGGCCGAAGCCCTACTCGCTCCCTCTCGGCATGAGCTTCACGCTGGTCGGCCTGCTGCTCTTGTCGATCGCAAGCAGCTTTACGGTCCTGCTCGCGGCCGCGGCGCTGATCGGCGTCGGCTCGGCGGTGTTTCATCCCGAATCTTCGCGCGTGGCGCGGCTCGCCTCCGGCGGGCGGCACGGGTTGGCGCAGTCGCTCTTTCAGGTCGGCGGCAGCATCGGCTCGGCGATCGGGCCGCTGGTGGCGGCGCTCATCATCCTGCGCAGCGGCCGGTCCAGCATCGCCTGGTTTGCGCTGGTGCCGCTGCTCGCAATCATCGTGTTGACCAGAATCAGCGGCTGGTACAAGCGGCATGCGCCGCCGCTGCGCGCGGCCTCGCCGGCGCGGCCCATGAGCGCGCTGGCGCCGCTATCGAGCCGGCAGGTCGCTTTCGCGCTTGCCGTCCTGCTGGCGCTGATCTTCTCGAAGTATTTCTACCTGGCCAGCCTCAACAGCTACTACACCTTCTATCTCATCGACAAATTTCATCTCTCCGTCGCCACCGCGCAGCTCCATCTGTTCATTTTTCTCGCGGCGGTCGCATGCGGAACCGTGATCGGCGGGCCGCTCGGCGACCGCTACGGCCGCAAATACGTCATCTGGGGCTCGATCCTCGGGGTCTGTCCCTTCACCTTGGCGCTACCTTACGCCAATCTGTTCTGGACCGGCGTGCTGACGGTGCCGATCGGATTGATCTTGTCCTCGGCCTTCTCGGCGATCGTGGTTTATGCGACGGAGCTCATTCCCGGGAAGGTCGGCATGATCGCCGGATTGTTCTTCGGCCTGGCCTTCGGCATCGCCGGCATCGGCGCCGCGGTTCTTGGCGCGGTCGCGGACCTGACCAGCATCACCTTCGTCTATCGCCTCTGCGCCTTCCTGCCGCTCATCGGCATGGTCGCGGCCTTCCTGCCGAATCTCGAGCGCGCGGTCCCCGCACGATAAGCGCTCAGTCGACGAGCAGCGGCGCGATCTCCGCGAGTTCGGCAAAGTTTTGCGCCACGGCGGCGGCGCCCTGCGCCATTGCGATCGGGCCATAGCCCCAGGCGGCGAAGATCGCGGGGATACCGGCATCCGCCGCCGCGGCGATGTCGTTGGCGTGATCGCCGGCCATCACGGCGCGCGCGGCGCTCCCGCCTGCGGCGGCGATCGTCACCAACAGATGCGCGGGATCGGGCTTGCGCGCGGCGAAGCTGTCGCCGCCGCCAATGGCGGCGAAGAACTCGACGAAGCCGAAGGCGGCCAAGACTTTCCGCGCCGCCGCTTCGGGCTTGTTGGTGCAGATCGCGAGCCGCCAGCCCTGCTGCCGCAGACGCGCGAGCGTCGCGGCGGCGCCCGCGTAAGGCCGAGTCGCGACCACCGCGTTCGCCGTGTAGTCGGCGAGAAAGGCCGCGACGGCGGTCTCATCCACATTGCCGCCGCGCGCCGCGAAGGCGCGCTCGACGAGACGGCGCGAGCCGTCGCCGACCATGGCTGCCACCTCGGCAAGGGAAAAGCCCGCCAAGCGCCGCGCCGCCATCAGCCGGTTCAAGGCGGCACCTATGTCCGGCGCGGAATCGACCAGCGTGCCGTCGAGGTCGAGCGCCAGGGTCGCGACGCCCATGGCCCCTTATGGCGCAAGGGGCCGGCAGTCGCCTGCCAGCCCCTTGTCGTGATTGGTGGAGCCACGGGGAATCGAACCCCGGACCTCTACAATGCCATTGTAGCGCTCTCCCAACTGAGCTATGACCCCAAAGAGCCCGCCGGCCGGGTTTGCTGCAATCGCTGTCCGGTCGCCAGTCTAGCGCCCATCGGGCGCCGCCCGTGAGCGCGAAATCGTTACCGGAAATTAATGTCCCGGCGCGGGTTTTTCAACGCTCCTCCTCGTCCTCGACGTTCTCGATCACTTCGGCCATGTCGTCCTCGTCCTCGCCGAGCTCCGAGGCGTCCTCGATGACTTCCTCGGCCTCTTCCTCCTCGGCCTCTTCGCCTTCGAGCGGGATCTCCTCTTCCTCGCCCTCAGGGCTCTCGGTCTCGATCTCGGTATCGATCTCTTCCTCGACGACCGGCGCCTCGACCGGCACCGGCGGCGCGGGAACGCGCGTGCGGCGCGTCTTCAAGAGCGCCTCGGGATCGAAGGGCGCGCCGCATTTCGGGCAGATGATCGGATCCTTGTTCAGGTCATAGTAACGAGTGGCGCAATTCGGGCAGATGCGCTTGGTACCCCATTCCGGTCTGGCCACGGCCTTCTCCCCTGCTCAGTCACCCGCACGCGGCACCGGCCCTTTGCCACGGACTGGCAGCCGCTGTCAAAAGTAAAATCATCCGGCTCGCGCCGGCGATGCCCTACTGTTGCCCGGCGCCCACGATATGGTAGAGACAACGCCCAATGTCCATTCCTCCGGCAATGCCGCTCGTCGCGCGCGCCGCGGGCCCGCTGCGCGGACGCGTTCGCGTGCCCGGCGACAAATCGATCTCGCATCGCGCGCTCATTCTGGGCTCGCTCGCGGTCGGACGCACGACCATTCGCGGGCTGCTCGAAGGCGAGGACGTGCTGCGCACCGCGGCGGCCTTGCGCGCCTTGGGCGCCGATCTCGCGCGCGACGCCGACGGCGCTTGGGTCGTCAAGGGTCTCGGCGTCGGTGGGCTCGCCGAGCCGGCGGATTTGCTCGATCTCGGCAATTCCGGCACCGGCGCGCGGCTCATCATGGGCGTCGTCGCGACCCATTCCTTCACCACGTTTTTCACCGGCGACGCCTCGCTCAGGCGGCGGCCGATGGCGCGCGTGGCCGAGCCGCTCGAGCGCATCGGCGCGCGCATCGTCGCGCGCCGCGGCGGGCGCCTGCCGCTTGCCGTCATCGGCGCAACGGCGCCCATGCCGATCAGCTACGCGCTGCCGGTCCCCTCGGCGCAGGTGAAGTCGGCGGTGCTGCTGGCCGGGCTCAATGCGCCGGGCGAAACCAGCGTGATCGAGACGCTGCCGACGCGCGACCACAGCGAGCGCATGCTGCGCCATTTCGGGGCGAGCGTCGCGGTCGAGGCGATGGCGGATGGCGGGCGCCGCATCCGGCTCACGGGCGAGCCCGAGTTGATTGCGGCCGACCTCGCCGTGCCGGGCGATCTATCCTCGGCCGCCTTTCCCGTGGTGGCGGCGCTGCTGCTGCCGGGCTCGGAGCTCGTGCTCGAGGGCGTCGGCGTCAACCCGCTGCGCGACGGCCTGTTCGAGACCTTGAAGGCGATGGGCGCCGATCTCGCCTTCGCCAATGAACGCAGCGCGGGCGGCGAGCCCGTCGCCGATCTGATGGTGCGCGCAAGCCGCCTTAAAGGCGTCGAAATCCCGGCCGAGCGCGCGCCACGCATGATCGACGAATACCCGATCCTCGCGGTGGCCGCTTCGTTCGCGCAAGGCCGCACAATCATGCGCGGCCTTGCCGAGCTGCGCGTCAAGGAGAGCGACCGGCTCGGCGCCATCGTCGATGGGCTGAGCGCGTGCGGCGCCGATGTCGCGGTCGAGGGCGATACGCTCATCGTCGACGGCAAGAGCGGCTTGCGCGGCGGCGCCACGATCGCGGCGCGGCTCGACCATCGCATCGCCATGTCGTTCCTCGTTCTCGGCATGGCTTCGGCGCAGCCCGTGCGCATCGACGACGGCGCCACCATCGCGACGAGCTTTCCCGGCTTCGTCGATCTCATGAACGGGCTCGGCGCCGCTATCGCCGCGGATGCCACATGATCATCGCCGTCGACGGGCCGGCGGCTTCGGGCAAGGGCACCCTGGCGCGCCGGCTCGCGGCGCATTACCACCTCGCCCATCTCGATACCGGCAGTCTCTATCGCGCGACGGCGTTGCGCGTGCTGCTCGCCGGCGGCGACCCGGCCGACCCCGCGGCCGCGGTCCAAGCGGCGCGGGCGGTGATGGCGGCCGACCTCTCCGATCCGCGGCTGCGCGAAGACCGCGTCGCCGAGGCGGCCTCGGTGGTGGCGGCGATCCCGGCGGTGCGCAAAGCGCTCTTAACCTTTCAGCGCGATTTCGCCCACCGCCCGCCGGCGGGGCTCGCCGGCGCCGTGCTCGACGGCCGCGACATCGGCACGGTGGTCTGCCCCGAGGCCGACGCCAAGCTCTTCCTCACAGCCACGCTCCAGGCCCGGGCGCTTCGCCGATTCAAAGAGTTGCAGCAATGGGATTCGGGGGCTATATACGAGCGCGTCCTGCAGGACATGGAAGTTCGTGACGCGCGCGATCGGCAGCGCCGCACCGCCCCGCTGGAGCGCGCCGCCGACGCCTTCGAGCTTGACACGACCAAGCTCGATGCCGACGCGGCGTTTGCAGCGGCTGTCGACTTCATCACGAAGCAGCGCTCCGCCAAACCGCGCTGAGAGCGTTCTGCCGGACCACGGGTCCCTACCGCCGCGCCCGATCACCGCCGGCGGTCCATCGCGTGCCGCTCGTCCCCGCCGGCGCGAGGGCAAGCCTGGGGAAAGGAGCTTCGATGGTCGTCGCAACCGAAACCGCCTCGTCCTTTGCCAAGGAGAGCTTCGCCGCGCTTCTCGATGAATCGCTCGGAACCTCATCGGGCCTCGAAGGCACCGTCATCAAGGGGACGGTGCTCAGCATCGAGAACGACATGGTCCTGATCGATGTCGGGCTCAAATCCGAAGGCCGCGTCGCGCTCAAGGAATTCGCGACCGCCGGACACCCCGCCGAAATCAAGCCCGGCGACATCGTCGAGGTCTATCTCGAGCGCATGGAGGACAAGAACGGCGAGGCGCAGATCTCGCGCGAGAAGGCGCGCCGCGAGGAGGCCTGGACCCAGCTCGAGAAGAGCTTCCAGGCGAACGAGCGGGTGACCGGCGTGATCTTCGGCCGGGTCAAGGGCGGCTTCACCGTCGATCTCAACGGCGCCGTCGCCTTCCTGCCGGGCAGCCAAGTCGATATTCGCCCGGTGCGCGACATCACGCCGCTCTTGGGGACGCCGCAGCCGTTCCAGATCCTCAAGATGGACCGCTCGCGCGGCAACATCGTCGTCTCGCGCCGTGCCGTGCTCGAGGAAAGCCGCGCCGAAGCGCGCTCAGAGCTCGTCGCCTCGCTCAAGGAAGGCCAGATCCTCAACGGCGTGGTCAAGAACATCACCGATTACGGCGCCTTCGTCGATCTCGGCGGCGTCGACGGGCTGCTGCACGTCACCGACATCGCCTGGCGGCGCATCAACCATCCGTCCGAGGCGCTGCATATCGGCCAGAACGTCAAGGTGCAGGTGATCCGCTTCAATCCGGAGACGCAGCGCATCTCATTGGGCATGAAGCAGCTCGAGGCCGATCCGTGGGAGGGCGTCGAGCTCAAATACCCCGCGACCGGGCGCTTCAAGGGCCGCGTCACCAACATCACCGATTACGGCGCCTTCGTCGAATTAGAACCGGGCGTCGAGGGCCTGGTCCATGTCTCCGAGATGAGCTGGACCAAGAAGAACGTGCATCCCGGCAAGATCGTCTCGACCAGCCAGGAGGTCGAGGTGATGGTGCTCGACGTCGATCCGCAGAAGCGCCGCATCAGCCTCGGTCTCAAGCAGACCATGCCGAACCCGTGGGAGAGCTTCGTCGAGAAGCATCCCGCCGGCAGCGAGCTCGAGGGCGAGGTCAAGAACATCACCGAATTCGGCCTGTTCATCGGCTTGCCCGGCGAAATCGACGGCATGGTGCACCTCTCCGACATCGACTGGAAACGCCCCGGCGAGGAGGCGATCAACGACTACAAGAAGGGCGACACCGTGCGGGTGCGCGTCCTCGATGTCGATGTCGAGAAGGAGCGCATCAGCCTCGGCATCAAGCAGCTGGCATCCGATCCGCTGGAGGCGGGCCTCGCCGCGGTCAAGAAGGGCGATGTCGTCACCTGCACCGTCTCGGCGATCACCGAGGCCGGGGTCGAGGTGCAGCTGGCGAGCGGCCTGCCCGGCTTCATCCGCAAGGCCGAGCTGTCGCGCGACCGCGCCGAACAGCGGCCCGACCGCTTCGCCGTGGGCGAGAAGCTCGATGCCAAGGTGACCGCCCTCGACCGCGCCAGCCGCAAGGCGACGCTCTCGATCAAGGCGCGCGAGATCGACGAGGAGAAGAAGGCGATGGCCGAGTTCGGCTCGTCGGATTCGGGCGCGAGCCTGGGCGACATCCTCGGCGCCGCCATCAGCCGCGCCCGCAGCGAAGGCAAGGACAAGGACGAGAAATAATCGGGCGATCAATCCGTCCGCGCGAGGGGAATTCGGCCTCGAGCGGCGAGGGGGAGGACGCGATGCCGGCGCGACCAAATCGGCGCTTCGCCCATCCGCGCCGGGGGATGTCGGCCGTGGACGGCCCCGCGCTTGCAACGCAATACCGTCTATTCTTGACGGTGGCTCAAGGGTTTGGCAGGCTCCTTGGTTGCCGTAAGCGCAAAAGAGCCGTCGCATGACCAAGTCGGAGCTCATTCAACGTTTGGCCGCGAGCAATCCGCACCTCTATCAGCGCGACGTCGAACGCATTGTGAGCACCATCTTCGACGAGATCGCGGCGGCGCTGTCGCGGGGCGACCGCGTCGAATTGCGGGGCTTCGGCGCCTTCTCGGTGAAGCGGCGCGAGGCGCGGCTCGGCCGCAACCCGCGCACCGGCGACAGCGTGCATGTCGGCGAGAAGCACATCCCCTTCTTCAAGACCGGCAAGCAGCTGCGCGAGCGGCTCAACGAGGGAACGTGAGCCTGCCGCCGCGGCGGCGCGCATGAGGCTCGTTTACTGGCTGATCACTGCGCTCTTGGCGCTGATCCTGGTGATCTTCGCGGTCTCGAACCGCGACATGGTGGTGGTGACATTCTGGCCCCTGCCGGCGACGCTCGAAGCGCCGCTCTATCTCGTCCTGCTGCTGACCTTGCTCGCGGGCTTTCTCTTGGGCGAGCTGGTCGCCTGGATCAACGCCGGCCGCAACCGGCGCGCGCTGCGCGAGCGCAACCGGCGCATCGAGGCGCTCGAGCGCGAGCGCACCGCGGCGCAAGCGCAGCTTCCGCAAGCTTCGACCACCGCGCCGCGCCTGCCGCGCGATTGACAAGCGCGGCGGCGCGCGGATATTTCCGGATCATGCACGCCCTCGGCGCAAGCGAGGTCATCGCCGCCCTCGACTTTCCCTCGCTGGTCGAGGGCCTGCGCCAGATGTTCCGCAGCGGCGGCTGCGAGATGCCGCAGCGCCACCGCCATACCATCCCGGTGCCGGGCGCGCGCGATGGCGAGCTTCTGATCATGCCGGCCTGGCAGCGGGGCCGGCATCTCGGCGTCAAGCTGCTCACGGTCTTTCCCGACAACCCCGCGCAAAAGCGGCCGGCGATGATGGGGGCGTACTTGCTGCTCGACGGCAGAAGCGGCGCGCCCTTGGCGCTGATGGACGCGCCGGCGCTGACGGCGCGGCGCACCGCCGCCGCCTCGGCGCTCGCCGCGAGCTACCTGGCGCGGCCCGATTGCGAGCGGCTCTTGATGATCGGGACGGGCGCGCTCGCCTCGCATCTCATCGAGGCGCATGCAAGCGTGCGGCCCATTCGCAACGTACTGGTCTGGGGCCGCGACCCCGACAAGGCGCAGCGGCTTGCCCGCCGCCTCGACCGGCGCGGCCTCAAGGTCGCGGCGACCGACGATCTCCGCGGCGCGGTCAGCGGCGCACACATCATCTGCTGCGCGACGACGGCGCGCGAGCCGATCCTGCGCGGCCATTGGCTGCCCTTGGGCGTGCATATCGACCTCGTCGGCGCCTTCACGCCGGAGATGCGCGAGGCCGATGACGAGACCATGCGCCGCGCCCGCATCTTCGTCGATACGCGCGAGGCGGCGCTCAACGAGGCGGGCGATCTCATCGGCGCGATTGCCGCCGACGTCATGACCGCCGAGGACATCGCCGGCGATCTTTTCGAGCTGACCCGCGGCAGCCGTGCCGGAAGGCGCTATCACGACCAGATCACGCTATTCAAATCCGTCGGCGTGGCGCTCGAGGATCTGGCGGCGGCACAGCTCGCGCTCGAACACATCTTGAGCTGACCATGGAAGGCGGGCCGCCGCATTTATCAACGGCTGTAAGGCTTTGATCAGAGGGGCGCACACCTTTCGATCGCGGTAATGACCTGCACCAGTTCATCGTCGAGATCTTCCCGGCGCATCTGGCTCAGAAGATCCCGAGTGGAGATTGACACTCCGAAATTATCCTGACCCCATTTTGAGAGGGAGGCGATCAGGCGCTTTCCGTCAGCTAACTTAATTTTGCCTTGCAGCGAATTCCACGTGGTAGCTATTCGCTTTCGGGCATATCTGTTTCCTTCGACGGCCTCTTTCGGTCGCTTTTGCCTCACATATTCCTCGGCATGTCGGTCAAAAATTTCGTCCTTCATCTCGTCACAAAAACGCTGGATGGCGGATTCGATCTCTCTGATGCTTGGCACGGCCCCGCCTTCGAGCTTGAGTCGCAAAACTCGCTCAATGATTTGGGCGCTTACGAGATAATTTTCGATCTCCTTTCTGGCCCACACATGCAGCTCGACCGACGCATCCCTCGCCTGCGAACGTCGGCGCTCAATTTCGTCTTCGAGGTGATAATCCGGGTCGAGGATGCAATAAGCGGTGATCTCCTCACCTCCG
>DATNIY010000107.1:0-25098 GCA_035604195.1 Allostellaceae bacterium
CTTGCGCCGGGCGGGGGATGCTGTATAGTCCGCGGCCTCCTTGCCGGCTTAAGCCGGCTAGATCCGGGACGCTGACCGTAGGACGACCGACCAGCGCCGGGTCGCAAAACAGCCACAAGGAGCCGACATGCCGTTATACGAAAACGTGTTCATTGCGCGGCAGGACATCTCCGCGGCGCAGGTCGAGGCGCTGGCGGACGGGTTCACCGCGCTCGTCGCCGAGCATGGCGGCCAGGTCACCAAGCGCGAATACTGGGGCCTGCGCAACATCGCCTATCGCATCAAGAAGAACCGCAAGGGCCATTACATGCTCTTCAATCTCGATGCGCCGCCGCCCGCGGTCAGCGAATTGGAGCGCACGATGCGCATCAACGAGGATGTGCTGCGCTATCTCACCGTGCGGGTGGACGAGCTCGAGGCGGGGCCATCGGCGGTGATGCTGAACCGCGGCCGCGGCGAAGAGCGCGACCGGGACCGTGACCGTGACCGCGGGCGCCGCGACGGCTACCGCGAGCCGCGCGACGAGCCGGCGGCACCGGCCCCGGCCGAAGGAGCCGAGCCATGAGCGAGGGACCGAGCAGTGGCGGCGCCCGCGGCGGCGGGACGCGGCGGCCATTCTTCCGCCGGCGCAAGTCTTGTCCCTTCTCGTCGCCGCATGCGCCGAAGATCGACTACAAGGACGTGAAGCTGCTGCAGCGCTTCGTCTCCGAGCGCGGCAAGATCGTGCCGAGCCGCATCACCGCGGTGTCGACCAAGAAGCAGCGCGAACTCGCGCAGGCGATCAAGCGCGCCCGCTTCCTCGGCCTCTTGCCTTACAGCCTGCGCTGAGGGAGGGCGAGCCATGGTCAACGTGATCCTCCTCGAGCGCGTGGAGAAGCTCGGCCAGATGGGCCAGGTCGTGAAGGTGCGGCCGGGCTTTGCCCGCAACTACCTCCTGCCGCAAAAGAAGGCGTTGCGCGCGACCAAGGAGAACCTGACCTATTTCGAGAAGCAGCGCGTCCAGCTCGAGGCGGCCAATTTGGACCGCCGCAGCGAGGCGGAGCAGGTGGCGCAAAAGCTCAACGGCCTCTCCGTCGTCCTCATCCGCCAGGCCGGCGAGAGCGGACAGCTCTACGGCTCGGTCAGCGCCCGCGACATCGCCGAGGCGGTGACCGCCGCCGGCTTCACCATCACCCGCGGCCAGGTCGTGCTGGACAAGCCGATCAAGACGCTCGGTCTCTACAAGCTGCGGGTCGCGCTGCATCCCGAGGTCGCCGTCCAGGTCACCGCCAATGTCGCGCAATCGGCCGAAGAGGCCGAGATGCAGGCGAAAGGCGTCGATCCGCTCCGCCTCGCCCAGGAAGCCGCCGCACGTGCCGCGGAAGAGCAAGCGGCCGCGCCGGCCAAGGACGCCGCCGGCTGAGCGTCGCCGGCCCGCCGGCATGCGGCTTTTGGCGCTGCCGGACGGCGAGGCGATCCCGGCTCTCGGACTCGGCACTTGGATGATGGCCGAGCGCGGCGGCGACGAGGATTCCGAGCTGGCGGCGCTGCGTCTCGGCCTCGATCTCGGCATGACCCTGATCGACACCGCCGAGATGTATGCCGATGGCGGCGCCGAGAGCCTCGTCGGCAAGGCCATCGCGGGCCGGCGCGATGCGGTGTTCCTGGTCAGCAAGGTGCTGCCGGAGAATGCCAGCCGCAACGGCACGGCGGCGGCCTGCGAGCGCAGCCTGAAGCGGCTCGGCACCGACCGCATCGACCTCTATCTCTTGCATTGGCGCGGCAATGTGCCGCTGGCCGAGACCCTCGCGGCCTTCGCGGCTCTGCAGCGGGCGGGAAAGATCCGCCATTGGGGCGTGAGCAATTTCGATGCCGCCGAGATGGCCGAGCTGGCCGGGCTCGCCGGCGGCGGGGGCTGCGCCACCGACCAGGTGCTCTACAACCTCGGCCGCTGCGGCATCGAATGGGACCTGCTGCCGTGGTGCCGCGGCCGCCGCATGCCGATCATGGCCTATTCGCCGATCGAGCAGGGCCGGCTGCTCGGGAAGCCGGCGCTGCGCCGGCTTGCTGCCGCACGCGGCGCGAGCCCGGCCCAGCTCGCGCTCGCCTGGGTGTTGCACCAGCCGGGGGTGGCGGCCATCCCGAAAGCCGGCCGGGCGGCGCATGTTCGGGAGAACCGCGCGGCGCTCGACCTGGCTCTGACCCCCGAAGAGCTGGCGGCGCTCGATGCCGCCTTTCCTCCCCCCAAGGGTCCTAAGCCGCTGGCGATGCTGTGATCGCCCTCGCCCGAGTCTTGACGGCGAGCCGTCGACGGTAGTTGACTACGAGTCGGGGTCGAATCGCCATTGCCGGGGAGGATGGCGCCATGCTGGTATCGCATCTATTGCGCCATCTGGTTCGGCGCGGAACCTTGCGAATCATCGATTCGCGCGGCCAAACGCACGTCTTCGCCGGCGCGGCGGGACGGACGGTCACCGTGCGGCTCAAGGATCCCAGGCTCGGGCGCCGGCTCTTCCTCAATCCGCGCCTCAAGCTCGGCGAAGCCTATATGGACGGGACGCTGACGATCGAGGACGGCAGCCTCTACGATTTCCTCGATTTCATCGGCTACAACATCATGCTGGCGCCGCCCAGCCTGCTGCGGCCGCTTTACAACGGCTTCGGCAGCGCCTTCCGCGCCTACCAGCAATACAACCCGCTCGGCCGGGCGCAAAAGAACGTCGCGCATCACTACGATCTCTCGGACACGCTCTACGATCTCTTCCTCGACCGCGACCGGCAATACTCTTGCGCCTATTTCACCGCGCCGGACCAATCGCTCGAGACGGCTCAAGCCCAAAAGAAGCGGCACCTCGCGGCGAAGCTCCTGCTGAAGCCCGGGCTCAGGGTTCTCGACATCGGCAGCGGCTGGGGCGGTCTTGCGCTGAGTCTTGCCAAGGAATGCGATGTCGAGGTCACCGGCCTCACCCTCTCGACCGAGCAGCTTCAAGTGGCGCGGCACCGCGCCGCCGCCGCCGGCCTCGCCGACCGCGTCCGCTTCGATCTCATGGATTACCGGCAGGCGACCGGCCAGTACGACCGCATCGTCTCGGTCGGCATGTTCGAGCATGTCGGAATCGTCCATTACCCGACCTTCTTCCGCAAGGTGAAGGACCTCCTCACCGAGGACGGGGTGGCGCTGCTGCATTCGATCGGCCGTGCCGATGGACCGGGCAGCACCAATCCCTGGATCCGCAAATATATCTTCCCCGGCGGCTATTCTCCGGCCCTCTCCGACGTGGTGCCGGTGGTCGAGCGCGCCGGCCTCTGGATCACCGATGTCGAGGTGCTGCGGCTCCATTATGCCGAGACGCTCAAGGCCTGGCGCGAGCGCTTCCTCGCCAACCGCGACAAGATTCGCGCCCTCTACGACGAGCGCTTCTGCCGCATGTGGGAGTTCTACCTCGCCGGCTCCGAGATCGCCTTCCGCTATCAGGGCCACATCAATTTCCAGATGCAGCTGGCGAAGAGCGTCGACGCGGTGCCGCTCACCCGCGACTACATCGCGGAGTGGGAGCGCAGCCATCGCCCGCTCGTCGTCGCCGACCGCGCCGCCTGAGGCCGCTCGCCGATTCGAGTCACGCGTTCCACAGCCTGTGCACTGAATTGACAGTGCCGCGCCAGGGACGCGGTGCTATAACGCGTATGCGTTTCGTATGACGACATTCCTGCCAGAAACCACCCGTCGCATCATGGAAAGCGCCGCATCGAAGGTCACGCCGTTGCGCGACGGCGATCAGTCCTACCGTTCGCCGCCGAGCAATATCGAGGCCGAGCAGGCGCTCTTGGGCGCCGTTCTCGTCAACAATGCGGCCTTCCACCGAGTCGCCGAATTTCTGCTGCCCGAACATTTCGCCGAGGCCGTTCACGGCCGCATCTTCGCCGCCATCACGCGCCTCATCGAGCGCGGCCAGATCGCCAATCCGGTGACGCTCAAGAATTTGTTCGATCAGGACGGCGCGCTCGCCGAGGTCGGCGGCGCACAGTATCTCGTGCGCTTGGCCGCCTCGGTCGTCACCATTCTCAATGCCCAGGACTATGGCCGCACCATTCACGACCTCTATTTGCGCCGCCAGCTCATCACCATCGGCGAGGATGTCGTCAACGACGCCTATCGCCACGATCTCGAGCGCGCGGCGCCGCAGCAGATCGAGGCGGCGGAAAGGCACCTTTTCGATCTCGCGACGTCCGGCTCCCACGAAGGCGGGTTCCGCGCCTTTCATGCCTCGCTCACCGATGCGATCAAGATGGCCGAGGCGGCGTTCAAGCGCAGCGGCCGCACCACCGGCGTCTCCACCGGGTTTCTCGACCTCGACAAGCTCCTGGGCGGTCTGCACCGCTCGGACCTGATCGTGCTCGCCGGACGGCCGTCGATGGGCAAGACGGCGCTCGCCACCAACATCGGCTTCAACGCCGCCCGCGCCTATCGCGCGAACAAGACGCCGGACGGCCGCGCCGTGGCCGAGGACGGGGCGGTGGTCGGGTTCTTCTCGCTGGAGATGTCGGCGGAACAATTGGCGACGCGCATTCTCGCCGAGGAATCGGGCATCCCCTCCAACAACATCCGCAAAGGCGAAGTGTCGAACGAGGATTTCGATCGCTTCGTCCAGGCGAGCCAGCGGCTCTCCTCGGTGCCGTTCTTCATCGACGACACGCCGGCGCTGACGATCTCGGGGCTGCGCACGCGCGCGCGCCGGCTGCTGCGCCAGCAGGGGCTCGACCTCATCATCGTCGATTATCTCCAGCTCATCCGCGGCGGCGGCGAAGGGCGCGGCCAGGAGAACCGGGTGCAGGAGATTTCGGAGATCACGCGCGGGCTCAAAACGCTGGCGAAGGAGCTCGAGGTCCCCGTGCTGGCGCTCTCGCAGCTCTCGCGCGCGGTCGAGGCGCGCGACGACAAGCGGCCGATGCTGTCGGATCTGCGCGAATCCGGCTCGATCGAGCAGGACGCCGACGTCGTCATGTTCGTCTATCGCGAGGAATACTACCTCTCGCGCTCGGAGCCGTCGCAGCGGCCCGAGGAGACCATCGAGAAGTTCGGCGATCGTCACGACCGCTGGAAGGAGCGCTGCGAGCAGGTCTATGGCCTCGCCGAAATCATCGTCGCCAAGCAGCGGCACGGGCCCATTGGCCCGGTGAAGCTGCGCTTCACCCACGAGACCACCCGCTTCGACAATTTCGCGAGCGACGATCGCCTGCCCGATGTCCGTTGACCGGCGGCGCCCGCCGGCGCGGGCGGCGGACCGGGCAGGTTCCATCCTCGAGATCGATCTCGACGCCATCGCCGCGAATTGGCGCAATCTCGGTGCGCGGCTCGGCCCGGCGACGCGGCTCGCCGCCGTGGTCAAGGCCGATGCCTATGGCCTCGGCGCCGCGCGCGTCGCACCGGCGCTCGCCGCAGCCGGCTGCCGGCTCTTCTTCGTCGCCACCATCGACGAGGGGATCGCGCTGCGCCGCACGCTGCCGGCGGCGGAGATCGCCGTCTTCAACGGCCTGGTGCCGGCGATCCCCGGGGAATTCGCGCGCGCGCGGCTGATGCCGGTGCTCAACGATCTCGGCCAAGTCGAGTCCTGGCGCCGCTTCGCGCGCCGCCGCGGCGATGCGCCGGCAATGCTGCACATCGACACTGGCATGGCGCGGCTCGGCCTTTCCAAGAGCGAGGTCGCGCTTCTCCTCGACGAGCCGGAGCGGCTCCACGGCGTCAGCCTCGCCGCCATCTTGAGCCACCTCGCCAATGCCGGCGACCCCGCCGATCCCATGAACGCGGCGCAGCGCGACACCTTCCGCGCCGCGCTCGCCCGCCTGCCGCACGCGCCGGCGAGCCTGGCAGCGTCCTCGGGCATCTTTCTCGGAGCCGATTTCCACTTCGATTTCGCCCGTTCGGGAGCCGCGCTCTATGGCGTCAATCCGCTCGCCCGCGGTCTCAACCCGATGCGGCAAGTGGTTCATCTCAAAGCTAGAATCCTGCAGGTCCGCGACATTGACAGGGGCGAGAGCGTTGGCTACGGTGCGGCGCATCGCATGGAACGGGCGGGCCGTGTCGCGACCGTTGCCGTCGGCTATGCCGACGGCTGGCTGCGGTCCGCAAGCCACCGCGGCCATGTCGGCATCGCCGTTGCACGTGCTCCCGTCATCGGACGCATCTCGATGGATCTCTTGACGATCGATGTGACGGGGATCGATCCCGAGTTGGCGCGTCCGGGAAACTTCGTCGACCTGCTCGACGAGCGCTATGGCGTTGACGAGGCCGCCGCCGCAGCCGGCACGATCGGCTACGAAATCCTGACGGCGCTCGGGCGGCGCGCGTTGCGCGTTTATCGCGGAGCCGGCTGAGCGATGCTCGATTTCCTGGCGTCGGTTGGCCGCGTCTTCCTGGCTTTTCTCGCCGCCGCCGGGCGGCTTACGCTCTTTGCGCTCACCGCGATCAGCTATTGCGTCAGGCCGCCCATTTATCTGCGGCTCATCGGGCGGCAGATGGTCGATATCGGCTATTACTCGCTGCCGGTCGTCGGGCTGACCGCGATCTTCACCGGCATGGTGCTGGCGCTGCAGACGCATTCCGGCTTCCAGCGCTTTTCGGCGGAGAGCGCCGTCGCCACGGTGGTGATGCTGTCGATGACGCGGGAATTGGGGCCGGTGATCGCGGCGCTGATGGTGGCGGGGCGCATCGGCGCGGCGATCGCGGCCGAGATCGGCACCATGCGGGTCACCGACCAGATCGACGCGCTCTCGACGCTCGCGACCAATCCCTACAAATATCTCGTCGTGCCGCGGATCATCGCCGGCACGGTGACCTTGCCGTTTCTCGTGCTCGTCGCCGACATCATCGGCGTTTTCGGCGGCTTCATCGTCAGCACCTACAAGCTCGGCTTCAACGCCGCGGGCTATCTTGGACAGACCGTCGACAATTTGCGCACGGAGGATGTCGTCTCCGGCCTCATCAAGGCGGCCGTCTTCGGCTTCATCGTCGCCCTGATGGGCTGCTATACCGGCTACCATTCGCGCGGCGGCGCGCAGGGCGTGGGTGCCGCGACGACCTATGCGGTGGTCTCCGCCTCGATCATGATCCTGCTCTTCGACTATATCCTGACCAGCGTGCTGTTCTAGGGATGAGCGATATCGCCAAGATCGCGGTGCGCGGCTTGAAGAAATCCTTCGGCCGAAACCTCGTGCTCGACGGCATCGATCTCGATGTCGCCGTGGGCGAGAGCCTCGTGGTGATCGGCGGCTCGGGCTCGGGCAAATCGGTGTTGGTCAAATGCATCCTCGGGCTCATGGAGCCGGATGCGGGCTCGATCAAGATCGACGGCCAGGAGGTCATGGGATCGTCGGCGCGCGAGCGTGAGCGGACGATGCAGAAGTTCGGCATGCTGTTCCAGGGATCGGCCTTGTTCGACTCGTTGCGCGTATGGGAGAATGTCGCGTTTGGTCTCATTCAGGGCCGCGGCATGGAGCGCGCGCGCGCGCGGGAGATCGCCTTGGAGAAGCTCGCCGCCGTCGGCCTCGGACCGGAGGTCGGCGATTTGCGTCCAGCCGAGCTGTCGGGCGGGATGCAGAAGCGCGTGGCGCTCGCCCGGGCGATCGCCGCCGAGCCCGAGATCATCATCTTCGACGAGCCGACCACCGGCCTCGATCCGATCATGGGTGACATCATCAACGATCTCATCATCAAATGCGTGCGCGACCTCGGCGCCACCGCCGTCTCGATCACGCACGACATGGCGTCGACGCGCAAGATCGCGGATCGCGTCGCCATGATCTACAAGGGCCGCATCATTTGGCACGGCCCGGTCGCGAGTTTGGAGCATTCCGGCAACGACTGCGTCGATCAGTTCATTCACGGCCGCGCCGAGGGGCCCATCAAGATGGAGGTGCGCGCCTTGTGAGCGCGCAGGGGGCCTGAGCATGGCGCGTGCCCAAACCCAATACGTCTGCCAGCAATGCGGCGCCGCCCATCCGAAATGGGCGGGCCGCTGCGATGCCTGCGGCGGCTGGAACACGCTGGTCGAGGAAGCAGCGCGTGCGCTGCCGCCCAAGGGGCTGGGGCCGGGCAAGGGCCGTGGCCTCGCCTTCGTCGGCTTGGCGGGAGCGGCTGATGCGACGCCGCGCCGGCTGACCGGCATCGCCGAGTTCGACCGCGTCTGCGGCGGCGGTCTGGTTGCGGGATCGGCGCTGCTCGTCGGCGGCGACCCCGGCATCGGCAAATCGACCGTGCTTCTGCAAGTGGCGGCGGCGCTGGCGGGCAAAGCCGGCGGCGCCTTCGACTGCGCCTACATCTCCGGCGAGGAATCGCTCGATCAGGTGCGGCTGCGCGCGGCCCGGCTCGGCGTGGCCGCTGCGCCGGTAAAGCTCGCGGCAGCCACCAATGTGCGCGACATCGTCGCGACGCTCGACCGCGCCGACCCGCCCGCGATCGTCGTCGTCGATTCGATTCAGACCATGTTTCTCGACACGCTCGACAGCGCGCCGGGCACGGTCGCGCAGGTCCGCGCTTCCGCGCAAGAGCTCATCCGCCTCGCCAAGGCGCGCGGCTTCACCGTCATGCTGGTCGGCCACGTCACCAAGGAAGGGCTCATCGCCGGCCCACGCGTGCTCGAGCACATGGTCGACACCGTCCTCTATTTCGAGGGCGAGCGCGGCCATCAGTTCCGCATTCTCCGCGCGGTCAAGAACCGCTTCGGCCCGACCGACGAGATCGGCGTCTTCGAGATGACCGACGCCGGCCTCGCCGAGGTGCCGAACCCCTCGGCGCTGTTTCTCGCCGACCATCGCGGACCGATCAGCGGCGCCGCGGTCTTCGCGGGAGTCGAGGGAACCCGGCCGATGCTGGTCGAAATCCAGGCGCTGGTGGCGCCCTCGACGCTCGGCACGCCGCGCCGCGCTGTGGTCGGCTGGGACGGCAACCGTCTCGCCATGGTTTTGGCCGTGCTCGAGGCGCGCTGCGGCGTCGCGATCGGCGCCAACGACATTTATCTCAGCGTCGCCGGCGGCTTGCGCATTGCCGAGCCCGCGGCCGATCTCGCCGTGGCCGCGGCGCTGATTTCGGCGCTGACGCAGGAGCCGGTGGCGGCCGACACCGTCGTCTTCGGCGAAATCGGGCTGTCCGGCGAAATCCGCCCCGTCGGCCAGGCCGACGCGCGCCTCAAGGAGGCGGGCAAGCTCGGCTTCGCCGCGGCGCTGGTGCCGCCGCGCCGCGGCCGCGGCAAGGAGCGGCCGGGCGATGGCGGTCTTGCCATCCGCGAGATCGGCCATCTGCGCGACCTCGTCGCGCTGTTCGACGCATCGCCGCGCCGGCCGCAGCGCCTGGGCGGGAGCCGGCCATGAACGCCTTCGACGCCGGCGTCGTCGCGATCATCGTGCTGTCCGGCGTCTTCGCCTTCGCGCGCGGCCTGGTCAGGGAATTGCTGTCGATCGCGAGCTGGCTCGGCGCCACCTTCGCCGCGCTCTATGGCCTGACCTTTGCCCGCCCCATCGCCGAGCGCTTCCTGCCGAAGGGGCCGGTCTCGGACGGCGTTGCCGCGCTCGCGATTTTCATCGTGTCGCTGTTCATCCTGTCGCTCATTGCTGCGTCGATCGCGCGGCACGTCAAGCGCAGCTCGCTCTCCGCCGTCGATCGCACCTTCGGGCTGATCTTTGGCCTGGTGCGCGGCGTTCTCATCGTCTGCATCGCCTATCTCGGGCTGTCCTGGGTCATGCCGCCGGGCAAGGACCAGCCGCATTGGCTTGCACAGGCCAAGACCCATGAGCTGCTCGGGGACGGCGCCGACTTCCTGCAGCAATTCGTGCCCGTGCGGCTGCGGCAACGCGCAACCACCGCCTTGAGCAACCCCGACCAAGAGGTCGAGCGCGCGATTCGCGCCTATCGCACGCCCGGACCGCACCCCGTCGCAAGCGACGGGCCGGTCTATACCCCGGACGAGCAGCGCGACCTCAACCGCCTGTTCCAGCAGCAGGGCGGCAAGCCCTGACCCCGCCCGCCCGCCACTGCAGGCTGGCGATGGCCCTGAATTCCCTGTAGAAAGCAGGCAGTCTCGGGCGGTGGACGGGTGGTCCGGCGATCCCCACCTATAGACCGGGCTTTGCCCGCAAGGTTCGCTGATTGCGGCTTGATCAAGGGCGGCGCGATGCTGACCACCGATCCCTTCGACGACGACCATCTGCACGAGGAATGCGGCGTGTTCGGCGTCTTCGGCCATGCCGAGGCGGCGGCCTTGGCGGCGCTCGGGCTGCACGCGCTGCAGCATCGCGGCCAGGAGGCGGCGGGGATCGTCGCCTATGACGGCGAGCAGTTTCACGCCCATCGCGCCATGGGCCATGTCGGCGAGAGCTTCAGCTCCAAGGACGTGATCGGCCGTCTCGGCGGCCATTCCGCGATCGGCCATGTGCGCTATGCCACCACCGGCGAAGTTGCGCTGCGCAACGTCCAGCCGCTTTTCGCCGATTTCGAATTCGGCGGATTGGCGATCTGCCACAACGGCAATCTCACCAACTCCTATCATTTGCGCCGGCAGCTCGTGCGCCGCGGCAGCCTCTTCCAATCCACGAGCGACACCGAGGTCATCGTCCACCTCATCGCCACCAGCCTCAAGGACAGCGTCGAGGAGCGGATGGTCGATGCGCTGCGCCAGGTCGAGGGCGCCTATTCGCTGGTGGCGCTGTCGCAGGAAGGGGTGATCGGCGTGCGCGACCCCTTGGGCGTGCGGCCCCTGGTTCTGGGCCGGCTCGGCGAGGCCTGGATCCTCAGCTCGGAGACCTGCGCGCTCGACATCATCGGCGCCGACTTCGTGCGCGATGTCGAGCCCGGCGAGATCGTCACCTTGAGCGCCGGCGGCGTGCGCTCGACCAAGCCCTTCGAGCGTGCGCGCAAGCGCCTGTGCATCTTCGAATACATCTACTTCGCGCGGCCCGACAGCGTGGTCGATGGCGTCAGCGTCTATGAGACGCGCAAGCGGATCGGCGCCGAGCTGGCGCGCGAGAGCCATGTGGCTGCGGATCTCGTCATCCCCGTGCCGGATTCGGGCGTGCCGGCGGCGATCGGCTATGCCGCGGAATGCCGGCTGCCGTTCGAGCTCGGCATCATCCGCAACCATTACGTCGGCCGCACCTTCATCGAGCCGACCGACCAAATCCGCCATCTCGGCGTCAAGCTCAAGCACAACGTCAACCGCGTCAACATCGCGGACAAACGCGTCATTCTCGTCGATGATTCGATCGTGCGCGGCACGACCTCGACCAAGATCGTCGCCATGGTGCGTCAAGCCGGCGCGCGCGAGATCCATCTGCGCATATCGAGCCCGCCGACCACGCATTCCTGCTTCTACGGCATCGCCACGCCGGAGCGCAGCGACCTCCTGGCCTCGCACATGGACGTGGCGGAGATGGCGCGCTTCATCGGCGTCGACAGCCTCGCCTTTCTCAGCATCGACGGGCTCTATCGCGCAATGGGCGAGGCGCGGCGCGAGCCCGAGGCGCCGCAATATTGCGATGCCTGCTTCACCGGGGATTACGCCATTCCGCTCGTCGATCACGACGCCGGCACGGTCTCGACGCAGTTATCGCTGCTCGCCGAAACCGCTTGAACCGTGGCGCCAGCCCGCGGCCACCGTCTTGCCGGGCGGCTCGCGCTGATTACCGGCGCGTCGCGCGGCATCGGCGCCGCGGTGGCAAAGCACTGCGCCGCCGAGGGCGCGCACGTCATCCTGCTGGCGCGCACCCAGGGCGGGCTCCAAGATGTCGATGATGCGATCCGGGCCGGCGGCGGCAGCGCGACCTTGGTCCCGTTCGATCTGCGCGAGGCCGCCAAGATCGACGAGTTGGGCGCGGCGATCTATCAGCGTTTCGGCCGGCTCGATGCGCTCATAGGAATTGCCGGCGTGCTCGGCGCGCTGTCGCCTTTGGGCCATATCGAGCCCAAAGTTTGGCAAGAGGTGATGGACGTCAACCTCACCGCGAATTGGCGCCTCATCCGCGTGCTCGATCCCCTGCTCCGCCGCTCGCCCGCCGGCCGCGCCGTGTTTGCCACTTGCAGCGCGGCGCGCGACCTCGCGCCGTACTGGGGCGCCTATGCCGCGAGCAAGGCGGCGCTCGAAGCGATGGTGCGCATCTACGCGGGCGAGAGCGCGCGGACGACGCTGCGGGTGAATCTGGTCGATCCCGGCGCGGTGCGCACGCTGCTCCGCGCCAGGGCCTTTCCCGCCGAGGAGCATGACAAGCTGGCGCGGCCCGAAGACGTGACCGAGCCCTTCGTGGCGCTCGCCGCCGCGGATTGCGAGGAGAACGGAGTGATCCGGCGCGCGATGCCGCCCGAATGATCGCGGCCTGCTGGCCTACAAGGCGCCGGCGACTGTGTTGAACGCGTTTTGCAGTGGCGGCGCGATCGTGGCCACGGTCGCGGCGATAGCGACCCCGATGAGGAGGGCTACGAGAGCATATTCGATAGCCGTGGTGCCCGACTCATCTGCAAGCAGCCGCGCCAGCCCGTTCATGAGTCGCTCCCTGGATCGCGGCGGTTCGTGAAACATCGACCATTACGCTATCGGTTCGCGTTCGGTAAATTCCAGGGATTTCGCATCAAAATTGCGATAAATTTTAGTCAATGACATGACAAATATTCGAATAATTTTAGGCGTTCTCGCGATCAGAGCCCACCCCTGGTCGCTCTCAATAGACCATGCGCAAGATTGCGTGCGCAGGCGCGGCGCGCGAGCTGGGCGCGCGGTCTCTCGCGAGCTCTAGGCCGCCGGGTGAAAGATCTCCGGCGGGAAGGCGACGCGCTCATGCGCGGCGCGCATCCGGTCGCTCGGCCCGACCGCGATCCCCCAGTGGTCGATCCGCCCCGGCGGCCATTTCCAATCCTCCGGTCCGCCGGTACGGTAGCTGTCGTCCACTTGCTCGACCTCGGCGGTGTATTCGATCACCATGTCGTTGGGGCCGAGGAAATAGGCGAAGACATTGTCGCCGGGCCCATGCCGCCCGACGCCCCATTCGATGGGATAGCCTCTATCCTTCAGCCGCCCGCCGCCGCGCATGACCGCCTCGAGATTTTCCATCTCGAAGGCGATGTGATGCAAGGTCACGTGTTCGGCTTGGACGAAGGCGAGGCTGTGATGGTCCGTATTGCAGCGGATGAACGTCATCATCGCCGTGCGGTCGGAGACCTTGAAGCCGAGCGCGTTGCCGAAGAAGTCGACGGTCGCCGCCGGCTTCATCGAACATAAGACGACATGCGAGATCTTGCGCGGCCGATCCGGGTCATCCTTGGTGTCGCCGTGGATCTTGGCCTCGGCCAGGATTCTGATCGTGCGGCCTTCCGGATCGCGGAAGGCAAAGCCGTAGCCGCCTCCGGGCTCGCCGATCGGCGCCGGCTTCTCGACGTCCTTGCTGCCGGCCTCGCGAACCTGCGCGTGGATCGCCTCGACCGCCGCCTTGTCGGGCGCCGTCAGATCGACACGCAAGAGCTCGCCCTTGGGACGCGCGTGCAACGCCACGATGTGATGGCTGGGTCCGGTGCCCCGCAGATAGACCGAGCCCGCGCGCTCGGCGACGGGCCTCAGCCCCCAGATCTCGGTATAGAACTTGGCCGCTGCCTTCAGATCGGTGACGCCGAGATCGACGCTGCGCACGCCATTGACCGAGATCTTCGCCATAGTCATCGCTCCTGAGACTGCTTGGTCGCTATATGGGGATGCGGCGCGCCGCCGGCGGCGGCAATCGCCTGCCAGACGCGCTCGGCCGTCGCCGGCATGTCGAGCGCGCGCACGCCGAGCGGCGCCAGCGCATCGAGCACCGCGTTCATCAGGACCGGCAGCGCGCCGACCGTGCCCGCCTCGCCCGCGCCCTTGGCTCCCAAAGGATTGAGCCGCGTCGGCACCGGCTTGCTTTCGACCTCGATCATGCAGAGGTCATCGGCCCGCGGCATGGCGTAGTCCATGAACGAGGCGGTGAGCAGCTGGCCTGAGCGCCGATCATAGATCACCTGCTCGAGCAGCATCTGACCCAGCCCTTGCGCGACGCCGCCGTGAATCTGGCCCTTCAATGTCTTGGGGTTGATGACGGTGCCGACATCGTCGACGACGCTGTATCGGACCACATCCACCGTGCCGGTCTCGGGATCGATCTCGACCTCGCAGATGTGGCAGCCATTGGGGAAGGTATCGTTCGCGGGCGAGAAGGAGCCGGTCTCGTAGAGGCCGGGCTCGAACCCGGGCGGCAGAAGCTGCGGCTGAAAGGCGGCGCGCGCGACTTCCTTGATGCCGAGGGCGCGATCGGTGCCCGGCACGACGAAGCTTCCGTCGCCGAAGCTGACATCGGCCTCGCTGACCTCGAGCAAATGGGCCGCGATCTTCTTGCCCTTGGCGATCACCTTGTCGGCCGCGATCATGACTGCCGTCCCGCCGATCACGGTCGAGCGCGAGCCCATCGTTCCCATGCCGAACGCGACCTGATCGGTGTCGCCTTCGACGAAGCGGACTTCGTCGGGCGCAAGGCCGAGCCGCTCGTGCAGAATCTGCTTGAAGGTCGTCTCGTGCCCCTGGCCCTGGTTCATGGTGCCCATGAGCAGCATGGCGTTGCCGCCGGTATCGAAGCGGATCTCCGCGAAATCCATGCCCGGCGAGGCCGCGCGCTCGATCGTGTTGGCGATGCCGATGCCGCGCAGCCTGCCGCGCTTTTGGGCATCCGCGCGCCGTGCGGGAAATCCCACATAGTCCGCGAGATCGAGCGCGGCATCGAGATTGCGCTCGAAGGCGCCGCAATCATAGGTGAAGCCGAGCGGCGTCTTGTAGGGCATGGCCGACGAAGCAATGAGATTCATCCGCCGCAACGCGATCGGGTCGAGGCCCAATTCGCGCGCGGCGTCGTCGACCAGACGCTCGATGACATAGATCGCCTCGGGCCGTCCGGCGCCGCGATAGGGCGCGGTCGCGCTCGTGTTGGTGAAAACGGCGGTCAAATGCGCGTACGCCGCGGGAATGGCATAGACGCCGACGAGTGCGCCGAAGCTCGTGAAGGTCGAAAGCAAATTGCGGTCGGAGGAGAGATAGGCGCCGATATTGCTGGTGGTCCTGACCTTGAGGCCGAGAAACTTGCCGGTGCGGTCGAGCGCCAACTCCGCCTCGGCAATAACGTCGCGGCCATGCTCGTCCGCCAACAGCGCCTCGCTGCGCTCGCAGCGCCACTTCACCGGCCGCCCGAGCTTGCGCGCCGCCCACAGCACGAGCCGGTGCTCGACATACTGCCAGCCCTTGGCGCCGAAGCCGCCGCCGACATCGCCGGCGACGACGCGGATGCGATGCTCGGGGATCTTGAAGATCGTGTTGGCGAGAAGATTGCGCACGCGGTGCGGATACTGCACATCGGCGTAAAGCGTGAAGCGTTCGCTGCGCGCATCCCAATGGCCGAGCGCGCCGCGCGGCTCCATGAATTGCGCGTGGACGCGCGTCACGACATAACGCCGCCGCACGACATGCGCGGCCTTAGCGAAGGCGGCGTCGGCGGCGTCCCGGTTCCCGGTTTCCCAGACATGCGAGATGTTGTCGGGGCATTCCTCCCAGACCGGCGGGCTTCCCGGAAGCGCGGCCTCGCCGGTCGCGGTGACCGAGGGCAGCTCCTCGTAGTCGATGGCGATGCGCTCGGCGGCGTCCTTGGCTTCGGCGAGACTCTCGGCGACGATGAGCGCCACGGGATCGCCGACATAGCGCACCCGCTCGCGCGCCAGGCCCGGATGCGGGCGCGAGAACATCGGCGAGCCGTCGGGCCGCTTGCGCTTCAGCTGCACCGAAGTGGTGCCGAGCCCGTCCGCCCGGATGTCCGCCTCGGTGAAGATGCCGAGCACGCCCGGCGCCGCCTTGGCTTCGGCGAGGTCGATGCGCGCGATCCGCGCATGCGCATGGGGCGAGCGCAGGACATAGGCATAGGCCTGGTCCGGCAGGGAGACATCGTCGATGAACCGGCCGGCGCCGCGCAACAGGCGCGGATCCTCGAAGCGGCTCACCCCTTGACCGATGCCGAATTCGCCCATCAGCCGCTTCTCCCGATCGTCCCGCGCGCATTAGACGACGGCGCCGCCGCCGATCTCAAGACCGAAAAGATCGGGGCGCTATTCCCGCGCCGCATAGGGATTGGCGCCCTTGCGCAGCATCATCCGGATCGGCACGCCCGGCAGGTCGAAGGCCTCGCGCAGCGAGTTGACGAGATAGCGGCGGTAGCTCTCGGGCAGCTCGCCCGGCTTCGAGGCGAAAAGCGCGAAGCTCGGCGGACGGATGTTGACCTGGGTCATGTAGCGCAGACGCAGCGGCCGCCCGGCGACCAGCGGCGGCGGGTGGCGCCTGCCCGCTTCGGCGAGAAAGCGGTTGAGGCGCGGCGTCGGAATGCGGCGGTTCCACGCCGCCTCGGCAGCGAAGACCGCCGGCATCAGCTTCGCGACGCCCGTGCCGTTGAGCGCGGAAAGCGTAACGCAGCCGATGCCCGCGAGCTGCGGCAGCGATCGGGCAAGCCCCTCGCGCAGCCGCTCGAGCGCGGCGCGCTTGTTTTCGACGAGGTCCCATTTGTTGACGGCGAGGACCAAAGCCCGCCCCTCCTCGGCCACCATCCGCGCGATCGTCAGATCCTGGCGCTCGAGCTTCTGGGTTCCGTCGAGCACCAAGACGACGATTTCGGCAAAGCGGATGGCGCGCAGCGCATCGCCGGTCGAGAGCTGCTCGAGTTTTTCCTCGACCTTGGCGCGGCGCCTGAGCCCGGCCGTGTCGATGAGCTCGATCGCCCGGTCGTGCCAGCGCCATTCGATCGTGATGGCATCGCGGGTGATGCCGGCTTCGGGCCCGGTCAGCAGCCGCTCCTCGCCGATGAGCCGGTTGACCAGGCTCGATTTGCCGACATTGGGCCGGCCGACCACGGCCAATTGCAGAGGCCTTGGCGCCGCCGCGGCGGGCGCCGCCAGATCTGCGGCGGCCACGCGCTCGGCGAAAGGCGCGAGCGCTTCGTAGAGCGCATCGAGGCCTTCGCCATGCTCCGCCGAGAGCGCGACCGGCGCGCCGAGCCCGAGGGCGAAGGCTTCGAGAACGCCGGCCTCGCCGGCCCGACCCTCGGCCTTGTTCGCAACCAGGATCACCGGCGTCGCGCGGCGCCGGAGCCATTGCGCGAAATGGCGGTCGAGCGGCGTGACCCCGGCCCGCGCATCGATCAGGAACAGCGCGACATCGGCCTCGACAAGCGCGCGCTCGGTCTGCGCCTGCATGCGCGCGGTAAGCGTGCCCTCGGCCGCGTCCTCGAGCCCCGCCGTATCGAGGATGCGGAAGCGCAGGCCGGCGAGGCGCGCCTCGGCTTCGCGCCAGTCGCGCGTGACGCCCGGCAAATCGTCGACCAGCGCCAAGCGCCGGCCCGCGAGCCGGTTGAACAGGGTCGACTTCCCGACATTGGGTCGGCCGATGATGGCGACCGTCAGCGCCATGGCCCTTCTCGCTGTCCCGACCTAACGCAGCGCGATCAGAACCGCTTCGCTGGTCAAGACATAGAGCGTCGCTCCCGCCACGGCCGGCGTGACGAAGACGCTGTCCGGAAATTCGGTCCGGCCGAGCGGCGCGCCGGTATAGGGCGACACGGAAAAGGCTTCGCCCTGCGAGGAGATGACGATGAGCCGGTCGCCGGCGAGCACGGGCCCCGTCCAGAACAGGGGATCTTTCTTCTTCTTCTCGTCCTCGTAGCGCGGCAGGTCGCGCGCCCAGCGGATCTTGCCGTCCTGGCGGCCCAGGCAAAGCAGCTCCTGATCGTTGGCGATGACATAGACGAAGTCGCCGGCGACCCACGGGGTGTGCGTCCCGCCGATGTCCTGCTCCCAGACGCGGTCGCCGGTGCGCAGGTCGATCGCCACCATGAGACCGCTATGGCTCACGGCAAAGACCCGGTCGCGGTCGATCACCGGCGCGCCGCGAATGTCCGCCAGCGACGACAGCGCGCCGAGCGGATGGGGGGTGGCGAGGCTGTCGGACCACAGCACGCGGCCGTTCTCGACGCGCAGCGCAAAGATCTCGCCCGAGCTGTAAGGCGCCACGACGATGTCGCCTTCGACCGCCGGGCTCGGCGCGCCGAGCAGGTCGGCCGGCTCGGGAATTCCCGTATGCGTCCACAGCACATGGCCGTCGGCGGCGGAAACGACCTCGAGCTGATTGTCGACGGTGACCGCGAACACCCGGCCTTCGGCCGCCGTTGGCGAGCCGTGCACCGGAGCCATCATGTTGTGGCGCCAGATCTCCTTGCCGGTCGCGGCCTCGAGCGCCAGCACCTGGCCATAGCCGGTGCCGACATAGAGGCGGTCGCCGGCGATCGCGACGCCGCCGCCATAGGCCTGGTCCTTCATATCCTTGGGCTGGGTGTCAAAGCGCCAGAGCCGGTGCCCGTCCTTGGCGTCGTAGGCCGACACCGTATCGTTCGCGTCCATGACGAAGACGCGGCCATCTTCGACCACGGGCTGCGCCGTGATGCGTCCGTAACGCGAAGCGCCGTCGCCGATATCGGCGTGCCAGGCCGGGCCGATCTTGTCGCCGAGGGCGAGGTGGTACATGGCATGGCTGGGATAGCCGCCGGCATCGGGCCAGGCCGGATTGTCATAGGGCGGCGGCAGGCGCACCTGAACGGCTGCCAAATTGGGGTCGGCCTCGAGCTGATGGTTGAGGCCGAGGACCGGGATGCGCTTGCCCGGCAGCGGGTCCTTCGATTGCGCGAAGAGACTGTCGGTGAGGTTGCCGATCGTGTCGCAACCGGCGAGCGCCAACAGCGCGGCCACGAGCACGGCGGTCCTGAACCCTGCGCCGATCATTGGCCGAGGGCCGCGATCATCTCTGTTGCCCGGGCACGGATTCCCGGGGGCGCCGCGAGATCGTCGGCGAGCTTCTGATAGCTTTGGCGCGCCGCATTCTTGTCACCGGCCTTGAGTTCGGCGAGCGCGGTCAGCTCGAGCGCCGTTGGATGCCAGGGGCTCGCGGCATCGGTCAACGGCTTGAGCCGATCGATCACCGCCTTGGGATCCTGCTTGTCGAACTCGTAGCGGATGGCGAGCAGCGTCGCGAGATCGCGATAGACGGGCTCGAGCGATCCGTCCTTGGCGATCGCGTCGTACAGCGCGATGGAAGCCGCGGGATCGCCTTGTCTGATGTCGAGGGACGCTTGCTCGAAACGGGCCAGCATCGCCTGGCTGGCATGGGCATCGCGGCCGATCGCGGCAAACGCGTCGGCCGCCGCCGCGGTCTTGCCTTGGCGCGCGAGATCGAGCGCGGCGGCATAGCGCGCGCCCTCGTCCTGCCGCTGCCGCGCCTCATATTGGCGCCAGCCGACGATGCCCGCCGTGACGAGAACCACGACCACCGCCGCCGCGATGACGGAATTGCCATAGCGCGCCCACAGCTTCGCGAGGTTGTCGCGGCGCAACTCCTCGTCGATTTCGCGAAAGATATCAGCCACCGACCGCCCCGATCTCCGAGAGGCGGCTAAAATAGCCGCTCGCCCGCGCCGGCGCAAACGCGGGCCGTGCCTACAGCTAGGCCCTGGATTTCGCGCGGGAAATGAGAAACACTGAGGCCCATGACGGACGGCTCGAGACGGCGCCGATGACGAAGGTCTTCCGCCTCAACGACTACCGACGCAAATACCGGCGCGTCTTCTTCAGCCGGCCCGAGCTCAACCAGCTTCTCTCCCTTTACAGCCGCCAGGTGGTGCGCGGCGAATGGCGCGACTACGCGATCGACCAGCGCGACGGGGCGGCGCTGTTCTCGGTCTTCCGCCACACCCAGGAAAGCCCGCTTTTCACCATCGTCAAGACCGACCCCGGCAGCGGCCGCCAAGACCAGGGCGGCTACGCCGTGCTCCAGGGCCGCCATCGCCTGGCCAGCGGCATGGCGCTCGGCGAGGTGCTCGCCAGCCTGCAGAAGACCTTGAAGCCGATCGCGGTGGCGCTCGACAGCGAGCGCTGTCTCTGACGTTCTTCGTCCGTTCCGGACAGGCCGGCTAAGCCCCCGCCAGCGCCGCCTCGACGCCGAGCGCGATCGCGAGGAGGCGGCGGTCCTCGCCGTGGCGGCCGACGAGCATGAGGCCGACGGGCGGCTCGCCCGGGCGCTCGATCGGCAGGCTGATGGCGCAGCGGTCGAGGAAGTTGACGAGCGCCGTATTGCGCAGGATGCGCAGATTGAGCCGGACGAAATCCTCGTCCTTGGCGAAGGCGGCGATGGGCGGCGCCACCAGCGCGACGGTCGGCATCAGCAGCGCGTCGACATCGGCCGTCGCGCGATCGACGCGGGCGATGAACTCGGCCCGCCGCGCAATGAGAGTAATGTAGTCGGCGGCGCTCATCCTCCGCCCGCGCTCGATGCGGGTGCGCACCCGCGGGTCGTAATCGGCGCCGCGCCGCTCGATCAGCGCGCGATGCCAGGCATAGGCTTCGGGCGGCGAGAAGCCGCCGCCGGCGTTGATCGCGCCGTAATCGCCGAGTTCCGCCAGCGGCAGATCGGCGATCCGCGCGCCCGCGCGGGAAAGCGCTTGGCACACGCGCGCGAAGGAAGCGGCGACGGGCGCATCGAGATCGTCGAGCACCAGGCGCTGGGGAATGCCGAGCCGCAGCCTTTCGACCGGCGCCGCCGCCGGCACTTCCGGCTCCTCGCCGGCGAGCACGGCATCGGCAATGGCGCAGCAGGCGACGCTGGCGCCGAGCGGGCCGATTGAATCGAGCGTGGGCGATAGCGGCAGCGCCCCTGCCAGCTTCACGCGCCGTTGGGTCGGCTTGAATCCGACCACGCCGCACAGCGCCGCCGGAATGCGCACGGAGCCGCCGGTGTCGGTGCCGATCGCCACGACGCAAAACCCGTCCTTCACCGCCACCGCGGCGCCCGAGGACGAGCCGCCGGGGATGCGCTTGCGGTCGAAGGGATTGCCCGGCGTGCCGAAATGCGGATTGATGCCGACGCCGGAAAAGGCGAACTCGGTCATGTTGGTGCGCCCGATCAGCACCGCGCCGGCGGCGCGCAGCCGGGTCACGATGGCGGCGTCGCGCGCGGCCGGCGGCGCGTCGTCGAGCGCCTTCGAGCCGGCAAGGGTGCGCTCGCCCTTGACGTCGAAGAGATCCTTGACCGACACGGGCAAGCCCGCGAGCGGCGAGGCGACGTAGCCGGCCCGGCGGAGCTTGTCCTGGCCGTCGGCGGCGGTGCGGGCGCTCTCGCCATAGACGGCGATGAAGCTGCGCGCGCCCTCGCCCGCGGGATCGGCGATCCGGGCGAGCGCCTGCTCGACGAGCGCGCGGCTGCTGGTGCGGCCGGAAGCAAGCTTGGCCGCGAGCTGCAGGACGGTCGATCGAGGCGCGGCGGGTGATGACGGCATTGCTCCCTCCCTCGGGCGATGAGCAAACATCGCCGTCTCGCGCGACGCAATGGAAAAGGCCGGAGGGGGCCGGGATCGCGCTCTTGCTTCCCGCGCTGGCTTGGCCGGCGCATAATGGCCGGCATCAAGGAGCGCTGGGATTATGGCGCATTCGCTTGCCGCGAGATGTCGTCCGCTGCTGCTGTTGCTGCTCTGGGCGGCGCTGCTCATCCCCGGGCGCGCGCTGGCGGCGCCGTGCCTGCCCAACGTCGCATCGCGCCCGCTGCAACTCGCCTCGCTGCCGGTCTCGGGCAGTACGGGCATCGTCGACCTCACCTTCCTCGGCCATGCCAGCTTCCTCATCGAGAGTGCCGCAGGCGTCACCATCGTCACCGACTACAACGGCTACATCCGCCCGCCTTTCATCCCGGACATCGTGACGATGAACCACGCGCACCCGACTCACTACACCGACCATCCCGAGCCCGAGATCAAATACGTGCTGCGCGGCTGGGATACCGGGAGCGGCCCGCCGCATTGGGATCTGCGCTACCGCGATGTGCGCATCCGCAACGTGCTGACCAATATCCGCGACTACGGCTACGGCGGCACCGAATACGGCGGCAACTCGATCTTCGTTTTCGAAATCGCCGATCTTTGCATCGCCCATTTGAGCCATCTGCATCACACCTTGACGCAAGAGCACCTCGCCGATCTCGGCCAGATCGACGTACTGCTGACGCCGGTGGACGGCGCCTACACCTTAAGCCAGACCGACATGCTGACGGTGATCGAGCAGATCCACCCGGCCCTCGTCGTCCCCATGCATTTCTTCGGGCCAAGCGTGCTGCAACGCTTCCTCGACCGAGTCGGCGAGCGCTATCCGGTGAAAACCAGCGAATCGCCGCGCGTTGCCCTGTCGCGCGCCATGCTGCCGAAGACGACCGAGATCCTGGTCCTGCCCGGCAACGGATTCTGAGCGGGCGGCCGCATTTTCACGGTGTCGACTCGGCGTCGGCGGGCTCGAATCGCGGAGATTGCCGCGGCAGCGGACGCGACTCCGCCATTTTCCACTTAACGGCTTGGCAAAATGAACACCTTCGATCAAATTGTGGCGCCCTTCCGACTACGGTCCACGCAAAAATGGAAAAAACTCTGCTGGCAACGCTTGCAACCTGCGCGCTCTGCCTCCTCGTCATCATACCGAGACCCGGGCGAGCCGACGGCGGCTGGATCGACGAGGCGAAGCTCGGCCTTCTCGCGCATGACGTTCCGCTGTTCGACCCGCATATCGAGAACGGCGTCGACGTCAATGGCGAGTTGCTGTTCAAGCCGCTCACCGCCTTCCCGGGGATCGGTACGTTGCGTCCTCATCTTGGGATGACGGTCAACACCGAGGGCGAGACGAGCTACGCCTATACCGGCCTGACCGGGACGGCGAAGCTGATCGATGGGGTGTTCCGGCCGGGGGATGGCATCTTTGGTTCGCTCGGCCTCGGCGGCGCCATTCACGACAACTCAAACACCGGCAGTCCCGGCCACGTCGGGCTCGGCTCGCGCCTGCTGTTTCACGAGGAGCTGGATCTCGGCTATCGCTTCGCGGGTGCGGCCGACGTTTCGCTGTTCATGGATCACCTCTCAAATGCCGACATCGGACGGCACAACCCCGGCATGACCAATCTCGGCATCCGGACGGGCTATAACTTCTAAGCCGTCCATCGCCCCGCTCGCGCGAGCACGGCTGACAGCGCGGCGGCGTCCATTTCGGTAAGGGCTCCCATGGCGGTTTTCTTCATCGCCCGCCTCGCCTATCCGCAGACCGGCGGCACGGCGTAGGCGATGGCCGAGTTCATTGTTCGGCTGGTCGAGACCAGCCGTCGTCACGCCTGGCTGGTGGTGGGGCTCATGCTGCTGCTGGCCGTCGGCGGCGGCGTCTACACTGCCGGGCACATCGCCATCGACAGTGACATCGACAAGCTCATCGCCGCCGATCTCCCGTGGCGGCAGCGCGAAGCCGCGATGGACCGCGCCTTTCCGCAGAACACCGACCTTCTGGTCATGGTGATCGATGGCGCGACGCCGGAGCAGGCCGATGATGCCGCCACGGAGTTGCGCGACCGTCTCGCCGTCATGCCGAATCTCTTCAAGAGCGTGCGTTTGCCCGAGGGCGGCCCCTTCTTCCGCAAGGAGGGGCTGCTGTTCCTGTCGACCGAGGAAGTGCAGCGCTTCGCCGATCAGCTCATCGCCGCCCAGCCTTTGATCGGCACGCTCGCCAGCGATCCGAGTCTGCGCGGCATATTCGGCGCGCTCGACCTCATGGCGCAAGGCGCGCTGCACGGCGACGTGGCGGCGAGCGCCATCGCTCCGGCGGTCACCGCCGTCGCCGACGCGACAGACGCCGCGCTCCGCGGCCACTATGCGCCGCTCTCCTGGGAGGCGCTGCTGAGCGGGCGCGCCGTCGAGCAAAGCGAGCTGCGCCGCTTCGTGCTCGCCCAGCCGGTTCTCGATTATTCATCCGCCATGCCCGGAGAGCGCGCGACGGCGACGGTGCGCGCCGCGGCGGAAGCGGCCGGGCTCACGCCGGATCGCGGCGTGCGGGTACGCCTCACCGGCCCGGTGGCGCTCAACGACGATCAGTTCAGCACGCTCAAAGCGGGCGCCGGGTTCGCGACGGCGCTGTCGGTGGGACTGCTTTGTCTTTGGCTGTTGCTGGCGTTGCGATCGCTGCGACTGGTCGCGGCGATCCTGGTCACGCTCGTCATCGGGCTCGTGCTCTGCGCCAGTTTCGGCACGCTCGCGGTCGGCGCCTTCAATCCCATCTCTGCCGCCTTCGCGGTACTCTTCGTCGGTATCGCCGTCGACTTCGGCATCCAGTTCGCGGTGCGCTATCGCGCCGAGCGGTTCGAGCAACGAGACCTGGCTGACGCGCTGCGGCAAACCGCGCGCGGCATCGGCGGGCCGATCGTGGTGGCCGCGGCGGCGACCGCGGTCGGATTCTTCTCCTTCGTCCCGACCGACTACACCGGCGTCTCCGATCTCGGCATCGTCGCCGGATTCGGCATGCTCATCGCACTGGGGCTCAACCTGACGCTGCTGCCGGCGCTTCTGACCTTGCTGCGGCCGCGCGGCGAGCCCCGTCCGGTCGGCTTCGCGCGTCTGGCGCCGCTCGATCGGCTGCTGCTGCGCCGGCGCCGGCCGATCATCGTGGTCGCGGCGATTGTCGCGCTCGCCTGCCTCGCGCTGCTGCCGCTGCTGAAATTCGATTTCAATCCGCTCCACCTGCAGAGCCCGAGCGCCGAATCGGTTGCGACGCTCATTGACCTGACCGCGGATCCGATCAATACGCCTTACGCGATCGAGATCCTCGCGCCGTCGCTTGACGCTGCGGAGGCGCTGTCGCAGCGGCTCGACGGCCTGCCCGAGGTGGCTCGGACCGTCACCGCGGCAAGCTTCGTGCCGGAGGATCAGCCGGCCAAGCTCGCCATCCTCGCGGACGCCGTGACATTGCTCGGGCCGACGCTGTCGCCTGCGGCCACGAAACCGGCGCCAAGCCATGAGGAAACGCTCCAGGCCATGGCGCGTTTGGCTGAGAATCTGCGGAAGCTCGGCGCGAAGGGCGATCCGGCTCCAGGGCGGCTCGCGGCGGCGCTCGATGCCGTTGCACTCGGCGGCGGCGCCAAGCTCGCGGCGCTCGAGGCCAATGTCGCGTCCGGCGCGAAGCGGCGGCTCGCCGATCTGCGGCTT